>JACDQK010000128.1 GCA_015657645.1 Novosphingobium sp.
CCGGATCCAGGGCTTGGAGTTCGAGACAGTTCTGCGCCCGGTCGATAGCCTGACGATCAACGGTTCGCTCGCGATCCTCGATCCCAAGTACAAGAGCTTTATCGACGGCGGCGTCGATGTCTCGGCCAACCGCGCCTTCCCGCACGCACCCAAGACTATGGCATCCATCGGTTTTGACTGGGAAGCGCTGAGCGGTGACTGGGGTAAGCTGAACTTCTACGGCGATCTCAACTACGTCTCGAAGTACTATACCTTCCCCTATGCGCTGGTCACGCCGACCCGTTCTGACCAGAACGCCAATACCAGCCTCTCGAAAGGCCGGACTATCGTCAACCTGCGGGCCAGCGTGGCCGATGTCAAATTGGGCGGGGTTACGGCCGAGGTTTCCGGCTTTGTGCGCAACCTGACCAAGGAAGCCGACCCTTCGAACTTCATCGACTTCGGCCCGGGCTTCGGGGGGATCCTGCTGGGTTACTTCCCTGAACCGCGCACCTACGGCGTAAGCGTTGGCCTGAAGTTCTAGGCAGGAACGCGAGGTATGACGCTGGAGCAGCGGTTGCAGCGCCTTGAGGATGACCGGGCGATCCGGGACCTCAAGGCCCGCTACCTGCGCGCCTGCGATACGAAGGACCCGGAGGCGGTGCGCGATTGCCTGCTGCCGGTGGGGGCCGTCATTGCCTATGACGGCTTCCCAGCCTTTGCTGATCGCGAAGCGTTCGTGGCGGTCTATGCAGAGATGGGCTGCGCGCCCGGGATCTTTGACATTCACCATGGAGCCAACGGGGTAATTGCCTTCGCAGGCGAAGACCGCGCCACCGGGCAATGGTCGCTGCTGTTCCACAACATCAATCTGGCCAGCCAGATGCTCACCCAGATGGGGGTGGAGTATGACGACGTCTACGTGAAGCAGGGCGGACGCTGGTGGATCGCCGAGACGCGCTCGCGCCGGCTTTCATGCCTGATCCATAGCGTGGATGGGGAAGGGCGGCCGACCGTTGCTGTGATGGGCGATGCACCCGAGAACTTCGGATAAGGAGACAGGCAATGCGGTTTGCAGGCAAGCGAGTGCTGGTGACGGGCGCTGCATCGGGGATTGGCCGGGCGACCGCAGTGCTGTTTGCCAACGAGGGTGCGCAGGTAATCATCGGGGACGTCAATGCAGCTGGACTGGCCGAGACAGCCGCGCTGATTGGCGCCGCGGCCACGCCCGTTGTCTACGATGCCGAGGACCACGCCTCCTGCCGGGCGCTCGTTGCCACGGCTGCCGAGGGCGGCCTTGACGTGCTGTGCAACGTTGCCGGGATGCTCAAGTGGGCGCCGACCGAGACTTTTGCCGTCGAGGATTTCGAGAAGATCCTGCGGATCAACACCACCAGCGTCTTCGTGCTGAGCCAAGCTGCTCTGCCGCACCTGGTCAAGTCAAATGGCAACATCGTCAATATCGGCTCGACATCGGGCCTGCGCGGCATGATCTACACCGCCGCATATTGTGCCTCAAAGCATGCGGTGGTCGGCATGACGACCGCGCTGGCGGCCGAATATGCGCCCAAGGGTGTGCGGATCAATGCGGTCTGCCCGGGGCACGTCAACACGCCGATGACCAAACAGGCCCCGCCCGAGGGCGATATCGACTGGCCGATGGTGATGCGCGGCATGCCCAAGCTGGTCGACGGTAGCTGCGATCCCGAAGACATTGCCGAGGCCGTGGCCTTTCTCGCCTCGGACAAGGCCCGCAAGGCGACTGGGACGGTGCTGGTGGTCGATGGGGGGCAGCTGGTCAGCTAAGCAGGGCGCGGGCGGCCGCGCTGCCATTCAGCAGGGCGTTCTCACGGCGTAAGACGCGCCAGCCGTCAGGCCCCCGGCGCAGCAGCCAGCGATTGGCCGAAGCCCTGACCGGAATCCATTCACCGTCGTCGTGCCGCAACACCACGCTGTGGCAACGGGCAAGTGCGCTGTCACCATCCAGATCGATCGCCGGGCTGGTCAGGACATGGGCACAGCCGTCGGTCAGCAATGACTGGTGCAATGGGCCGCTGATCAGTGCGGCAATGGCAGCACGGCCGCAGGCCTCGCCCATCCCGCCCACGGCATAGCTGCCGTCCTCGCTCCACAGCGCAGCAACTGCCTCGGCATCGCCGGCATCAGCTAACGGTCCATAACGGGCGATCAGGTCGCGGATTGCCTCGCGGTCCTCAAGGGCTCGCAGGCGCTCGGCAATTCGTTCAGGCACCGGCCGCCTTGCGTCCCGCTTGGCGGCCAAAGAAGGTGCAGTCGGCCAGGCTGAGGCCCGAAGAATAGCCATGTCCCCAGGCTGGCAGACCCGAAGTGCAGCGGCCGGCCGCGAACAGGCCCGGGACTGGCTTTCCGGCCCGGTCCATGACTTCCGCATCGGCTGACGTCTTCAATCCGCCAAGCGTGAAGAAGCTGAAATAGCTGTCATGGAAATCGAGTTCGAGCGCAATGAACGGACCCTGGTCGAGCGGCGTGAGGATCGGCGGGCGCTTGTCGAACAGCGGGTCGCGGCCTTCGCGCGCGTGCGCATTGTAAACCGTCATGGTTGCGCTGAGCGTGCCTTCCGGCAGCTCCAACTCGGCCTCGACCTCGTCCCAGGTCTCGCCGGTCCCGGCGATGCGCATCCGGGCAAAGTCCATCGGCTGGACGAAATGGGCGTTATCAAGCAGCAGGTAGACCTTACCGCCGGGCTGATCGACCGCGCAGCGGCTGACCCGGCCGTGATAACAATCCTCGTTGATGAAGCGCTGACCCTTGGTGTTGACGAACACCCCGTAGGCGTGGCTTTCGGGCATGGTCCAGGGGCAGGTGGTGAAGAACTGGTCCATGTGGATCGCATCGCCGCCCGCGCCGATGCCCAGCTCGATACCCGAACCATCGTCCTTGTCGCCGATCGGGTCGTTGAGCTTGAAGGTGTCGGGGCAGTGCTTGCGGCGCATCGTCTCGTTGAACACGAAGCCGCCGGTCGCCAGGATCACGCCCTTGGAGGCCTTCACAAAGCGCGGCTGGTTGTCGATGCGGACAATCACGCCAACGATCCGGCCGCCGTCCTCGACCAGGGCAAGCGCGCGTGCATCGGTAACCACCTGCACGCCCTTCGCGCGGGCGCTGGTTTCGAGCACGTCGACCAGTGGACGCCCGCCGCCCCAGCCCATGTGCTGGATAACGTGGCCGCGCGGCGCCGGCTTGGCCTGGTCACAGAACGGTGCCGCGGCCTCGCTGCCCGACCAGATCAGGGTTGAATCGTCGGTTGGTTCGATGTGCTTCCCGGGCAGGTAATTGCCGCGATAGGGCACGCCCTGGGCCTTGAGCCAGGCATAGTGGTTCAGTGCCTCGCGCCCATAGACTTCGCACTTGGCCTCATCGACGCAGGGGCCACCAGCCAGCTTGAGATAGGCCGTGAAGTCTTCGGTCGTATCTTCGAACCCGGCCGCGCGCTGGGCATCGGTGCCACCGCCGCCGCCAATGTAGATCTCTCCGCCCGACAGGCCCGATGCCCCGCCGCTGCCCGAGTTGCGCTCAAACAGCATGACCCTGGCGCCGGCATCGGCCGCTTCGATCGCCGCGCTGGCCCCGGTGGCGCCAAAGCCGATGATCGCTACATCCGTCTCGAAATCCCAGGCCGGGACTTCGGCTGAGGGGTAGGGGCGGTGCAACGAAATCTCAGCCATGTGCAGTGCTCTTTTGGGCCTTTACCATATCGAGCGCGACATCGACGATCATGTCTTCCTGCCCGCCCACCATCTTGCGGCGGCCAAGCTCGAGCAGGATTTCGCGGGTGTCGATCCCGTAGGTTTCGCTGGCCTTCTCTGCGTGGCGCAGGAAACTGGAATAGACCCCGGCGTAACCCAGGCTGAGTGTTTCGCGATCAACCCGCACCGGGCGGTCCTGCAACGGGCGGACCAGGTCTTCAGCGGCGTCCATCAGCAGGCTGACGTCGCAGCCATGGTTCCAGCCTTTGCGATCGACCGCCGCCACGAAAACCTCGAGCGGGGCGTTACCAGCGCCGGCGCCCATGCCGGTCAGTGACGCGTCGATGCGGACGGCGCCGCACTGCGCCGCGACGATCGAGTTGGCGACGCCGAGCGAAAGGTTGTGATGGGCGTGCATGCCGCGCTGAGTTTCGGGCTTCAGCACCCGATCATAGGCCTCGAACCGCGCGCGCACGCCGTCCATATCGAGCGCGCCGCCGCTGTCGGTGACATAGACGCATTGTGCGCCATAGCTTTCCATCAGCAACGCCTGGCTGGCCAGATGATCTGGCTCGATCATGTGACTCATCATCAGGAAACCGGCCACGTCCATGCCCAGATCGCGGGCGATGCCGATATGCTGCTTGCTGACATCCGCCTCGGTGCAATGGGTCGCAACCCGGACCGAGCGGACGCCGATATCATAGGCGCGGCGCAGTTCCTCCACCGTGCCCACGCCGGGCAGGATCAGGGTGGTCAGGACGCACTTGTCGAGCACGTCGGCCACGGCTTCCAGCCATTCCCAATCGGTATGCGCACCGAAGCCGTAATTGAAGCTGGCGCCCGACAGGCCGTCGCCGTGCGCGACTTCGATTGCATCGACTCCCGATGCCTCGATCGCCGCGGCAATCGCGCGGACATGATCGATCCCATACATGTGGCGGACGGCATGCATGCCATCGCGCAGGGTCACGTCCTGGATATAGAGCTTGTCGCCCGCTTCGACGTTGAACTTGCTCATTGTGCCATCCTCCGCGCCGCGAGGAGCTCGCCGGTGGCCTTGGCCGCGGCGGTCATGATGTCGAGATTGCCGGAATAACTGGGCAGGTAATCACCCGCCCCCTCGACCTCGAGCATGATCATCGACTTGATGCCGGTGAATTCGCCCATCCCGGGGATCTTCAGCTTGTTGTTGTCGCCAAAGCGCTCGAACTGGACTTCCTGCTTGAGCCGATAGCCGGGAACGTACTTCTGCACTTCGGCGACCATGTCTTCGACCGAGCGGCGGATCGCGTCCTCGCTGCCGCCTTCTGACAAGGTGAACACCGTGTCGCGCATGATCATCGGCGGTTCGGCCGGGTTGAGGATGATGATCGCCTTGCCCTTGGTCGCGCCGCCAACCACTTCGATCGCGCGGGCCGTGGTGCGGGTAAACTCGTCAATATTGGCGCGGGTGCCGGGACCGGCTGAGCGCGAGGAGACCGAGGCAACAATCTCGGCGTAGTGGAGCTTGTCCGAAACGCGCGCCACGGCAGCAACCATCGGGATCGTCGCCTGGCCGCCGCAGGTCACCATGTTGACGTTGGGCTGGTCGAGATGCTGGCTCATGTTCACCGGCGGTACGGTGAAGGGCCCGATCGCGGCCGGGGTCAGGTCGACCACCTGAATCCCGTCGGCGCGCAGCGCCTCGTCATGGGCCTTGTGGGCATAAGCGCTGGTCGCATCGAAGGCGATGCCGATTTCGGCGTAGCAGGGCAGCTTCTTCAGCCCCTCGATCCCCTCATGCGTGGTGGCAATGCCGTGCTGGCGCGCCAGGGCAAGGCCTTCGGAATCCGGATCGATCCCTACGACTGCCGCCAGTTCCATATTCTGGGGATACTTGATCATCTTCATCATCAGGTCGGTGCCGATATTGCCCGAGCCGATGATTGCGGCCTTCACGCGTGCCATTACAGTTCCTTAGACAAACCGGGCCGTGCACGTGCCGATGCCGTGCAGGGTCATTTCAAAGACATCGCCCTTTACCGCCGGTTCAAGCGGGACAAGGCTGCCAGACAGGATCACGTCCCCGGCATCGAGCGTGACGCCATAGGCGCCAAGCGTATTGGCGAGCCAGGCCACCGCCTGCGCCGGATCTCCCTGCACCGCACTGCCATAGCCTTCCGACAGCGCGGGGCCGTTTTTGGTGACGGTCACATGCAGGGCAGGCAGGTCATGCTGGCGCGGATCGACCTTGGCTTCACCCAGCACGAAGACCCCGCAAGAGGCGTTGTCGGCTACCGTATCGACGATCCCGATTTTCCAATCACGGATGCGGCTATCGACGATCTCGAAGCAGGGGGCGATATAGTCGGTCGCCGCCATCACATCGGCGGCAGTGATGCCGGGGCCGTTGAGGCTGTCCTTGAGTACAAAGGCGATCTCCGCCTCGGCGCGCGGGGCGATCAGCGCCTTGCCGTCGATGTCTATTTCCTCGCCGGTCCGCATCCAGTCGGTCAGGAAGCCGAAATCGGGCTGGTGCACGCCCAGCATGTCCTGCACTGCCTTGCTGGTAACGCCGATCTTCTTGCCGACAACGCGCTCACCATCCTGGCGGCGGCGGGCCAGGAAACCCAGCGAGATGGCATAGGCATCGTCGATGGTCAGGTCGGGATAGCGCTCGATCAGCGGGCTGACGACGTGGCGACCGCGGAGGGCCTCGTAAAGCTCGCTGGCCAGACGGTCGTTGCGGCTGTCGGTCACAGGTAAGCTCCGTCCTGGTAGATCAGGGGCGTAACCGTATCGCTGACCGTAGCCCGCAACACGCGGGCAATAACGATCGAGTGGGTGCCGTAGGCCAGCATGGCATCGATCACGCAGCTAAGGTTGGCCTGGGCCCCGGCCAGTTCGGGCAGGCCGTTGAAGCCTTCGCGCCAGTCACCGATCCGGAACCGCTCTTCCTGCGGCACGCCGCCACCGAAGGCGGCTGAAACGTCTTGCTGGTCGCGGGAAAGCAGGTTCACCGACAGGCCCGCAGTCGGCACGAGTAGTCCATGGAGCAGCGTCGAGCGGTTTACGCAGATCAGAACGGCCGGCGGATCGATCGTCAGCGAAGTGACCGAAGTGGCCGCCATGCCGACCGGGCCGGTTTCGCCCTTCGCCGCCACCACCGCAACCGAGGCCGCCAATCGCCGCATCGCCGCGCGGAATTGCGCGGGCAATTCCTCCGGGATCAGCGGATAGCCGTCAGCCACGCAGGAACTCCAGGCTGTAGCGGTTGAATTCTTCGGCCCGTTCCACCTGGACCCAGTGCCCGGTGCGGGTGAAGGTCATGCAGCGGGCGTCGTCGCAACGATCAAGGAAATGCCGCGCGCCGCTTTCCGGGCAAAATTCGTCGTTCAGTCCCCACAGCACGAAGATCGGCACCTTCAGATCGCCCACCAGCGGGCCAAGGTTGGGCGTGCGCATCCGCATCAGCACGTCCTTGGGCTGGGTCCGGGCGACGGCGAACCGCTCCTCGACCAGGGCATCAGGTATCTGCGATGCAAAATCCGGATGGACCAGGTTGCCGATCAGGCGGCGCTGCTCTTCAAGATTGAAGTCCGGTCCGCCGAAGTTGGAGACCATCTTCGTGATGCCGGGCATCTTGAAGTATTCGGCCTGCTCTTCGATGCATCCCGGTGCCATCAGGATTAGCCGCTCGGTAAACTCCGGATGGTCCAGCGTCAGCTGAATCGCCACCCCGCCGCCCAGCGAATTGCCGACCAACACTGCCCGCTCGATCCCGTGCGCGCGCAGTGCCTGGTAAAGCGTGTCGGTGAACAGCTGGAGCGTATAGTCGATCCCTTCAGGCTTCGACGAGGCGCCATAGCCGATCAGGTCGGGCAGGATCACCTGGTAGCCGGCCGCCACGAAGGCTGGCCAGTTCTGGCGGAAGTTAGACGCGCCCGAGGCCCCGGGTCCACTGCCGTGGACGAATACCACCACCGGACCTTCGCCCGCCGACTTGAGGTGGATCTGGTAACCGCCATCGACCGCGTAAGTCGCTTCAGCCAGTCCAGTCATGTGGTGCTCCTTACAGGAAGGGGTTCAGCGGGGTCTGGCCCAGCATGGCGTTGACGGCATCGCTGGTGCGGTTGCCGGGATCGTTGGCAACATGGGCACGGCCGGCATGGAGATCGAGCCAGGGCTGGATGATCTCGCTGCTGGTATAGATCGCGCGGCCACCGAACAGTTGCACCACATCGTCGATCAGGCTCGCCAGGCGGCGAACGACCGTTGCGGACTGATAGGTATAGAACGCCCGCTTTTCCATCGGGATGTCTTCGCTGCGCTCGGCATAGCCCATCAGGTCGTCGAACGTGAGCCGCAGGGTCATTTCCATCTCGCGCTTTTCGGCGATCGCGCGAGCGATCGCGGAGTGCAGGATCGGATCGTCCTTCGATGCCTTGCCAGTGTTGGTCGAAATCCGGCTCTGCATGATATCCAGCGCTGCATTGATCGCTGCCTGCGCACCGCCAAAGGCGGCGGTTGAGACCGAACGGACAAAAACCTGCGCCCAGGGCAGGCGATAAAGCGGACCTGTATTCACTTCCTGACCGGGGTTCTTGCACAGGAACCCGTCGATCGAGCGGTGCGTACGGTAGTCAGGCACAAACACGTCATCGACGATGATGTCATGGCTGCCAGTACCCTGCAGGCCAAAGACGTGCCAGGCATCCTCGTCGATCGCATAGTCGCTACGCGGCAGCAGGAAGGTGCGCATCTCGGCCGGCGTGCCGTCGTCCTTGGGCGGGCAGAACGCGCCCAGGAGAACCCAGCCGCAATGGGTCGATCCGGTCGAGAAACCCCAGCGGCCCGACAGGCGGAAGCCGCCTTCGACATGGGTGACCTTGCCGACGGGCTGATAGGTGGAGGAAACCAGCATATCCGGGTTGCCGCCCCAGACTTCTTCCTGCGCCTTGTCGTGGAACAGCGCCAGCTCATAGGGATGGCAACCGACCACGCCGTACATCCAGCCAGTCGACATGCAGCCTTCGGCCAGCGCTTTCTGCACTTCGAAGAATACATTGGGATGCATCTCGTAACCGCCCCAACGCTTGGGCTGGACGATCTTGAAAAAGCCCGCTGCCTGCATCTCGGCAATAGTCTCGGCTGGAACATTCCGATTGCGCACGCAATCGCGCGCCCGGGCCTTGAGGACCGGGATCATGGCGCGCGCGCGGCTGATCAATTCTTCGCTGGTCGGCACCGAGCTTGAGTGCTCGGCCTGCAGGGCTGCGGTGGCCATCTCCCGGATTCCTCTTGCTTGCTTCGACTCAGCCCCTTGAAAAGCGGGCTTCGTAAAATTTTCTAACGTTTGATACGCAAATCGTCAATTGAAAAGCCGTTTGACTTCCGATATTGCGGATTCAACGCAGAGTTGGTGCCGCGATTCACTGAAGCGGATCATTGGGGAGAATTGCTGGCTTGACGCAGGTAGCGAACATCGACCTGACAGGGAAAGTCGCCCTGGTCACTGGCGGAACGCGCGGGTTGGGCCGGGCGGTCTCCGCGCGGTTGGCCGAGGCTGGTTGCACGGTCGTCGCCTGTGCCCGCAATGCGCCGGAAAGCTTGCCGGACGGTGTCTCCTTTGCTGCTGCCGACATCCGCGATCCTGAGGCGGCCCGCGCACTGGTTGACAGCATTGCCGCCGAACATGGCCGGTTCGACATCCTCATCAACAACGCCGGTGGCTCGCCCGCTGCGGCGGCTGAGCAGGCCAGCCCGCGCTTTGTCGATGCGATCCTAAAGCTCAACCTGGTCGCCCCGCTTTACCTGGCCCAGGCCGCGCACGCGCACATGGTCGCGGCCGGCGGGGGCTCGGTAGTGAACATTGCCAGCGTTTCCGGGATCCGCCCTTCGCCCGGCACCGCGATCTATGGCGCCGCCAAGGCCGGGTTGTTGAACCTGACCCAAAGCCTGGCGCAGGAGTGGGGTCCGTCCGGGATTCGCGTCAACGCCATCATCGCCGGGTTGATGCAGACAGAAAGTGCCGAGGCAACATACGGTGATGCGGCGGCGCAGGCGGCAGTAGGCCGTTCAATGCCGCTGCAGCGCATGGGGACAGGTGATGATCTGGCCGGGGCCGTATTGTGGCTTTGCTCTCCGCTTGCCGCCTGGGTCAGCGGTGCAAGAATCAACGTCGATGGTGGGGGTGAACGCCCTTACTTCCTCGACCTAGTGAAAGGACATTGATGGCCATGGGCATCAGGGCACTTGGCTATGTCGTCATCCAGACAGCGCAGCTGCAGCGGTGGGATCATTTTCTGACCCAGGTCGCAGGCGTGATGCGCGCGCCCGACGCAAACGATGGCGCACAGCTCTATCGGATAGACGAACGCCCGTTCCGCTTTCGGATCGTGCCAGGCGCGGCGGAGAAGTTTCTCGCAGCTGCCTATCAAGTAGATAGCGCCGAAGCGCTGGAGGCACTCGCTGCCGCGATTGCTGCCAGTGGTCGTCCTGTTGTGAGCGGTTTGCCCGAAGCCGCGGAGCTGCGCGGCGTCGACCGGTTCTTCTGCACCAGCGATCCGGCTGGCAATGGCCTTGAATTTTATTGTGGCGACAGCGTCGTCGAAGCGCCGTTCGTCTCGCCACTGGGCATTCCAGCCTTTGTGACCGGCGATATGGGCATGGGCCACGCCGTTTTCTCGGCCCCTAACTTCGATGAGTGCGTCCGCTTCTATCGGGACGTCGTCGGCTTTCATGAGACCGACATGCCGAGGTTCTTCTTTGGCAGTGGCGGTGCAGACGATCCTGGCATGGGGTTCGCCTTCCTCCACGCCGACAATGGTCGCCACCATTCAGTCGCGCTGGGCGAGGGACCGATCCCGCCTTCGGGCTGCGTGCACCTGATGCTGGAACTGCCCAGCCTGGTCGAGGTCGGCAAGGCCTATGACCGAATGAAGGCGCTGGGCTATGCCGAGAGCGCCTCGCTGGGCCAGCACATCAACGATGAGACGGTGGGCTTCTACGTCCAGACGCCGGGCGGCTTCGATCTTGAAATCGGCTGCGACAGCCTAGTGATCGATCCGGCCACTTGGGAAGTCACCCGGCATAAGGGGATCAGCATCTGGGGCCATGAATGGGCCTGGCAGAAGGCGATGAAAGAACAACAGGCGGCAGCGGAATGACAATGTTGGACAAACGCATGACCCCGGCAGAGATTGTCGGGCAGCTGAGCGACGGCATGACGCTGGGGATCGGCGGCTGGGGGCCGCGGCGCAAGCCGATGGCCGTGGTGCGCGAAATCCTGCGTTCCGACCTCAAGGACCTGACCGTGGTCGCCTATGGCGGCGCCGATGTCGGGATGCTCTGCGCCGCCGGCAAGGTAAAGAAGCTGGTCTTTGCCTTCGTCTCGCTCGATGCGATCCCGCTGGAGCCATGGTTCCGCAAGGCCCGCGAGGCTGGGCAGATCGAAGTGCTCGAGCTGGACGAAGGGATGTTTCAGTGGGGCCTCAAAGCCGCTGCCTTTGGCCTGCCGTTTCTGCCGACCCGGGTCGGCCTGGGTACGGA
>JACDQK010000129.1 GCA_015657645.1 Novosphingobium sp.
CCGGCCTGATCGACACGCTCAACCGCATTCGCGGGCCGTTCAACGTCACCAACAGCGGCCAGGCCATGGCGCTGGCGGCGGTGGGCGATCAGGCCTTCGTCACCGCCTCGCGCGAGCATAACCGGGCCGAACGCGCACGCTTTGCAGCCGCGATCGAAGCCCTGGGCAACCACGGCCTGCGCGCCGTGCCGAGCGAGGCCAATTTCGTGCTGGTCCTGTTCGAAGGCGCGTTGAGCGCCGAGGCGGCCTACGGCGGGCTGGCCGAGCGCGGCTACATCGTCCGCTGGTTGCCCAACCAGGGGCTGGGCCACGCGCTGCGCATCACCATCGGCACGGCCAAGCAGATGGATGCGATCGCCGCCGCGCTGCGCGAGATGGCGGAGGCGGCGCGATGAGCTTTGAACGCGTCGCGATCATCGGCCTCGGCCTGCTGGGCGGGTCGATTGGCCTGGCAGTGCAGGATCGCCTGCCAGGGGTGGCCACGACCGGATGGGACCGCGATCCCGCGACCCGCTCCCGCGCGGCGGAACGCGGGCTGGTCGGCACGGTTTGCGAAACCGGGGCCGAAGCGGTCGCCAATGCCGATCTGGTGATCTTCTGCGTACCGGTCGGCGCGATTGGCGAAGTGGCGGCTGACCTCGCCGGGGCGATCCCGGCTGGAGCGGTGGTCAGCGATGTCGGCTCGTCCAAGCAGAGCGTCGCCACGGCCCTGACTGAGGCCCTGCCCGGCCGTGCCGTGATCCCGGCCCACCCGGTGGCGGGGACCGAGCGCTCCGGGCCGGATGCGGGCTTTGCCAGCCTGTTCCATAACCGCTGGTGCATCATCACCCCGCCCGAAGGCGCCGATCAGGCCAAGGTTGCCGCTCTGTCAGCCTTCTGGGAAGCACTCGGTGCCAAGGTCGAGCTGATGGATGCCCAGCACCACGACCTGGTCCTGGCCGTCACCAGCCACCTGCCGCACCTGATCGCCTATACCATCGTCGGCACGGCCTCTGATCTTGAGGGCGTGACCCAGAGCGAAGTGATCAAATATTCCGCCGGTGGTTTCCGCGATTTCACCCGCATCGCCGCGTCGGACCCGACCATGTGGCGCGACGTGTTCCTGACCAACAAGGATGCCGTGCTGGAGATGCTCCAGCGCTTCAGCGAGGACCTGACCGCGCTGCAGCGCGCGATCCGCTGGGGTGACGGCGATACGCTGTTCGACCTGTTCACCCGCACCCGCGACATCCGCCGCTCGATCATCGCCGAGGGCCAGGATGACGCCCGGCCTGACTTCGGCCGCAGCGACCACGCGGGTTAAACCAGCAGGAACACTGCGGCGATTACCCACATCACCGCGGTCGCCAGCCAGCCGACAAATTTCAGCCGCCGCGACAGGACCAGCTTGCCCATCACGCTGGGGTTGGTGGCGATGAACATGGTGACCGTCATCAGCGGCGGGGCGAGCAGGCCGTTGACAACAGCCGCCCAGTACAGCGCCTTCATCGGATCGATGCCGATGAAATTGAGCGCGATCCCGCCCGCCGTTGCCAGCACGATCACGCCGTAGAAAGCCTTTGCTTCCTTGGGCTTGCGGTTCAAACCTTCGGTCCAGCCGAAAGTCTCGCTGACCGCATAGGCAGCGCTGCCGGCCAGGACGGGCACGGCGAGCAGCCCGGTGCCGATGATCCCGACGGCGAACAGCGCGAAGGCCAGGTCCCCGGCGATCGGGCGCAGCGCCTCGGCCGCCTGGGCCGCGCTGGTAATCTCGCGCACGCCATTGGCGTGGAGCGTCGCCGCCGTGGCAACCACGATGCACAGCGCGACAATGTGGGAGAAACCCATGCCGACCAGCGTATCGAGCCGGATCCGGCGCAGCTCCGGCCCGGCATCGCGCGGGCTGATGTGAAGCGGCTTGGTGTGGCGGCGGTGCTGTTCCTCCACCTCCTGGCCAGCCTGCCAGAAGAACAGGTAGGGGCTGATCGTCGTCCCGAAGATCGCCACCAGCGCCATGGCGTGATCGCGGTCGAAGGTGAACTGCGGCACCAGCAGCCCGCGCGCGGCTTCGCCCAGCGGCACATTGGCCACCAGCACCACGCCGACATAGGCAAACAGCGAAAGCGTCGCCCATTTCAGCGCGCGGGCATAGCTGTTGTAGCTGAGGAACACTTCGGCCAGCACGCTGACCACACCGAAGCCAACGGTATAGGCCAGCACCGGCCCCGGGATCAGCAGCGCCACCGCCGCGCCCATCGCGCCCAGATCGGCCCCCAGGTTGATGATGTTGGCGATTAGCAGCAGGATCACCACCGCCCGCAGCAGCGCTGGGTGATAGTGGCGGCGCAGGTTCTGGGCGATGCCGCGCCCGGTCGTCGCCCCGATCCGCGCACAGATCGCCTGGATCGCGGCGAGCAGCGGGAAGCCGAAGACCAGCGCCCAGCCCATGCCATAGCCGAACTGCGCGCCGACCTGGCTGTATGTGCCGACGCCCGAGGGATCGTCATCCGCCGCGCCCGTCACCAGCCCCGGCCCCAACACGTCGAGCGGGGAGCGCGGGGCCTGGTCGCTCATGCGGCCGGGCCGTTAAGCGCGTTGATCGCGTCCTGGACGCGGGCCTCGATCTCTTCGCGCGGCAGGCCCGGCGGGATCGTTTCGCCGATCTTGTAAGTCACCGTCCCGGGGCGCTTGAGCCAGCGGTGGTAAAGCGGGCCGCTGTTGGCCGCGATCGGCACGACCGGCAGGCCGAGCAGCTTGTAGAGCCCGGCGAACCCGGCCTGCAGCTCACCGCGCTGGCCGAACGGCACGCGGGTGCCTTCGGGGAAGATCACCAACGGGCGGCCATCGGCGCTATAGGCCTTGGCCGCAGCCAGCATCTTGCGCAGCGCCGAGGCGCCCTGATCACGCTGCACGGCGATCAGGCCATAGCGCTGGCCGATCCTGCCCCAGACCGGGATCCGCGTCAGCTCGGCCTTGGCGAAGACCGCCGGCCGGTCGAAGAAGCCGGGGACGTAGATCGCCTCGTAAAACGACTGGTGCTTCATAGCGATCAGGATCGGGCCGGCGGGAATATGCCCTTCGACCTCCAGCTTGATGCCCAGCAGATAGCGGGCAATTGCCGCGTGAAAGCGCGACCAACGCTCCACCGTCAGCCGATAGGCCCGGTCCATCCCCAGGCCATACTGCGCCGCTGCCAGCAGCACGTAAGCCGGGCTACCGAGATAGAAGGCGAGGTAGAAAAGGAGGTTGCGCAGAACAATCATGGCAGGTCACTGCGGCCGTAGCGCAGCAGCGACACTGCGCGCCAGCAACTTGTTGTACTCACGAAACAGCGTCGAAAAGCTCGGCCGGGTCGGTACGGCATCGGCCACGATCGTGACCCCTGCGGGCGCCATGCGGTCCAGCTCCAGCCGGGCGCGGCGCATGTGCCAGTCGCTGGTCACCAGCCGGATGCTCTCAATCCGCTCGCGCCGCAGCCATTCGGCGGTCTCCAGCGCGTTCGACTGGGTGTCCATCGCCTGATAGCCCAGCGTCACGCAGCAGGCCATGCGCGAAGGGCGGACGCGGTATTCGATCGCGAATTCATAGGGTTTGACGGTGCGGTCCACGCCCGAGACCAGCAAGCGCCGCGACCAGCCGCGCTTGATCGCCTCAAGCCCGCGCTCGATCCGCCCGGCCCCGCCGGTCAGCACGACCACGCCATCGGTCCGCTGCTCCCCGGCCGGCTGCGGCAGGGTGACGGCGAACAGCACGAAGCCCAGCGCCCACACCAAGACGACGAAACCCACAAAGCGGCTAAGCGTTCTGGCCATGGTCAGAGCATCCGCCGCAGCGCGCGCAGCACGGTCCAGCGCGCGGTCAGCATGGCCAGGCCCACGCCCGCGACCGGTACCAGTGCCAGCAGCAGCCAGTCGATCCAGCCGAGCGCCCGCCGCTGATCAGCCCGGCGTCGAGCCCGGCAAACTGCCGTCCCAGCAGCAGCACCGCGACCAGTCCCAGCCCAAGGCCGATCGCCCCGCCCCCGGCGGCATCGAACCCGACCGAGCGCTGGAACAGGCGCGCGATCTGCTGATCGGTCCCGCCGAGCAAGTGGACGATCTCGATCGTCTCGCGATTGGTGCCCAGCGCATTGCGCACCGCCAGCAGCACCACCGCCGCCAGCGCACCAGCCAGCAGGCTAACCAGCGCGAGGGCCAGCAGCCGCAGCGAATCGATCGCGCCGAACACCGGCCGCAGCCAGGTGGACTGGGCATCGACCCGCGCGGTCGGCGCCACTTCGCGCACCGTGCGCCGCAGCGCGCCCAGCTTTTCGCCCGTCACTTCGTCACGCAGCCGCACGTCGACGATCGCCGGAACCGGAATTTCCTGCCCGTCGATCGCCATGCCGCCCAGCCACGGCTCGATCAGCCGCTCAACCTCTTCCTGGCTGACGACCGTGGCGGCATCGATCCCCGGCATGGCATTGAGCCGCTGCGCCGCTGCCTCGGCCTGGCGCAGCCGCGCGGTCGGATCGGCCTCGACGATCTGCACGGTCACCCCGCCCGCCAGGGTATCGGCGGCATTGCGCGCGACATTGCTGGCGGCCAGACCCGCCCCCGCCGCAATCACCGTCAGCGCCACCATGATCGCGATCACCCAGGGCATCGGTCCGGCCAGGCGCGACTGCGGCACCAGCTCGGTATCGCTGAGGCCCGAGAGCGAGCGCAAACCGCGCACCAGCGAGATGCTGGCCAGGGGGGGAAGTTTCAGCGCCATGCCGCTCAGCCCTGCACCGGCTGCGGCCGCGGCGGATAGCGCAGCGCGCCGGTTGGATCGGACAGCCGCCCCTTGTCGAGCCGCATGATCAGCGAATCCGGCACCTTTTTCAGCAGGTGAACGTCGTGGGTGGCGACCACCACGGTCGTCCCCAGCCGGTTGAGCGCTTCGAACAGGCGCAGCAGCTTGACCGCCATGTCGGGATCGACGTTGCCGGTCGGCTCGTCGGCCACCAGCAGTTCGGGCCGGCCGATCACCGCGCGGGCAATCGCGACGCGCTGCTGCTCCCCGCCCGAAAGCTGGGCCGGGCGGGCGTGCATCCGCTCGGTCAGGCCAACCCATTCGAGCATGTCGGTGACCGGCTTGGTCAGCTCGCGCTCGGCCACGCCGGCCACCCGCAGCGGCAGGGCGACATTGTCAAAGGCGGAAAGGTGCTCGACCAGCCGGAAGTTCTGGAACACCACCCCCAGCCGGCGGCGAAAACCGGGCAGGCGGTCGCGCGGCAGGGTGATCGCATCGGTGCCGAACATCCGGATCATCCCGCGCGAAGGGCGCTGGGCGAGGTAAAGCAGCTTGAGCAGCGAGGTCTTTCCGGCACCGCTCGCCCCGGTCAGGAAGTAGAAACTGCCTGGGAACAGCGTGAAGGAGACGTCGCTCAGCACCTCACGATCGGTGCCATAGCGCAGCCCGACATTGTCGAAATGCACGATTTCCCCGGCGCAGCGCTGGTCATCGCAGAGTTCCGGGAATCATCGCGGTTCAGGTCAATCCGGCAAGAGGGTGCTTCGCGGGCGGCTATAGCGACCAATCAATGTGGAAAAAAGGGCAATGCGGTGGGCGTTCACCGTGCTGGCGCTTGCCCCGCGGCGCTAGGCCATGCTTAACGGTCTACGATGATCATCGCCTGTCCCGCCTGTTCCACCCGCTATGTCGTGCCTGACAGCGCGATCGGCGTCGATGGCCGGACTGTGCGCTGCGCCAAGTGCAAGCACAACTGGTTCCAGGACGGGCCGCAAATCACCCCGCCCCCGGCGGCCGCACCGGCTCCGGCCCCTGTGCCGGAACCTGTCCCGGCGCCCCCACCGGCTGCTCCCGCGCCGGAACCCGAACCAGAGCCTGAGGCTGAAGCGGCGGATGACGCTGCGCCGCAACCCGAAGTGGCCAGTCAGCCGTCCAGCGGCTGGAACTGGGCGGCACCCTCAGCTTCGGCAGAAGAGCCCGAACCGGTCGCTGGGCCGGAACCGGAATCGGAACCTGAACCCGCGACTGAAGACCCGGTCGATGCCGCGCCGGCCTATGCCGAGCCGGAAGAGCGCCGCGACGACGAAGTGCCGGTTCCGCCGGTCTATACCGAACCGGTCTATCACAGCGCCTATGGCGACTATGACGATAACTCGCAGTTCGATCACCAGCCGCTGCTCGCCCCGCGCCGCAACCCGGCCAAGATGTGGATGATGGCGGCCGTGCTGTTCGCCACGATCTCGATCGCCGCGATCGGCGCGACTGCCTGGTATGGCCTGCCGAGCTGGATGCCGTTTTCAAAGCCGGTCTTCGCCGAAGACCAGCCGGGGTTGAAGCTGGAATTCCTGGCGCGTGAGCAGGCTCGCTATCAGCTGACAAACGGCACCTGGTACTTCAGCGCCAATGGCAAGGTCACCAACACCTCGCAATCGGCGCGGTCGGTGCCGGAGATCCTGATCGTGCTGCGCGACCCGGGTGGCCGGATCGTCTTCAGCCAAGCCGTCCGCTCACCCAAGCGGGTGCTCGCCCCCGGTGAAACCGCCGAGATTCGCGAGGCGCTGGTGCCAGTGCCCAAGTCCGGCGTGCGCGCCGAATTCGGCTGGAAGCCGAGCTAGGACTTACTCGAATTCGACGATGGTCTGCCCGGTGCTGCTGCGCCGGACCTGACGGCGCGGCTCCTGCGGCCCGGCCTCGACCGTGCCGCGCGCCGATGCAATGATTTCGACCGTCGCCACGGCCACGGCCTGAACCCCGCGCGGCATTTCCGGCGCGGGTGCAGGCGCGTTTGCAGCAAGGGCCAGGATCAGGGCGGCGATCATCGCCAAAGGTAAACGGCGGATTTACCATAGCCGCAATCGCCCAGAATGGGACGTCCCGGCCCGGCACAGATGGCCGCGGGCACCCAAGCCCTTTCCGCGCTTGCGCCCCCCCGGACCCTTTGCTAATGGCCCGCTCCTACCCCCCCGGGGCGACACGTTTCGCCCCGTTGATTTAGCGGTCGTGGCGGAATTGGTAGACGCGCAACGTTGAGGTCGTTGTGGGCGAAAGCCCGTGGAAGTTCGAGTCTTCTCGACCGCACCAATCAGTCTTTCGAGGTAACAGATTTTCGCCTCCGGGCACCCTGCGCCCTCTGAATGGCGCAGTTCCGTGGGGTTTGGCGGCTCATCAAAATCAGAGTGAAGCCAGAGATTCCCGGCTGGCCTGCCGCTGAGGCCAAAAATATGCCGGATTCTCTGTCCCAAAGAACCCGGCTTCACCTTGTTTTGCTGGATTGATTGTCGCTTAGGCCGCGAAGCCGA
Organism: Novosphingobium sp.; assembly: GCA_015657645.1. GTDB lineage: Bacteria > Pseudomonadota > Alphaproteobacteria > Sphingomonadales > Sphingomonadaceae > Novosphingobium. The sequence goes on from JACDQK010000129.1 coordinate 7,275, forward strand.
ACTGCCGTTCCTGCTCGGCCCATTCGATCGGCATGTCGCAAATTAGCAGGGCGCGGCGTGTCAGCCCTTTGGGCTGGGTGCCATCAGCGATGGCATCGATAATTCTAGGGCTCATCCATGAGAGCCGCAGCAGCCGGGTCAGCTGCGTTCGGCACCGCCCTTCCCGCTTGGCCAGTTGGGCCAGGCTGAGTTCGGGTGATGCCAGCACCAGGCTTTGAGCCTCCATGGCATCAGCCATCAGAGTCAGCAGGTCGTTTGATGCTCTGCCTTCAGTCGCATCGTTGTCGATCCTGATCCGAGCCTCTCGAAAGGGTCGCCGCGTCGGCAGCGGTTGCGTCCAGGCCCAGTTGGCGTCTGTCTCGATGCTCAGGGCTTCAGGCTTCAGCGAGATCTCCATGCCGTCCGCTTTGATCGCGATCCCAGCAACTAGAGAGCGCAGCGCGGTCTCGACCTTGCGGATCTCGCGCAAGTCTACCGCGAGCAGATGTGCAGTCGCAAACATCGTCCGGAGGGTCCCAGCTTCCTCGATGGGGTTCCACGTCGCCCGCCCACAAAGCCGCGGTGAGATCCGCCTGCGCAGCGCCGATCCCGAAGACAAGCCCATAATCGACCATCGTTTGCAGCTTGCCCAAAGCGATGTGAACACCTTGGTCAGAGGGCTTAAGATCGTAGAGAGCGCCTGCCAGGCTCCAGCTTTGGCCAACCTTGTCAGTGGCGCTCTGCGGCCTGACCCGGTGCCGACAAGCGATACTGAATGGGAAGCCTATGTTCGGGCACACGGCGGCATCGGCTATCACGCCGTTGGCACTTGCCGAATGGGACCTGATGGCGATCCTCTCGCAGTACTCGACCCGCAATTGCGGGTTCGCGGCATTGCCGGACTACGCGTGGTAGACGCCTCGGTTATGCCAGAACCCGTTTCCGCCAACACCAATGCACCTACCATCATGATCGCTGAACGCGGCGCCGAACTTATTAGAGGACAAGCGTGACCCATGCGGCAAATCTGAAGACAGCCGTTTCCATGCTTTGGCGGTCTGTAGTAGTTCGTGGGCAACAAAGAGCCGTGAAGTGACCGCCAAACACTTCAAGGTGCCGCGCTGAGCTGGCGCACCTCAAGCAGCGAGTGATTGGCACTCAGCCGGGGCAACTGAGCGGCTTTGCTTGTAGGTCTTTCGATCAACGAGATGGCGGTCGAGATTGAAGTGATTGCGGATGCTGGCGTGAACCGAAGCGAACTTCTGCAATGACTTCATTTGCCTGAACCTGAGCATCGCCCGCTCTCTACGCCTGAAGGGCAGATGGCTGCTCTCCATCCTGTTGTTGGCCCAGCGCCCGATCTCGGGCTTGTCGCGATTACCCAGCTCGTCCAGCGTTGCGCCATAAGAGCGCAGGCGATCGGTTGTGATCGTTTCAGCCTTGCCGTGCCGCTTCAGCGCCTTCTTGATGATGGCTAGCGCTGCCTTCTTGTCCCGCATCCTGCTCACCCGCTGCCGGCGGATGTCAGCAACAAGCAGCGGACCGGACCGGTTCCACCACAGCCGCACCGTCTCGTGGCAAATGTCTATGCCGCGCTCGAACAGCAGGTCCTCAACGTTCCGCCGCGACAGCGGGAAGCGGACATACATCTCACCACGAGGCGGATGACCTCGGGTGACGAATGAAAGTACCGGAACGGATTGGCGGGTTTGCCTGGACGGGGCATGACCGCAATCTACCCGCCGCGCCACTCCATCGCTAGCGGTGCAATCCTTTTGACACCACCCTCTGCCACTCTCTCCAATTTGTTATCCTAAGTTGGCACACTGATCCGCGCACGGATTTCCTTGCGCAGCACCTTGCCGACCGGGCTGCGAGGTAGTTCGGGCCAGAAGGCAACGTGCTTGGGCGTTTTCACGCCGCCGAGCCGGGGCCGGCAATAGTCGAGTAGTTCCTGTTCCGAAACGGCGGCGCCGGGCCTGAGTTCGACCACCACCGTCACCGCTTCGCCCCAATCGGCATCGGGCAGGCCGATGACGCCGCAATCGGCCACGGCGGGATGGCCGTTGACGACCTGTTCGACTTCGGCCGGATAGACGTTGAAGCCGCCAGTGATGATGAGGTCCTTCTTGCGATCAACGATGTGCAGGAAGCCATCGCCATCGACGAAGCCGATATCACCCGTGTGGATCAGGCCATCGCGTAGCACTTCGGCGGTGGCGCTGTCGTTGCGGTAATAGCCGGTCATGGCCAGATCGCTCTGCACGCAGATTTCGCCGGGGATGCCGACTGGCAGGATGCTGTCATCCTCGCCTTTGATAACCACCCGTGTGCCGATGGAGGGCCGCCCACAGGCCGACAGTCGGTCGTCATCAGCCAGGCGGCCATCGATGAAATGATCTTCCGGTCGCATGAAGGTCACGAATGTATGGCACTCGGTCTGGCCATAGCATTGCGCCATGACGGGGCCGAACAAGGCGAGGGCCTGCTTCAATCGGCTTACCGACATGGGGGCCGCGCCATAGATGAAGTGGCGCAGGCTGGAAAAATCACGCGTGTCGGCACCCGGCAAGTCAAGCAGGCGATAGATCACAGTGGGCGGCAGGAAGGTTGTCGTCACCCGCCGTTCGGCGATCAGATCAAGAAAACGCGGCAAATCGGGCCGGGCCATCATGACGATGGTTCCACCCTGCGCGACAATCGGCATGGCGAGCATTCCCGCCGCATGCGTAAGCGGCGTGGCGGCGAGCAGCACCGGTGCCGGGTAGGACATTTCGGCGAGAAATTTTTCCACGAAAGCGAACACGGCGCGGTGGCTGAGCAGCACACCCTTGGGCTCACCGGTGGTGCCGCCGGTCTGGCCAACAAACGCTGTGTCGGCGAGCATGGCCCGGGCCCACGGCGGAGACGCATCATGCCCGGCGATGAACTGGTCCAGCGTGGGATCACCGCCGGATGGCGAATCCAGCGCCACGAACAGCGCCACCTTGGGCAGAGCAGCGCGGATCTCTTCCACCACCGCTGCCATCGCGCTGTGGTAAAACAGCACACGGACATCGACGAGGTTGAGCGCACTGGCGATCGCAGCAGGCGGGTTATGCGGATTGGCCGGCACATAGGCCATGTCGGCCCCGAAAATGCCGAACGCGGCGGTGAACGCGACCGGATCATTGGGGCTCAGGACAGCGGCGTGGTCGCCCAGCCCAAAGCCGGCGGATCCCAGCGCTGCAGCAATCTGCTTTGCTAGGCTGAGGGCTTCCGCATAGCTGGTTTCCACACCATCAAACACTGCGAACGGGCGGCCATCGCAGCGCTGCGCACCGCGTTCGAGCAGGCTGAATACGGACATGGCGCTATTTCCCGATGTTGGCGAGGACAGTCCGCATCATTTCGGCCTGGCCCCGCTTGGCCGCGTTGGACAATCCGGCTGTGAGGCCGCCGTCGACGACCAGATCCTGCCCGGTCACATAGGAGGACTCGTCGCTGGCGAAAAAGACGGCAGCCGCCGCGATATCATCGCCGGTGCCGGCGCGGCCGATGGGCATGGCCTTCGCAAAGGCGCTCTGCAACGCGGCGAGGGCGCGGTCCTGGTGGGCGGGCTGGATGCCCAGCGATTGCAGGAAGATCGGTGTGGGGATTGCCCCCGGTGAAACCGTGTTCACGCGGATGCCGTGATCGGCCAGTTCAAGCGCCATGCAGCGGGTGAAATGGCAGACTGCTGCCTTCAGCGCGCTGTACAGGGAAGGCGAACTGTTGGCGCGATGTGCCGCAGTCGAGCCGTTGTTAAGGATGGAGCCGCCGCCCTGCGCTTGCATCACGGCGGCGACGTGCTTGGTCATCAGCACAACGCTTCCGAAGATCGCCATGGAGGCGCTGGCAATCTCCTCCGCGGGAACGCCGTGACCGGGGTGTCGCGCAGCGCCGGGGCGGCGTTGTTGAACAGGAAGTCGATCCGCCCACTGCCAAGTCCTGCGCAGCCTTGACCAGCGCGACGACGTCGGCCTCATCGGTCACATCGGCGCGCAGAAAGGTCGCGCCCGG
>JACDQK010000130.1 GCA_015657645.1 Novosphingobium sp.
CTCGCTCGCCAAGGTGGTCGATGCGCTCAACTTGCTCGGCACCAGCCCGTCGGACCTGGTCGCGATCCTCGAGGCGCTCAAGCAGGCCGGGGCGCTGAAAGCCGAGATGGTGGTGATATGACCCCGGTTTCCGCGCCGCTCCTCGCCACTGGCTCGCTCACCGCCAGCCACGGCACTGACCGCGAAAAGCTGGCCAGCGCAGCCAAGGCGTTCGAGGCGATCTTCGTGCGCCAGATGCTCGCCGCTGCGCGCCAAGCCGGGTTCGGTGACAGCCTGATCGGCGGCCAGGGGCTCGATACCTTCCGCTCGATGCAGGATAGCCAGTTTGCCGACGTGACCGCCCAGAGCGGCGCGCTGGGGCTGGCCAACCAGATCGAGGCGCAACTGGCCCGCCATCTCCCGAACGAGGGGGCAAGCAATGGCCAGTGACCTGTTCAACATCGGCCTCTCGGGCCTACGTGCCTCGCGCGCCGCGCTCGACCTGACCGCCCAGAACATCTCCAACGCCGGGACCGAAGGCTATGTCCGCCGGTCGCTGCGCGTCTCCGAAGTGGGCAGCGCCGGAACCTGGCTGGCCCCGACCGACCTGACCCTGTCAGGCGTGCGGATCGACGGGGTGACCCGCAACGCTGACCTGTTCCGGCAGGCCGAAGTGCGCCGCACCGGCAGCGATTCCGCCCGCGCCGCCGAAGAATTGGGCGGCTATGAGAATATCGAGGCCGCGCTGGAGCAATCGGGACTGTTCCCGGCGATGACCGCCTTCGAAAGCGCCTTGCAGCGGCTGGAAAGCAATCCGGTCGATCCCGCGCTACGAGCTGGTGCGCTGGAGGATGCCCGCACCGTCGCGCGCAGTTTCAACCTGGCTTCGGGCTCACTCGACACGCTCGGCGAAGGGCTGCGCTTTGCCGCGACGGCCGGGACCCAGGACGTCAACACCTATGCCGCCGAACTGGCGCGGGTGAACCTGCAGCTGAGCCGCGCCGCAACCGGATCGAGCGACCAGACCATGCTGCTCGACCGGCGCGACACGCTGCTGCAGCAGATCGCCACCAAGGTCGGGATCAGCACCAGCTATGGCCCGGACCAGTCGGTAACCGTGCGGATCGGCAGCAGCAGCGGGCCGGTGCTGGTGACTGCCGGGACCACCCAGCCCTTCGCCATGACCACCGCCGCCGACGGAACGATCGGCTTCACGCTGGCCGGCAGCGCCGTGGCGCTCAGCTCGGGCCAGCTCGCCGGGCAGGCCCAGGGTCTTGTCGGCGTGCGTGATCGCAAGGCCGAACTCGATGGCATCGCGGGTAGCCTCGTCACCGCCGCCAATGCCGCCCAGGCGGGTGGCGTCGCGCTCGATGGCAGCCCCGGCCAGCCGCTGTTCGCGGGCAGCGGCGCGGGCGGCATCACCCTCGCCCTCACCAGCGGCGCCGGCCTCGCCACGGCCCCCGCCGGAGCCGGGGCCGGCAGCCGCGATCCGGCCAATCTTACCGCGCTGCGTAATGCGCTGGACGGCGCCGGGGTGACCGACCGGATCGATAGCCTGATGTTCGGCGCCGCCAGCGCCGCCTCGGCCCGCCGCACCACGGCTGATGCGCTGGATTCGATCGCCGGGGCCGCCCGCCTTGCGCTGGCCGAGCAGGCCGGGGTCAGCCTTGATGACGAAGCCGCCAACCTGCTCCGCTTCCAGCAAGCCTTTCAGGCCAGCGGCCGCGTGATCCAGGTGGCGAGCGACCTGTTCGACACCCTGCTGGCGATCCGCTGAGCGACAAGGGAACCCGCGCCATGACCACCATCACCACCAGCGCCTTCTACGAACGCTCCAGCCGCGCGCTGAGCGACCTGCGCAAACAGGCGGAAAGCCTGCAAGGCTCAGTCGGCACCGGCCAGCGCCTGCTGCGCGGCTCGGACGATCCGGTCGGCGCGGCGCAGCTCCGCTCGCTCTCGCGCGAAGGCAGCTTCGCCCAGATCAGCGCCGCCGCCGGCGCGCGGGTCAGCTCAGACCTGGCGCTGACCGACAGCGCGCTCAGCGATTTCTCCGCCTATGTCACCCGGATCAAGGAACTGGCAGTCCAGGCCGCCAGCGACACCCTGACCACCAGCCAGCGCGGCGGGATCGGGGTGGAGATCAAGGAAATCTATGGCGAGCTGATCCGCCTGGCCAACAGCCGCGACAGCGCCGGCCACGCACTGTTCGGCGGCGAGGCGACCGGCGCAGCTTATACCCTCGATGCCGTCGCCTGCCGGTCTATGCGGGCACCGCGCAGGCCGGTGAGCTGCCGCTGGGCGATGGGCAGAGCGTGCTGCGCGGCGTGACCGGGCCGAATTCCTGAACTTCAATGCCCCCGCCGGCCCGACCAATCTGTTCACGCTGGTGCGCGAGCTGGGCCTGGCCATGGCCGGCGGCAGCGCCGATCCGGCACAGAGCGCGCGTGATGCGCTGGGCGCGCTCGATGCCGGTCTTGAATCGATCACTACCGCGCAGACTGTGGTTGGCGGGCGGATGAACTGGATCGACCTGGTCAGCGATCGCCGCACCCAGCGCAGCGAGCAGCGCACCGAACAAGAAGCCGACATCGGTGGGGCCGATCTCGCCACCACCGTCACTGCGCTGCAGGAAATCATGACCGTGCTCGAAGCCAGCCAGGCCGCCTTCACGCGCCTCGCGGGGATGAGCCTGTTCGCGATGCTGCGCTGATCCGTATTCCTGAAGGGGGCTAAACCGTCATGTACGCCGTAATCGGCATCATCATCCTGATCGTCATGGTCTTTGGCGGCTTTGCCCTGACTGGCGGAGCGCTTGGCCCTGTGCTGGAAGCCTTGCCGCACGAAATGCTGATCATCGGCGGCGCGGCGGTCGGCGCGCTGGTCACCGGCAATTCGCTGCACGGCCTCAAAGCCATCGGCGGCGGCTTTGCCAAGGTGTTCAAGGGCCCGCGCCACACCAAGCAGGACCATGTCGATGCGATCGTGCTGGTGACCAAGCTGATGAAGCTGCTGCGCGCCGAAGGGCCGGTGGCGCTGGAAAGTCATGTGACCGATCCGGGCAATTCCGCGATTTTCGCCGAATTTCCGCGGCTGCTGGCCAACAAGGAACTGGTCGCGGTGATCGCCGATACGCTGACGCTGATCGTGGTCTCGTCCGGGACGCTCGAAGTGCGCGCGGTCGAGGACGTGATCGACAATGCGCTGAAGACCCATTTCCACGAAATGCATGAACCGCAGCACGCGCTGCAGGGACTGGCCGATGCCCTGCCCGCGCTGGGGATCGTCGCGGCCGTCCTCGGCGTGGTCAAAACCATGGGCTCGATCGACAAGCCCCCGGCAATCCTGGGCGGGATGATCGGCTCAGCGCTGGTCGGGACCTTCCTGGGGGTGCTGCTGGCCTATGGCATGGTCGCGCCGATGGCCGGGCGGCTCAAGCAGGTGCTCGAAGCGGACGAGCAGATCTTCCACGCGGTCAAACAGGTGATCATCGCTTCGCTCCACGGCTGGCCGCAGCCGCTGGTGGTCGAAAGCGCACGCTCTGGCCTCGGCCACGATTTCCGCCCTGGCCTGTCCGAATTGCTCGACGCGCTGCGGGGGCGCTAAGCGATGGTCGCGCCGAAGAAGAGCAAGGCTGAGGGCCCGCCGATCATCGTCAAGAAGATCACCGTGGTCGCCGCCGGGCACCACGGCGGCGCCTGGAAGGTGGCCTATGCCGATTTCGTCACCGCAATGATGGCCTTCTTCCTGCTGCTCTGGCTGCTGGGCGCGACCAACGAAAAGCAGCGCAAGGGGCTGGCCGATTACTTCACGCCCACCCTGGTCAAGCTGAAGCAGGAAAGCGCCGGCTCCAACGGCATGCTCGGCGGTGCCTCGATCACCGATGTCGACAACTATCCCAACCGCGCCGGCCAGACCGGCACCAAGGGCATCACCATCCCGCGCGATACCAAGGGCGGCCCCAAGGAGGGCGGTGAGCGGGTCAGATCGATGCAGCAGCGGCTCGCCGCCAAGCTGGCCGAAGGCAAGGTGCCCGGCCGGATCGCCAAGCAGGTGCGGATGGTCGATACGGCCGAAGGGATCCGGATCGATCTGGTCGACGACGCCGATTTTGCCATGTTCCAGCTGGGCACCACGGTCCTGACCAGCGACGCCGCCCTGCTGCTCAAGGCCATCGGCGGGGTGATCGCGCCCGAGCCCGGCGACGTTTCGGTCCGCGGCCATACCGATGCGCTGCCGTGGCGCGGCGGCGGGGCCAACAACTGGTCGCTCTCCGCCGGCCGCGCCGAGGCGACCCGCCAGGCGCTGCTCCGCCAGGGCATTGCCGAAGGCCGCTTCCGCAAGATCGAGGGCGTAGCCGATCGCGAGCCGCTGGTCCGCGAGAACCCGGCTGACCCGCGCAACCGCCGCATTTCGATCCTGCTGATGCGCTGAGCGCGGTTGCTGCGCTGGCCGGGCCATGCCAAGGTCTGGCCATGCACATCGCCTTTCTGCTGTTTCCGAACGTCACCCAACTGGACCTGACCGGCCCGGCGCAGTTCCTCTCGCGCCTGCCCGACGCCAAGGTCGATCTGGTCTGGGACAGCCGCGATCCGGTGCCGACCGACGCGGGCTTCTCGATCCTCCCCACCGCCACCTTCGCCGAAGTGCGCCATGCCGACTTGCTCTGTGTGCCGGCGGGATCGGGGTGAGCAAGGTGATCGACCACGCCCCGGCGCTTGACTGGGTGCGCCAGGTCGGCAGCGAAGCCCAATGGGTCACCAGCGTCTGCACCGGCGCGCTGATCCTGGGCGCGGCCGGCTTGCTGCAAGGCTACAAGGCCACCACGCACTGGGCCTGGCACGATTTGCTGAGCCTGTTCGGGGCCGAGCCGGTCCAGGCCCGCCACGTGATCGACCGCAACCGCGCGACCGGCGGCGGAGTGACCGCGGGCATCGACTTCGCCCTGGCGCTGATGGCCGAGATCGCGGGTGAGGATCATGCCCGCGCGGTGCAGCTCGCGCTGGAATACGATCCCGCCCCGCCCTTCGATGGCGGCTCGCCCGCCAAGGCCGGGCCAGCGCTGGTCGATGTCTACACCGCCCGCGCCAATCGCCTGGCCCCGACGCGCCGGGCCGAACTGATCGCGTCAGCAGAGCGACTGGGCTTCCAGTCCGCCTGATCGCGTGCCACAAGCCCGCCTGAAAACAGCGGGAGGGGGCGATTCATGGCCGGTGGCCATTACATTCTATGGGCAACGCCGCATTCGCTCTATGCAGGCAAGGCCCGCAGCTACCTGATCAAGAAGGGCGTCCCCTACCGCGAGGTTTCGGCTTCCGACCCGGAATTCCTCGGCCAGGTCATCCCGCAGGTCGGGCATATGGTGATCCCGGTGGTCCGCACCCCCGAAGGGGAGGTCCTGCAGGATACGACCGCGATCATCGATCACATCGAGGCCCGGACTGCCGCCCCTGATTTTGTCCCGCCCGGCCCCGTCCAGCGGGTGGTCGCCGCCGTTTTGGACGCCTTCGGATCGAACTATCTGCTGCCGCTGGCGATGCATTACCGCTGGTCGTACCGCGACCAGCAGGAGTTGTTCCTGCGCACCGAATTCGCCCGCGCGATTCCGCCGATGCCGCATGAGCAGCGGCTGGAAACGGCCGGCAAGCTGATGACGCGGTTCGCCGGCTTCCTGCCCAACCTGGGCGTGACCGAAGCCGTGATCCCGGCGATGGAAGAGAGCTATGCCGAACTGCTGGCCGTGCTGGACAAGCATTTCCAGCAGCACCCCTATCTGTTGGGCGGTCGCCCCAGCATTGCCGATTTCGGGATGATGGCCCCGCTCTATGCCCACCTCGCCCGCGATCCGGTGCCTGGCCTGCTGATGAAGACCACGGCCCCCAACGTGTTCCGCTGGACCGAGCGGATGAACACCGGAGTGATCGAAGATCCCGATTTTCCCGGCTACGGCGCGGACTTCCCGGCGGACGATGCCCTGCCTGAAACGCTCGAAGCCATATTGCAGGTGGCATTCGCGCAGTGGGGACCCGGACTGGCGGCTGATGCCGACTGCTTTGACCGTTGGCTGGCCGGCCTGCCCGATCCGGCCCCCGGCCACATGGTCTCGCACAATGGCGTACGGCAGGTGCACCCGCATGTCGGGCGGATCAGCTATGCCTGGCGCGGGGTCACCATGGAGCGCGGCAGCCAGCCGCACTCGCTATGGCACTTCGCGCGCGCGCAGGCCGCCGCCGATGCCCTTGCTGGCACTGCGGCCACGCGGCTGGCAGACTTGCTGGCCCGGACCGGCGGCACCACCATGATGGCGCGCCGCACCGCCCGGCCGATTATGCGCGAAAACAATGTTCTGGTTCTGGGTTGAAGAGGAAACACCACGTGGAATTCGATGACGTCATCATGGGCCGCCGCTCGATCCGGGGCTATCTCAACAAGCCGGTGCCGCGCGCGTTGGTCGAGGAAGTGCTCAGCCTTGCCATGCGCGCGCCCAGCTCGATGAATACCCAGCCGTGGAACTTCCACGTCATCACCGGTGAGCCGCTCGACCGGATCCGTGCCGGTAATACCGAGCGCAATCTGGCAGGCGTGCCGCACAGCCGCGAATTCCGCACCGGCCATGCCTTCGAAGGCGTCCATCGCGAGCGTCAGGTCGGCGTCGCCAAGCAGCTCTTCGCCGCCCAGGGGATCGCCCGCGATGACAAGGACGCCCGGCTCGACTGGGTGCTGCGCGGCTTCCGCCAGTTCGATGCGC
>JACDQK010000013.1 GCA_015657645.1 Novosphingobium sp.
CGGCACCGGCAGGCTGCCTTCATAGCGTAGGGTGACCTGACTCTTGGCGTCGGGGCTCCAGGAACGGGCCGCGCCCGAGTGGCGATCGGCAGCCATCTTTTCCAGGATCTTGTGGCTGTAGTAGAGTGTCGCCGGCATCAGGTCAGGCGTCTCGTCGGTGGCATAACCGAACATGATGCCCTGGTCGCCCGCGCCTTCATCCTTGTTGGCATTGGCGTCTACGCCCTGGGCGATATGCGCTGACTGCCCGTGGAGGCGGTTGATGAATTCGAACTGCTCCCAGTGGAAGCCGCTCTGCGCGTAACCGATGTCCTTGACGGTCTTGCGGACGGTCGCCTCGATCTCTTCCTTGGCGCCGGGGGCCCATTCGCCGTTCTCGTAGACGCCCTTGCAGCGGATTTCGCCGGCCAGGACTACCAGCTGGGTGGTGGTCAGCGTTTCGCAGGCGATGCGCGCTTCGGGATCCTTCGACAGGAACAGGTCAACGATCGAATCCGAGATCTGATCGGCAACCTTGTCGGGATGGCCTTCGGAAACGCTTTCGGAAGTGAACAGGTAGTCGGTGCGCATCGCGTCCTCGATATAAAGGAATCTTTATATGGGCTCTCTAGCCCTTGCGGCGGCGGCTGGCAACCACCCCTGCGGCAAGAAGAACTATCGCCCAGCCAAGCGGCAAGAGATTGCCCAGGCGGGAAAACACTGTCGGCGCCAGCGCTGCGGGAACCTGCCCGTCAAGCCGGCCCGGCTCCAGCCGCCCGATATGCTGGCGCACCACGCCGTGCCCATCGACCACGGCGGAAATCCCGGTGGTCGTGGAACGCAGGACTGGCAGCCCTTCCTCGATCGCGCGGAGCCGTGCCTGGGCCAGGTGCTGCGGCGGGCCCCAGGCCCCGAACCAGCCATCGTTGGACGGGTTGAACAGGAAGTCCGGGCGGTTCGCGGAATCGACCACCTGGCCAGAGAAGATGATTTCGTAGCAGATCTGCACCCCCGCCTTGCCAAAGCGGCCCAAGTCTAACGTCTGGGGGCCGGCCCGGCCAGAAATCGATTCCGCCGGGCACCAGCCGCTCCACGCCGAGCGGTTCAAGCAGCCAGCGCAGCGCCAGATACTCGCCATAAGGCACCAGATGGGCCTTGGCATATCCGGCGCGGATCGTGCCGCTGCCATCCAGCGCAGTGACGGCATTGCGCGCGCCAACCGCGCGGCCGCGGGCAATCTCCAGGTCGACGTGCCGGTCAGCAGCATGGCATCCCGCCCGATCGCCAGGCCGAGGCGGCGGCGGGCGAGGGCCGGATCGGCGGCGTAGGTATCGAGGTAATAGCGCTCGGGATAGCCGTCGCGCAGATAGTCCGGCACGCCCGATTCCGGCCAGAGCACCAGCCGCTCACCCGTTCCCTTGGAGAGCGCGGCGAGGCGCTGATACTGGACCTCGAACCAGGCCGGATCGTTGAGGATCTCCTGCCGGATATCAGGCTGGACCAGGGTATAGCGGCGCTCGGTCAACGCCTGCGGGGGGTTCGAAAGTTGCGGCAGCAGGACCGCTGCGAGCGGGGCAAGAACCAGTGCCAGCCCGCGCGGATCACGCTTGCCGCGCGCCGCAGAGGCCCACCAGCAGCCGGCGAGCAGGACGACCAGACCGGACAGGGCATAGGTCCCCAGCCAGGGCAGCAGGAGGGCCAGACCCGGCCGCTCGAACCCGCCCAGCGCCGCGACCCCCAGCGGGTTCCAGGCAAAGCCGGTAAAGACCCAGCTGCGCAGCCATTCGCTGACGATCCAGCCCCCGGCCAGGGCCAGGACGAATCCGGGCAGCGACCGCCGCGCCAGCCAGCCAGCGAGAGCCGCCAGCGCCGGATAGACCGCGAGGTAGAACGAGAGCAGCACCACCGCGATCCAGCCCAGCCAGGCCGGCATGTTGGCCTGATAGGTAAAGGCCGTGGCGATCCAGTTGTTGCCGATGGTGAAGTGGCCGACGCCGAAGCACCAGCCGATCAGTGCGGCCTGTTTCCAGCTGGCCGCCGGGCGGATCAGCGCGATCAGCCCGGCCAGGGCCAGCAGGGTCAGCGGCCAAAGCCCTAGCGGCTGAAACCCCGTCGCGGCAAGCGCCCCCAGCCCCAACGCCAGCTTGCGCGGATGGGCCAGGGCGAGGTCCAGCAAGCGGTGCAAGTTAGCCGCTCAGCCTTGGCTTATTCGGCCGATTCGAGCTGTTCGTCAGCCCCGTCGGCCGAAGGCTTGCGGCGCAGCGGTTTGCGGCGCGGCTTGGCTTCGGCTTGGGGAGCCTCGTCTGCGACCGGCGCTTCATCGCGGTTGCCAATCGCCGGCGGCAGCAGCGACGGGTCAAGCCCGGCAGGTTCGCCATCGCGGTCGTCGCGGCGCGGACGGCGGTCACCCCGGTCGTCCTGACCACGGCGCGGACGCAGGCCGCGGCTGCCGCGTTCTTCACGCGGCGCACGGTCTTCGCGCGGCGCTCGCACGAACGGATTTTCCTGCGGCTCGTAGGGATTGGTCGACGAGCGCTCCTCACCGGCCTCTTCGTCGCTGCGCGGTGCTTCTTCCTCACGCTCTTCGCGGCGGGGGCGATCCTCCCGCTCGCGGCGGGTGTAGACCGGCTGGTCGAAGCTCGGGAAATCGCTGTCGGCGGTGAAATCACCAGCGTCGTCGCTGTCCTCGCGCTCACCCTCGGTGCCTTCCGGCCAGCGTTCGTCACGCGGGCGGCGCTGTTCTTCCTGGCGCACGCGCTGATCGGCGATCACGCGGAAATAGTGGTCGGCAAACTGCAGGTAGTATTCCGCCTGCACCCGATCGCCGTTCATGTGGGCGTCTTGCGCCAGCTTGCGATACTTTTCGAGCAGCTGCGGCGCATTGCCCCGCGCGCGGCTGTCAATCCGGTTAAGCTGCTGGCCACCGCCACCACCGCCGCCAGGACGATTGCCACGGCCGCGCCGACGATTGTTGTTACCACGGTTATTGTTGTTCAAGGGTTTCAATTCCCTGTTTCAGCGGCTGCGGGGCCGCGCGACCCGTAATCCCCCGGCGGCAACCATCGCGCGCCGGGGCCCGACATCTGCTGGTTAAACCGGCCGGTAAGGGCCAGTATCGGTGCAAATGCTGGATTGAACCGTGGGGACGCCTGTTCGCGTACCAGCCTCGGCCTGGATCGAGACTTACGCGCTCGGTCCGGCAAAGCCAAGCGCTTTCTTGAATTCCAGCACGCGCGGACGGCCGCCGAGGTCTTTGTGCAGCAGTGCCGAAAGCCCCGCCGCCGCGCCGATCGCGGTCACGGCATCGGCCTGGGTGTATCCGATCTCGACCAGAGCCACCCCCTGATCGGCCATTAGGGCCGGGAGCTGCGGCACCAGCACGCGGTAATCATCGAGCCCATCCGGCCCGGCGAACAGCGCGCCCGCCGGCTCGTGATCGCGCACAGTGGGATCAAGCGCGGCATCGTCCTCGACATAGGGCGGATTGGCCAGGATCAGGTCAAACGGCCCGCCCAGATCGCGCGCCCAGTCGGCCGCATGCCAGTCGGCCCGAATCATCCGCGCCCGCTCGCCCAGCCCCAGCCGGGTGGCATTGGCCCGGGCCACGGCGACGGCCGGTTCGGAGCGGTCGATCCCGACCCCGCGCGCGTGCGGCAATTCATTGAGCAGCGCCAGCAGCAGCGCGCCCGAGCCGGTCCCGCAATCAAGCACCTTGGCCGCATCCGGCCGCGCCGCCAGCGCCGCCTCGACCAGCGTTTCGCTATCCCCGCGCGGGATCAGCACGTCAGGCGTGACCATGAAGGGCAGGCCGAAAAACTCCTGGTGGCCGCGGATATAGGCGACCGGTTCATGCGCCGCGCGCGCGCGACCAGCTCGGCAAAGGCCGCCGGGGCGGGATCGCGCATGTGCCGCAGGAACAGGTCGGAGCGGCGCACGCCCAGCGCCTCGGCCATCAGCAGCTCGGCATCGAGCCGCGCGCTGTCGGTGCGCGAACCGAGCAGTTCGGTCGCAGCGCGGATCGCGTCGGCAACGGTCTGGCCCGGCGGAAGCGTCACTCGCCGAGCGCCGTGAGCCGCTTGGCCTGGTCTTCGGCAATCAGGGCATCGACCAGTTCGGTCAGGCCCGGCCCTTCGAGCACTTCGGGCAGGCGGTGCAGGGTCAGGTTAATACGGTGATCGGTCACCCGGCCTTGCGGGAAGTTGTAAGTGCGGATCCGTTCGGAGCGGTCGCCCGAGCCGACCATCGCCTTGCGCGCTGCGGCCTCCTCGCCCTGAACGGCTTCGCGCTGGGCCTCGAACAGGCGGGCGATCGGCGGAGCCGGAACTTCGGTGCCGCCCG
>JACDQK010000014.1 GCA_015657645.1 Novosphingobium sp.
AAGGGCAGGTCGAGCAGCGGGGCGATGACCTTGGCCCCCCAGGCCTCGGCCGCACCGAACGGCACGGCATCGCCCATGCCTTCGCTGGCATAGACCTGGCTCAGCGCGATCGAGCGAATGCCGGCGAGGGCACCCTCGATCGCGGCGGAAACGGTGCCCGAATAAGTCACGTCATCGCCCAGATTGGCCCCGCGGTTGACGCCCGACAGGATCAGGTCGGGCGCCTGCGGCATGACTTCGCGCAGGCCCATCATCACGGCATCGGTCGGGGTGCCGGAGACCGAAAAGCGCCGCTCATCATGCTGGCGCAGCCGCACCGGGCGCGAGAGGGTGAGCGAATGCCCAGCGCCGGACTGTTCCTCGGCCGGGGCAACGATCCAGATATCGTCCGAGAACTGCCGCGCGATTTTCTCCAGCACGGTCAGGCCGGGGGCGAAGATGCCATCGTCGTTGGTGAGCAGGATGCGCATCAAGCCGGCACCAGCCGGTCGATTCCGCCCATGTAGGGCTTGAGCGCCAGCGGGATCTCAACCGAGCCGTCTTCCTGCTGATAGTTCTCCAGCACGGCCACCAGCGTGCGGCCCACCGCCAGGCCCGACCCGTTGAGCGTATGGACGAATTCCGGCTTGGCCTTCTCCCCGGCGCGGAAGCGGGCATTCATCCGCCGTGCCTGGAAATCGCCGCAGTTGGAGATCGAGCTGATCTCGCGGTAGGCGTCCTGACCCGGCAGCCAGACCTCAAGGTCAAAGGTCTTCCTGGCGGTAAAGCCCATGTCGCCGGCGCAAAGCAGGACCTTGCGATAGGGCAGCTCCAGCGCCTGCAGGATCGATTCCGCCGCGGCCACCATCCGCTCGTGCTCAGCCGCAGACTGGTCGGGCGCGCAGATCGTGACCAGCTCGACCTTCTCGAACTGGTGCTGGCGGATATAGCCGCGGGTATCCTTGCCGGCCGCACCCGCTTCTGAGCGGAAGCACGGCGTCAGCGCGGTCAGCCGCAGCGGCAGGGTCGCACCATCCAGGATCTGCTCGCGCACCGAATTGGTCAGCGACACTTCGGCGGTGGGGATCAGCCAGCGGCCATCGGTGGTCTGGAAATTGTCTTCGGCGAACTTGGGTAGCTGGCCGGTGCCGAACAGCGATTCCTCGCGTACCAGCAGCGGCGTGGCGCATTCGATATGGCCGTTCTGCACGGTCTGCTGATCGAGCATGAACTGGCCGAGCGCGCGCTGCAGCCGCGCCATCTGCCCGCGCAGGAAGGTAAAGCGCGCGCCGGAAATGGCGGCACCTGTCTCGAAATCGAGGCCGAGCGCCGGGCCTAGATCGGCGTGCTCCTTGGGTGCGAAGTTGAACGCACGGGGCGTGCCCCAGCGGCTGACTTCGACGTTCTGCGTCTCGTCCTCGCCATCGGGCACGGTGGGATCGGGCAGGTTGGGGTAGGCCGCCAGCGCTTCCTGCAGCTCGGCCGAAAGCTCCCGGTCCTCCTGCTCCAGCGCGGGCAGGGTATTCTTGATCTCGGCCACTTCGGCCTTGAGTCGCTCGGCCTCGTCCTGATCGCCGCGGCCCATGGCGGCGCCGATTGCCTTGGAGGCTTCGTTGCGGCGGTTCTGCGCGTCCTGCATCGCAGTCGCGACCGCACGCCGGGCCGTATCGAGCGCCAGGATCGCGCCCGAAGCGGAGTCTGCCCCCCGGCGGGCGAGGGCGGCATCGAAGGCGGCGGGATCGTCGCGGATCAGGCGGATGTCATGCATAGCGCAGGCGCTATGCCGCTTGCCTCGCGCTCACGCAAGGTGGCGCTACTTGGCCTTGCAGGTGCTGATCCCCAGCAGCGAGTAGGCCGGGCAGGTCCGCAGGAACCCGGTGACCAGTGGAATCACCCCTAGCCAACCCCAGGCCGTCTTCGGCCCGACAAAGACCAGTGCAATCAGCACAAGGCCGACAAGGATGCGAAGCAGGCGATCAATGCTGCCGACATTGGTGGTGAACATGGCTCATCCCTTCATTGCGATGAGACAGCACTGCCGCACCGCGCCGGGGGATGCATTGATACCGATCAACCGCGGGTCAGAAGGTCGCCTCGCTGGCGCCAAATATGGTTAATGTTCAGCTGCTTCCAAAGCCGTCTCGATGAAGCTGCGCACTGTAGGCGGAACCAGGCTCTGGCGGGGGTAGAGGAACTGGACTGGGAAGTCTTCGGTCTGAACCCTTGGCAGGACCCGGACAAGCCGTCCGGCCAGGTCGGCTTGGGCCTGGCTGAATATCGGCAAGAGGGCGATCCCCAGCCCGCTTTCGGCGCAGGCTCGGCAGGTCAGCATGTCATCAACTCGCAGGTTGCTCGTCAGGTCATCCGGATTCAGGCTATCCGCGCCATCCTTAAGCACCAGTCCGCGGCGGCCGGTTCGCATGCGGATCAGCTGATGCTCTGCCAGATCGGCAAGACTGCGAATGGCCTTGTGACGATCCAGATATTCCGGTGCAGCCCAGAGTGCGATTGCGCTTGTAAAGAAGCGTCGGACGATCAAGCTGGAACTTGGCAATTCTCCGACCCTCACGGCCAGATCAATGCCGTCTCCAACCAGGTCGTCAAACTGGTTGGAAACCAGCAAATCGATCGTCACTTCCGGATAGCGTGCCAGATAGGTCTTGATCGTCGGGACCAGTATCGCTTGCGCCAGGTCGGCCGGCGCTGTGATCCGCAGTCGCCCCCTCGGCTCATCCAGCGTCGTCGCGACAGCCCGCTCAGCTTCGAGCACGGCTTCGATCGCCTGGACACAATGCGCGTAGTAGCGCTCGCCGGCGTCGGTTAGGCTCAGCCTCCGGGTCGTGCGTTGCAGCAGGGTCGTGCCAAGGTGCTCTTCCAGCCGTTTGATTCGTGCGCTGACCGTAGTGGCCGGCATGCCGAGCCGCGCGGCGGCGCGGCTGAAGCTGCTGGCGTTCACGACTTCGACGAAGACATCGACGCCGTCGAGCATCATTGTCCGACCCAAAGCCACCTCCACTATTGTGCATCATGCTGCATAGAATGTTCTGATAATCCTGAATAGTCGAATGATCGGACTTCCACTAGTCCACTCGCGAACGGCACCAAGGTTGCCGCGATCGGGAGAATGATCATGACGCAATCCATCAATCGCAACCGCGCGAACTTGTTCCTGTGGGCAGCGCAGATCGCGCTTGCCGGCCTCTATGGCTTCACCGGTTTCATGAAGTTGACCCAGCCTATCGAGGCCTTGACCCAGATGATGGGCTGGCCCGGTCACCTCCCAGGGCTGACCCGGTTCATCGGCGCGGCCGAACTGGCCGGAGCCTTGGGTATGATCCTGCCAATCGCCACCGGCATCAAGCCGCGCCTGACTGCACTGGCGGCGGCGGGGCTCGGCCTGATCCAGGTTTTGGCGATACCGTTCCACCTCTATCGCGGCGAGTTTGGGGTTATTCCAGTCAACCTGGTGCTGCTGGCACTTGCCGTGTTTGTCTATCGCGGTCGCCGCCAGGCCTGATCTCACCGGCCAGCCGAGGAAAATCCCATGCCCGCACGCATGCCAACCTACTTCATCTCCCATGGCGGTGGCCCCTGGCCGTGGGTTCCGCAGATGCGGGCGGCATTTGCCAATCTCGAGCGCTCGCTGATTGAGATGGTTGCGGCATTCCCGCAGCGCCCGAGGGCCATTCTGATGGTTTCGGGCCATTGGGAAACGGACGAAGTGCGGATCATGGCGGCAGAGCGGCCGGGGATGCTCTATGACTATCACGGCTTCCCGCAGCACACTTACGAGATCGTCTATCCAGCACCCGGCGCGCCGCATTTGGCGGCACGGATTGCGGCGCTGCTGGCCGGTGCCGGCATCCCGGCTGAGCTCGATCCGGCCCAGGGCTTTGATCATGGCACCTTTGCGCCGATGGCGGTGATGTATCCCGAAGCCGACATGCCCTTGCTGCAGCTTTCGATCTTGCGGTCCTACGATCCGGCCCGGCACATCGCGATCGGCCGGGCGCTGGCCCCGCTGCGTGATGATGGCGTGGCGATCATCGGTTCGGGCCTTAGCTTTCACAACCTTCGGCTGTTCGGACCGGCGGCGCAGCAGCCCTCGACGGCCTTCGACACCTGGCTGGCCGACGCGCTGGCGCTGCCGCCAGCAGCGCGGCAGGCCGCGGTGCTGGACTGGGCAAGGGCGCCCTTTGCCCGGGCCAGCCACCCGCAAGAGGACCACCTGGTTCCGCTGTTCGTCGCACTTGGCGCTGCCGGTGCCGATGAGGCCCACCGAATCTATCACGATGTTGGCCTGATGGGCGGGGTAACCGCCTCAAGCTACCGCTTTTCCTCCCTTGGAGTGCAAACGACATGACCCGCAAAATGCTCTTGCTTGGTGCCACTGGACGAACCGGCGAGGCCGTGCTCGACCAAGCGCTCGATCGCGGGTGGCAGGTCACGGCGCTGGTCCGCCGTCCGGAGGCTCTCATCCCTCGGTCGGGCCTTGCGGTTATCACGGGCACGCCGCTTGATTCCGTTGCAGTCGCCCAGGCGCTGGAAGGCTGCGATGCTGTCATTTCCACGCTCAACAACAACCGCACTTCGGACAGCTTCTTTGCCAAGCCGGTCAGCCCGCCGAATTTCATGACCGACAGCATGGCGAATGTCATCGCAGCCATGCGAACACCAGGCGTGCGGCGGCTTGCGGTGCTGAGCGCGGCCGGCGTGGGCGACAGCTTTGCCGAGGTGCCCTGGCTGTTCCGGATGATCATCAGGCATACCAACCTGGCGCACACCTATCGCGATCACGATGCGCTTGATGCCCTGGTGCGCGCCAGCGGCCTCGATTGGACCCTGGCCCGCGCCGTCATGCTGGGAACCAGGCCGGGCACTGCGCCGGTGACTCTAAGCTATGGCGGTCAGCCCCAGCCGCACGGCCAGATCAGCCGCGAAAGCGTGGCAACTTTCCTGCTGGATAGCCTCGATGACCCGGCACTGGTCGGCAAGGCGCCAACCATCTCGCAGAAGTAACTAGCCTCAGAAGGTGACCGGCATCCGGATGATCGCGTTGAACCAGATCGAGCGCAGCCATTCGGGTTCGCCGACGGGCCGGATATCGGGCATCCTGGTTACCACCTGCTTGAGCAAGGCGCGCAGTTGCATCTTGGCGAGGCGCGCACCGGTGCAGACATGGGGGCCGATGCCGAATGCCAGATGGCGCTTGGCATTGGCACGGGTGATATCGAACCGGTGCGGGTCTTCAAACACTGCCGGATCCCGGTTGGCGGCTGCGTAAGAGAGATAGATGTTGTCGCCTTTCTTCACCGGGTAACCGCCAATTTCGGTGTCGGCCATCGCCGTCCGGGTGAAGTTCGTGGTCGTCGAAGTGTATCGCAGCACCTCGTCAATCGCATTTTCAATATGAGCTTCAAAATCGCTGCGTAGAATCGCGTACTGGTCCGGGTGCTGATGCATCAGGTAGATGAAATGCGCTGCAGTGGACCGCGTGGTTTCATGCCCGGCCATCGCGAACACCAGCATGAATTGATTGATCTGCATCGGGTCGAGATTGAGCGTTGTGTCGTTGACCATCACGCTCAGCAACCGGTCATCAGGATTGCGCCGCTTTTCTTCGGCAAGCTCTTGAGCAAGGCCGAACAGGCCGATCATGGGATTGAGCGAATGCTCGGTTCGGGATTCAACATCGGCCAAGGCATTGCCATACTCTGCGACCTGATCCCGCAGATGTTCGGGAATGCCCATCAGTTCGCAGAAGGTGTAAATGGGCAAGCGCGATGCCACGTCGAAGACAAATTCGCACTCTCCTTTGTCCACTACTGAACTGACAATATCGGCAGCCAAGCGGTCAATCTCCGGCGCAATCGCGGCCAGGGCCTTGGGCATGAATGGCGGCATGATGACCTTCTTCACGGCGCTGTGTTCGGCGGGCCGCATCATATGAAGTTCGCCCGCTGTCTTTCGAGAGCCTCGCCTTCGACTTTCCAGACCACGATGCCCCCCTTCATGAGAGCTGAAAAGCTCCTGGTTCATCGAAACGTCCTGAACATCCTTGTACCGGGTCAGCACCCAAAACGATTTGACCCCGGATGACTCCGGCATGCTGCCCGTATAGGCGGGATTGGCCGGGTTCCAGTGCACCGGATCGTGCTCGCGCCAATGGTCGAACAACGCGTGCGGCGGCCCGTGTTCGGCCGGGAACAGGCCGGGATCGATGATGTTGGTGTCCATCAGGCTGGTCATGACTGGCTTCCTGTCCCGTAGATCCGTTTTGCTGCCACGCTCAGTCGCGACCGGCCTTGAGCGCGTCCTGCTCAGCCCACCAGTCGCCGCCGCGGGCGACGCGCACCACTGCTTCGGTATCGGTCGGGCCATGGCCGACCTGGTGGGTCGGAGCGGGAATTTCCTGGACTGTATTGGTCAGTCGGCCCACGCCGGTCACTTCAACCTCGACCACGTCACCGATGTTCATCGGCCGACTGTTGGCCGGCGTACCAGACAGGATCAGATCGCCTGGCAGCAGGGTGATGTGGCGGCACAAGTCGGCCAGGATATAGGGAATGTCGAAGGTCATTTCGGCCACCGCGCCTTCCTGCACCACCTTGCCGTTGATGTAGGTGCGCACGGCCTGCTCACGGATATCGACCCCGCGCACGATCCCGGGTCCGATCGGGCAGAACCCGTCCTGGCCCTTGACGCGCAGCATCGAGCCGGCATCGGTATCGCGGAAATCCTGGGCACCGACATCGTTCACCGGAGCGAAGCCGGCGATATAGTCCCACACATCGGCCGGGCCGATGTTGCGCATCGGCTTGCCCACGACCACGCCGATTTCACCTTCATAGTTGAGATACTGGCAATCGGCGGGCCGCGACAGCTTGCCGCGATGAGCATTCAGTGTCGTGAGCGGCTTCTGGAAATAGGTCGGCGTGACCAGCGGCGGGGCGCGGAATTCGACCCGGCGGGAATCGTAGTTGAGGTGGATGCAGATGATCTTGGTGGGATCGCACGGCGGCAGATAGGTCGCCTCGGCTTCGGCCACGGTGCGGCCATCGCCCAGCCGCAGGTGGTCGCCTTCCGGGCGGACCCAGTGCGGGGTGCCCTCCAGCAGGATGCGGCGCCATTCCTCGCGCGGGCCATCAAGTACCGACATTGTCTCTCTCCCGAAGATCGTTGCCCGCCGTCACGCCGGAACCATGAAGTCCTTCATCGAATTGGGCGTGGGGTGGTGCCCGTAGACATCCCCCTGATAGTATTCCGACTGGCCCGTGGGCTTGCGGCCGCCCCAGCCGATCTCGTTCATGAAGCCCGACGGGTTCTTGAAATAGAACGAGAAGTTGTGATCGTTGGCATGGGCGCCAGGCTCGATGATCACCGGGATGTCCTCACCCTTGACCAGGTCCAGTGCCAGCCCGACATCCTCGATCCGGTCAGTCTCGAACATCAGGTGGTTGCAGCGCTTCTCGGCGGGACCGCCGAATGCGAAGGTGTGCTGGCGGTCGTTGCAATGCAGGAACATCAGTTCGACCGGTTCCGGCAACATCGGGATCGGCATCTTGTATTCGATCCCGCCGCGCATCCCCAGCACGGTGTAGAACGCATGGATCTCGTCGAACCCGGCCTTGCGCGATTGCATCATGTGCCCAAAGCCGCCGTCGGCAGTCTTGTAGGCACCATGCATCCGCCGCCCGGGATGGACCGGCAGGTTGTATTGCATCAGCGGTCCATGGAAGATCTCAAGGGGG
>JACDQK010000131.1 GCA_015657645.1 Novosphingobium sp.
CCCGCCGCCGATCTATGTCATCGACCTCAGCACAATCCCCGAAGCGCCCGAAGGTTCGGATGCGGACAAGATCGCCAAGGGCGAACTGCCCGATCGCTAGGGCTATTCGCCCAGCAGATGCAACACCAGCGGCGGTTCGGTCAGGCTGGCCGAGCCTTCGAGCAGGCGCAGCGCCTCGGCCACGGCGCTTTCAGGGCCTTCGTGCGTGACTATGGCTACCATCACGGCCCCGGCATCGCCGGCCCGACCCTTCTGGATCAGGCTTTCGATCGAAACCCCGGCATCACGCATTGCGGCGGTGATCTCGGCCAGCACGCCCGGCCGTCGGCGACCATGAAGCGGATATAGGCCCGGCTTTGGCGTGTTCCGCTGTCAGCAACCGCCATGGCTTCGAGCCCGGCGACAGGAATGGAGAAGGCGCGGTCGGCCTCGAACCCGGTGTCCATGCCGCGCGCGATATCGATGATGTCTGCGACCACAGCACTGGCGGTTGGCCCGTCACCCGCACCGGCCCCCTGGAACAGCAGCCGGCCGGAGAAGTTGCCCTCGACCACCACCGCATTGGTTGGGCCATCAACATGGGCGAGGAGGTTGTCGAATGGAACGAGGTGCGCCTGAACCCGCTGGAACAGGCCCTCGTCATCGGCTTCGGCCATGCCGATCAGGCGGATGACGTAGCCTAGCGCATCGGCCTGGGCGATATCGGCGGCGAGGATGCGCGAAATGCCGCTGGTCTCGACCGAGGCGAAATCGATCGTCGAACCAAAGGCGATTGCCGAGAGGATCGAAAGCTTGTGGGCCGCATCCGTTCCTTCGATGTCGAAAGTCGGATCGGCCTCGGCATAACCCTTGGCCTGGGCCTCGGCCAGGACCTCGGCAAAGTCGCGGCCGGTGTCCTCCATGGTCGAGAGGATGTAGTTGCAGGTGCCGTTGAGAATCCCGTAGATTCGCTCAACCCGGTTCGCGGCAACCCCTTCACGCAGGCCCTTGATCACCGGGATACCGCCCGCGACCGAAGCTTCGAACCGCAGCGGCGCGCCGTTCTGTTCGGCGAGCGCGGCCAGTTCCATCCCGTGATGCGCGATCATCGCCTTGTTGGCGGTGACCAGTCCCTTGCCGGCGCCAAGCGTCTTGCGCGCCAGCGACAGTGCCGGTCCGTCCGAGCCGCCGACCAGTTCGACCACCAGGTCGACATCGCCGCGCTCCGACATCACCGTCATGTCGTCTTCCCAGGCGTAGCGCGAAATATCGACGCCGCGGTCGCGGGTGCGGTCGCGCGCACTGACCGCGGTGATCCGGATTGGCCGTCCGGCGCGGCGCTCGATCAGCGCGGCATTGGCCTCGACCAGCCGGATCACTCCGGCCCCCACAGTGCCAAGCCCTGCCAGTGCCACTCTCAACGGTTCGGCCATGATCGCTCCCTTTCGCCCCGCGCGCCCTAGGCGAGCGGGGTTAGCGACGCAACCGCGGGCAGGTGCCCAATTGCTCCAGCACGAAGCGATAGTCGCGTACCGCAGCCTGGCGATCCTCCGGTGCGGCCGAAACATTCACGCCCGGGGCGAGTTGCCGCGGCAGGAAGCAGGCTAGCCGGTACCAGGCCAGTGTCTCGCGCGCAGGCGGCGGGGCTCCGCTCTCGACCAATTCGGAGAAGGAGACTGCCCAGCGCGGCTCGGTGCCAGGCGCGCGCGATACGGTGATTGCCATCGGCTCGCCGCCCGTCGTGGTCAGGAAGAACTGAGTCTCCCCCTCGCCAGCGAGCGCGCCCGGCACATGAATCACCTCGCGCAGGCCGCCAATCGCGCGCGGGGCCGAGGGGGCGTAGAATTCGGCCAGCAGGGCCTTCACGCGGCCCTCTAGCGCAGGATCCCACAGCAATTGCGCATCGGGCGCGACCAGTTGCAGCTCACCCGGACGCCCAGCCACCGGCCGGGCGAACAGGATCACACTGCGTTTGCCGAGCTTGGGCGGCTTGCCCTTCGCATCGCGCGGCACGTCGACCAGATAGCGCAGCGCCTCGCCCAGGGCGGTCCTGCCACCCAGCACCGCCTCGGTCCGCGCCTCAATGTAAAGCCGCGCCCAGCCGGCCCGCAGTCCGGTCGCGCGTTCGGGCTCCACTTCGGCCACCTTGCGGACCTGGGCCTTCACGACCAGCGCGGCCGGCGCGGTGAAATCAGCCAGGTCTGCATAGGTCGCAACCGGTGCAATCGATTCGGCTGGCCGCGAATCGGCAGCAAAGACAGGAGCGGCCAGGACCGAGAACAGCAGTGCGAGCGTCCCGCGCCGAAACAGGGCCAAGCGCCTTGCGGGAACCGATTTTTGCATGCGAGGTTTCTTTCTATCGCGCGGAACACCGCGGATTCAGCGGCGCTTTCAACAGGTTCCAGCTTAACACAAGTGAATCGACGGTTAATGGATAAAGCGTTGCGCCCTTGCGCCCGCTTGGCTAAAGCACACGGAAATCCGGGCCATAGAACAACAACGGCCCGACATTCTGGTCCATCCGGTGCAGGGCTGCGCCGGGCAATCCGGGTGGGTCGGCAGGGTGGATGTTAAGATATTGGGTGGCCGTCCCGGTAACGGGCGTCCGCCGGGTCCCGGGTTTTGGCCCGGGGCGGGGACTGACTAGGAGTGATGCGTCTGAATGGCTTACGCTGACCAGGAGATGAGTGGCAATCGCATTGCCTCATTCGTCGTCGTCGCCCTGCTTCATGTCGTCGTTGGCTATGCCCTGGTAACGGGTCTGGCCTATGAAGCCGTGCAGCAGGTCGTCAAAAAAGTAACGACTGTCGATATCAAGAAGGACGAGCCCAAGAAGGAGCCGCCGCCGCCGCCTAAGAAGGCTGCCGCGCCGCCGCCGATCGTGGCTCCTCCGCCGAAGATCAACGTCAACGTGACTCCGCCGCCGGTGCAGACCGTCGTGACCCCGCCGCCTGCGGCGCCGGTCGTGCCGATCATCGCGCCGCCGGCACCGGTGGCGCCTCCGCCGCCGCGCGTGCAGCCCAAGCAGCCGACGCCCAAGGGCAACCCGGCGAACTGGGCAACCACCAACGACTATCCGACCCGCGCACTGCGTGAGGAACGCGAAGGCACCACCAGCTTCCGCGTCTCCGTTGGCCCGGATGGCCGTGTAACCGGCTGCTCGGTCACCAGCTCCAGCGGAAGTCCCGATCTTGATGATGCGACTTGCGCCAACGTAACGCGCCGCGCCCGGTTCAATCCGGCCACGGACGGTGAAGGCCAGCCCACCACGGGCTCCTACTCCAACCGCGTTCGCTGGGTGATCCCGAAGGATTGACGTTTGAACTTCCCGGTCCGGCTTCGGTCGGACCATCGCCGGGACCTCAGGGGGACCGGTAGCTTACCAACCTATTTCGCTTGAGAGGACTTTTCGCATGCTTATCGTTGACCTCCTGACCGCGGCCGCCCAGGCAGCTCCGCAGAACAAGTTCGGCTTCAAGGAAGCGCTGGAACAGGGCGGCTTCATCGCCTACGCCACCGTTGTCATCCTTGGCGTCATGTCGTTTGGCTCGTTCTTCATCCTGTTCACCAAGTGGTTTGAACAGGCCAAGATCATGCGTCAGTACAATGAACTGAAGGCTTCGTTCTGGCGCGCTCCGTCGCTCAAGGACGGCGCTGCCAAGCTTGAGAAGAACAGCGCCTGGCGCCAGATCGTCGACGACGGGCTCGCCGCTGAAGAAGCTCACGGCAAGATGACCGACGCCCTCGAAGCCCATGACTGGCTGCACGGCTCGCTCGCTCGCTCGGAAAACTCGGTCAACGCCCGTCTCGCTTCGGGCCTGCCGTTCCTGGCGACCGTCGGCGCAACCTCGCCGTTCATCGGTCTGTTCGGGACCGTCGTCGGGATCTACCGCGCGCTGATCAACATCGGTATCGCCGGTTCGGCCTCGATCGACAAGGTCGCGGGTCCGGTCGGTGAAGCGCTGATCATGACCGCGCTCGGTCTGCTCGTCGCCGTTCCGGCCGTGCTTGCCTACAACTACCTGCAGGCCCGCAACAAGCGCATCGCCGAGCTGCTCTCGGGCTTCTCGACCGACGTGCTCGCCAACATCAACTCGAAGGGTGCGGTGAAGCCCGCCGTGGCTCCGGCCCCGGCTGCTGCCAAGCCGGCTGCCGCTCCGGCCGCCAAGGCCTAAGCGTTAAGAGCCGCCGCGGCCCAAAGTCGCGGCGGACTCGCTGCCAACCCAAGGACAGGATGTAACCCATGGCGATTTCAACGGGCGGCGGCGGCGATGACGCGCCAATGTCGGAAATCAACACCACGCCGCTGGTCGACGTGATGCTGGTGCTTCTGATCATCTTCCTGATCGCGGTTCCGATCGCGATCCAGACGATCCAGAAGCTCAAGGTTCCCATCATGTTTCGACCGAATCGAAGGATAAGGTCGAGAACCTGCTGCTGACCGTCAGCACCACCGACTCGGCGGCCGCAGTGCCGGCGAACCGGGCTTCGAAGGTGCGAACCTCGGTGGCGAATGCCGAATCTACTTCAATAACATCACGCCGGTCGATTCGGTCGAACTGCGTGACCAGGCGTTCAAGCGGCTGGATGCGATCGTGAAGCGTGCTGGTGGTCCGGAAGCCCTGCGGGACAATCCGGAGCTCGTGCCGCAGGTGCATATTCGCGGTGACGTGAGTGCGCCGTGGCGCTGCGTTGCCGGTGCGATCTACAACGTGCAGATCTCGGGCTACCCGACGGTCGGCTTCATTTCGACCCCGGTCGATCCCAACGGTTAAGGGCCTGGGGCGGCCTCGGCTGCCCCACCCTATTCGAAATTCAGGAGTAACCCAGAATGGGCATCTCAGCAGGCAAGGACGATGGCCAGCCGATGATGGAAATGAACACGACGCCGCTTATCGACGTCATGCTCGTTCTCCTCATCATGTTCATCATCACGATCCCCGTGGCGACGCACGCCGTGAACATCGACCTGCCCAACCCGTCGGCCCCGCCGCCGGACGTTGTTGTCAAACGTGACAAGAACAAGGTCGTGATCATGCCGAACAGTGCGATCCTCTGGAACGGTACGCAGGTCGAATCCGGCCAGCTGCTGTCACTGCTCCAGGCCACTCTGGCGATCAAGCCGGAGCCCGAGCTGCAGTACCAGCCGGACCCGCAGGCTCCCTACGACACCTCGGTCCAGGTGCTGAACATCATCAAGGGTTCGGGCGTGACGGCCTTTGGCTTCGTCGGCAACGAACAGTACTCGGAATTCGGCAAGGCGCCGGAAGCCAAGTAACCAGATCACGGATCAAGCGATCGAAGGGGGCGGAGCGATCCGCCCCCTTTTCGTTTGCGCATCATCCCCGAACCGGCCGCATCGCCAGCCCGGCGAGGCTCTCTGCCTCAAGCAGGAGTTCTTCGTCGGCCTGGCCTTGCGGGGTCGACTCGCGGCCGACCATGACCAGCACCGGCACGGCCAGCGGGCTGACCCGATCGAGATGGACGTGGTGCAGCTCATGCTGGGCGCGGTCCAGCACGCCGGCGAGCCGGCCGACATCGGTCATCCGCGAGCGGGCATCGGCCCAGGCCGCTTCGATCAGTAAATGATCGGGCTCGTGCTTGAGCAGCACATCGTAAATCAGATCGGTCGAGAAGGTCACTTGCCGCCCGGTCTTGCGCTTGCCGGGATGCTGGCGCTCAACCAGCCCAGAGATCACCGCCACCTCGCGGAAGGCGCGCCGCAGCAGATAGCTGTTCTGGACCCAGTCGACGAACTCATCGGCCAGAATATCGGGCGAAAGCAGTGCCGCCGGGTCCTCGATTGGCCGCAGCCCCCAGACGGCCAGGGCATAGTCGTTAGCGACAAAACCCAGCGGCGCGAGACCCCGCTCCTCCATCCTCCGGGTCACCAGCATCCCCAGCGACTGGTGGGCCGGCCAGCCCTCGAAGGTGTAGAACACGGTGTAGAACCGCCCCTGATGCGGGAAGCTCTCGACCAGCAGCCGGCCGGGCGCCGGCAGCTCTGAACGCCAGTCCTGCATCTCCAGCCATTCGCGGACATCGTCGGGGAACCGTATCCAGCCAGCCCGGTCGGCCAGCAAGGCCTGGACCCGGTTCGACAGGTGCGTGGTCAGCGGCATGCGCGCGCCCATGTAGCTCGGGATCTGCCCACTGCGCTTGGCCGCCCGCACCCACAGCTCGGTCTCGCGCATCGCCTCGACTTCCAGATCGAGCCCGACGAACCGAAAGGTCGAACCCGGCTTGAGGCTGGCGGCAAAGCTCTCTTCGACCCGCCCGAGCGCCTTGCCGTTGCGGAAGCGGACCGCAATCATCTCGCTGTCCATGATGATCCCGGCGTTAAGCCGGTGCTGTGCGGCGTGCTGCGGGTGCGTCAACCGCCAGAGCCCGTCGCGGCCCTTGGTGATCCGCTGGAACCGGTCATAGGCGCGCAGCGCGTAGCCGCCGGTGGCGACAAAGCCGAGCACACGCTGCCAGATTGCTGCGTCAACCCAGGCGAAGGCTTCTGCACTCTGCACCTCTGCCAGTAAGGCAGCCTCATCAAACGGACCCGCACAGGCGCAAGCCATCACATGTTGCGCGAGGACATCGAGTCCACCGGGCCGAAACGCTTCCCCATCGCGCTGGCCCTCGGCCACAGCCTCCAGCGCCGCGACCGCCTCGAGGAACTCAAACCGGTTGCCCGGCGCGAGCAGCGCCCGGCTCGGCTGGTCGAGCCGGTGGTTGGCGCGCCCGATCCGCTGGAGCAGGCGTGAGGAGCCCTTGGGCGCCCCCATCTGCACCACCAGATCGACATCGCCCCAGTCGACCCCCAGGTCGAGGCTGGCGGTGCAGACCAAGGCACGCAGCTTGCCCGCCGCCATTGCGCTCTCGACCTTGCGCCGCGCCTCGATCGAGAGCGAGCCGTGGTGGATTCCGATCGGCAGGTGATCCTCGTTCGCGTCCCACAGCTCCTGGAAAATGAACTCGGCCAGGAAGCGGGTGTTACAGAACACCAGTGTGGTCTTGTTGGCCTTGATCGCTTCGTAGAGCTGCGGCACGGCCCAGGCTGCAGCGTGGCCGCCCCATGGCACCCGCGCTTCGTGCGGCAGGACAATCTCCAGCTCAGGCGGCGCGCCCTGTTCGCCCTCGACCAGCGCGACCGTCTCCCCCGCCCCGTGCGGCGCGAGCCAGCGGCGATACTCGTCGGGATCGGCCAGCGTGGCCGACAGCGCCACCCGCTGCAGGTCCGGCGCCAACGCCTGGAGCCGCGTCAGCGCGAGCGCGAGCAGATCGCCGCGCTTGCCATTGGCGAAGGCGTGAACCTCATCGATGATGATCCGCTTGAGTCCTGAAAACAGCGTCGCGCTTTCCGGATAGGATAGCAGCAGCGAGAGCGATTCCGGCGTGGTCAGCAGGACATGCGGCGGGTTTGACCGCTGGCGGGCCTTGCGATCAGACGGGGTATCGCCGCTGCGGGTCTCGATCCGGATCGGCAGGCCCAGCTCCTCAGCGGGGAGCAACAGATTGCGGCGCACATCATGGGCCAGCGCTTTCAACGGCGAGACGTAGAGCGTGTGCAGCCCCTCTGGCGGTGACGCGCCTTGAAGCTGCGAAGGACAGAAATCGGCGAGCGTCGGCAGGAAGCCCGCCAGCGTCTTGCCGGCGCCGGTATCAGCCACCAGCAGCGCATGCTGCCTGCTGCTCGCCACGGCCAGCATCTCGCGCTGGTGGCGGCGGAGCTGCCAGTCACGCGCGGCAAACCAGCCGGCCAGTTCAGGGGGAAGATCGGTTGAGCGAGTGGGCATCGGGACTTTAGTTGAGGAAAGGCATGCGCAAGAGCAGTGTGCACGAAACGCGGTGAGCGCGGCGCGGATGGAGGCCGGGCGAACATAACAGGCTTCGGCAGAGTAGGAAAATCGCGCTTCCCCTTCTCCGCCCGGCCTGCCACGCTCGCGCGATGGTAGAGGGGATGGATCTGACCGCGGTGACCTCGATCGCGCTGGCCCTGGCGCTGGGCCTGCTGGTGGGGATCGAGCGTG
This sequence comes from Novosphingobium sp., assembly GCA_015657645.1. Lineage (GTDB taxonomy): Bacteria > Pseudomonadota > Alphaproteobacteria > Sphingomonadales > Sphingomonadaceae > Novosphingobium. The sequence continues at coordinate 8,001 of JACDQK010000131.1, forward strand.
GCTGGACCCAGCGGGACCAGGCGCCCGGATCGCGCTTCGCCGGGATCCGCACTTACGGCCTGCTTGGCCTGGCCGGCGGCCTCGGCGGAGCCCTGCAGGTAGCCTTTCCGGTCCTTTCCGGCGTACTGCTGGCCGCAACCGCCGCGCTGGTGGTGATGGGCTATTGGCGGACGACGCGCGCGCAGAAGGCCGGGGTTCAGGCCTCGATCAGCGGCACGGCCAGCCTGGTCGGCCTGCTGACCTTGGCCTGCGGCTTCGTCGCCGGGGCCGGCAGCCACGCCCTCGCCAGCGCAGCGACCGGGGTGATGGTGCTGGTGCTAGCCATGCGCCACCAGCTTCACGAATGGATCCGCAGTCTTGATGAGCGTGAGGTACTGGCGATCGCCCACTTCGCGCTGATCTCGCTGGTGATCCTGCCGCTGCTGCCCGACACGCCGATGGGCCCGCTCGATGCCTGGCGGCCGCGCCAGATCTGGCTGGTCGTGGTACTGGTCTGCGGCTTTTCGTTCCTGGGCTATATTGCCGCGCACCGGCTCGGCGCGACAAAAGGGACGCTGGCGACAGCTGCGGCAGGTTCCATGGTTTCCTCCACGGCCGTTACGGCCTCGATGGCTGGGCGGCTGCGCGATGGCTCAGGCGATCCGGCAATGCTCAATTCCGCGATCGCGCTGGCTTCGGCGGTGATGTTCATCCGGGTCATGGCGCTAGTCGGCGCGCTGGCCCCTTTCGCCCTGACCATGCTGCTGGCCTGGGCCGTGCCCGGAATGGTGGTGAGCCTGATCGGTGCCTGGCTGATCGGACGGCGGCGCGTGGATGCCGCCGCAGCAGCCGAACAGCCAACGCCGCTGCGCAATCCCTTCGCGCTGGGTCCGGCCTTGCTGCTCGCCGCATTGGTCATGGCACTGAGCGTCGCGGCACGCTGGGTCCTGGCGCGCTATGGCGATGCGGGCCTCGCAACTGTCCTTGCCCTGTCGGGCATGCTTGATGTCGATTCGGCGATTATCACCATGGGCAATCTGCCCGGCGGTACGCTTGACCCGCGCCTTGCCGCGCTGATCCTGATGCCACCGGTGCTGCTCAACACGCTGATCAAGGCCGGGGCGGCGATCGGTCTGGCTGGCTGGGCCAGGGCCTGGTGCGGGGCGAGCGTGCTGCTGGCCAGCGCAGTGGCCGCGCTGGCAGCGCTGCCACTGCTGCTAACGGCGATCCAGCCTTAGTGGCCGGGGCGTTCTAGTGTCCCGCCTGCGGCCCGCGCTCCAGCCCTGAGGCGGCCAGCTGAGCGTCGATTTCAGCCAACAACCGGTCGCAGCCGGCCTGGTTCTCGCTCTCGGCGCGGGCGACCAGCACGTCCTGGGTGTTCGAGGCGCGCAGCAGCCACCAGCCGTCCGGGGTGGAAACCCGCACGCCGTCGATCCCGTTGACATCGGCTCCGGCGGCGGCGAGCCGGGCCTTGACCTCTTCGATCACGGCAAACTTGCGGCTTTCATCGACCTGGAAGCGCAGTTCCGGCGTGTTGACCAGCGCCGGCATGGCACCGCGCAGCGCGGTCACCGACTGGCCCAGCCGCGCGCTGGCCGCAATCAGCCGGACAGCGGCGTAAAGCGCATCGTCGAACCCGTAATACTGGTGCGCGAAGAAGACGTGTCCGCTCATCTCGCCAGCCAGCGGCGCGGAAATTTCCTTCATTTTGGATTTGATCAGGCTGTGTCCGGTTTTCCACATAGTGGGCCGTCCACCCAGCCTTTCAACCTGTTCGAACAAGGCGCGTGAGGCCTTCACGTCCGCGATAATCGCGGCTCCGGGCTCCATTTTCAGGAGGTCCTCGGCGTAGATCATGAGCAGCTGGTCACCCCAGATCACCCGGCCCTGGCCATCGATCGCCCCGATCCGATCGCCATCGC
>JACDQK010000132.1 GCA_015657645.1 Novosphingobium sp.
AGTTTCGCAGCATTTTTCCAGAGGATCCCCCGATGGCCGCCCAATAACGCCTATGTCAATGAAGGGCATGACCAAGACTTTCCCCGGCGCGCAGAAGCCGGTGCTGAGCAACATCAGTCTGCAATTCTATCAGGGTGCGAAGATCGGCATCGTCGGCCCCAACGGCGCGGGCAAGTCGACGCTGATGAAGATCATGGGCGGGATCGACACCGACTTCACTGGTGAAGCCTGGCCGGGTGAGAACATCACCGTGGGCTACCTCCCGCAGGAGCCGGAGCTCGACAAGACCAAGACCGTGCTGGAGAACGTCAAGGACGGCGCGCGCGAAACGGCCGATCTGGTTGACCGCTTCAATGCCATCTCGGCCGAAATGGGTGATCCCCAGGACGATACCGATTTCGACGCGCTGATGGAGGAAATGGGCGACCTGCAGGCCAAGATCGACGCGGTCGACGGCTGGACGCTCGACAACCAGCTTGAAGTGGCGATGGAAGCGCTGCGCTGCCCGCCGGGGGACTGGTCAGTCGAGAACCTCTCGGGCGGTGAAAAGCGCCGCATCGCGCTGACTCGCCTGCTGATCCAGAAGCCGGACATCCTGCTGCTCGACGAACCGACCAACCACCTCGACGCGGAATCGGTCGAATGGCTGGAAAACCACCTCAAGGAATATGCTGGCGCGGTGCTGATGATCACCCACGACCGCTACTTCCTCGACAATGTCGTCGGCTGGATCCTCGAACTCGATCGCGGCAAGTACTTCCCCTACGAGGGCAACTACTCGACCTACCTGGAAAAGAAGGCCAAGCGCCTTGAGCAGGAAGACCGCGAGGAAAGCGGCAAGCAGAAGGCGCTGCAGCGCGAACTGGAGTGGATCCGGCAGACCCCGGCCGCGCGCCAGACCAAGTCCAAGGCGCGTATCCGCAAGTTCGAGGAACTGCAGAACGCCCAGGACAACCGCCCGATCGGCAAGGCCCAGATCGTCATCCAGGTGCCCGAGCGCCTGGGCGGCAAGGTGATCGACGTCAAGGGCATCTCCAAGGCCTATGGCGACAAGCTGCTGTTCGAAGACCTGTCGTTCATGCTGCCGCCGGGCGGCATCGTCGGGATCATCGGCCCCAACGGCGCCGGCAAGTCCACGCTGTTCCGGATCCTGACCGGCAAGGAAGAGCCCGATACCGGCACGGTGGAGATCGGCAGCACGGTCCATCTGGGCTATGTCGACCAGAGCCGCGACGATCTGGATGCCAAGCACAACGTCTGGGAAGAAATCTCCGGCGGGCATGACTACATGACCGTCAACAAGCAGGAGATGAGCACCCGGGCCTATGTCGGGGCGTTCAACTTCAAGGGCGCGGACCAGCAGAAGAACGTCGGCAAGCTCTCGGGCGGTGAACGCAACCGCGTCCACATGGCCAAGATGCTGAAACAGGGCGGCAACGTGCTGCTGCTTGACGAACCAACCAACGACCTCGACGTCGAAACCCTCGCCGCGCTCGAAGAAGCAATCGAAAACTTCGCCGGCTGCGCCGTGGTCATTTCGCACGACCGCTTCTTCCTCGATCGTCTGGCCACGCACATCCTGGCCTTCGAAGGCAATAGCCATGTCGAATGGTTCGAAGGCAACTTCGCGGCCTATGAAGAAGACAAGCGCCGCCGCCTGGGCGATGCGGCCGATCGTCCGACCCGTCTGGCCTATAAGAAGCTGACGCGTTGACCGGTCAGGGGATCACCCAGGTACCCTGCCAGTCCTGCCCCAGCGCCTGCCGCGCGAATTGCGCGCGGCGGTGGCCGTCGTGGGCGAGGTAGAGCCAGTCGAGCGACAGCGGTTCGATCAGCAGCACCGCAAAGTTTTCGCGCGCCGGGAGCAATTGTTCTTCGCTGGGCCGGATTCCTTCGACCTCGGCCGGCAAACCCGATCCAGGCCGATCCGCCGGTGAGCCAGGCGCGCCGACTGCCAGATAGCAGCGCCGGGCATATTCGGATGCCGCCGCCCAGGCCGCATCGGCAACCGGCCCAGCCGTCTCGATCCGCGCCGCCCCGCGCAGGCGCAGCTGGATCTTGGCCTCGGGGTCGAAGGCGAGCACGCTCGCCAGACCATTGGCCGCGATGGTGGCAGTCTTGGCGCTGCGAGCATCGGTGTGAAAGCGCAGCAAGCCGATCTCCTGATCGCAGGCGCGCAGCACCATCATCCTGAGGTCACCGTCGCCGGTCCCAACCACTGGGACATGCATCGGCGATTTGCGGTCACGCGCGGCGCGGGTCAGGTGAGCGGCGGCATCGGCCAGCACGGCAGCGAGAGTTTCGAACATGGCCGGCTCTTACATCGCCGCATCAGAAACCTGAACAGAGAACCCTAACGTTCATTCACCGTGGCGACAGCGCGAATCGCTTAGCTGGATGCACAAGGTCGCCGCCGATGGTGCGGCGCAGAGGATGGAGAACGGCCATGGCCGTCAAGTTCAAGTCGATTGCCGGCAAGGTCAGCGCCCTCGCGCTTGCCATATCCGCATTGGCCCTGCCCGCCGCCGCCCAGGCGCAGGAAGAAGGCCGCCAGGTCCGTGACACCGAAGCGGCCGGCAATATCGGTGGCGGCAATGAAGCCCGCCGCGCCCCGCGCTCGGCTCCGGTCGAAGGCGGCTGGTCGCGCGGCGACAACAACAACGGCGGCGGCTGGTCGCGTCCGGCCCGGGCTGAAACACCGCGCCCCACGCCGCAGGCCGCCCCGGCGGGTGACTATCAACAGGGCCGCGCCGCGCAGGCTCCGGGCTGGAACCGCAGTGCCGAACGCCGCGAAGGCAACGGCTGGAACGGCAATCCCCGTAGCTGGGAAAACCGCGGCGGCGGCAACTGGCGTGGCGACAATGCCCGCCCGGCCCCTGTCCCGCAGCCGCAGGCCGCACCTGAACAAGCCGCCCAGGGTCGCAGCTGGAACCGGGACCGGACGATCCGTTCGGATGACGCCCGCCGGACCGATCGTTCGGGCACCTGGTGGCGCCAGGAGGGCGACCGGACCTATCGCGATGCCGACCGCCGCGGCGATGACAACCGCTGGCGTGACCGGAACCGCGAAGAGTACCGTCGCGACAATGATCGCCGCTGGGACAATCGCGGTGACCGACGCTGGGACAATCGCAACGACCGGCGCTGGGACAACCGCGGCGACCGTCAGCGTTATGGCTACAACCATGACTATCGCCGCTGGGACAACCGCTGGCGCGATAACCGGCGCTATGACTGGAATTCCTACCGCCGGACCTATCCCAACACTTACCGGATCGGGGTCTATTACTCGCCCTATCGGAACTACAGCTATCGCCGGCTGAACGTCGGGTTCTTCCTGGACTCGTTGTTCTATTCCAACCGGTACTGGATCAACGATCCCTGGCAGTATCGCCTGCCGGACGTCTATGGCCCCTATCGCTGGGTCCGCTACTATGACGATGCCCTGCTGGTGAACACTTACACCGGTGAAGTGGTGGACGTGATCCACAGCTTCTTCTGGTAACGGTCCGCTGAGTGGACGGACCGCACGGAGCCCCTGCCCGGTAACGGGTGGGGGCTCTCTTGCATCAGCGCAGGAAGGGCAGCATCCGCGCCATCGTGCCGTTGCGATCCACGAACTGATGCTTCAGCGCGGCCGCCACGTGCAATCCAACCAGCACCAGCATAGCCGTTGCCGTCACTTCGTGCAGGTCATGGAACAGACCGATCGTGGCCTTGTCGGTCGCCACCGGCAGCGCGGGGAAATCGAACAGTCCGAACATGCTGACTGGCTTGCCCTTGCCGAAGGCGGAGTGCAGGCCAAGCCCAGCCAGCGGCACCGCCAGCATCAGAAAATAAAACAACGCGTGGGTCACGCGCGCCAAAGCCGCTTCCCAGGTCTTGAGCGTTTCGAGCAGCGGCGGTGGCCGATGCGTGAAGCGCCAGCCGATGCGGACCAGGGTCAGTAGCAGAATCAGCACCCCGTTGGCCTTGTGATAGCCCATCATCACGATCTTCTCATCACGCGGCAGGTCTTCGGAAGTCCAGGCCCCGATGAAATTGCCGATGATCAGCAGGGCAATCAGCCAGTGGAGGATGATCGCTCCGCGCGAATAGCGTGCTGCGCTGTCGGTTGTGCTCATGAGTCAGGAAGTTGACGCAAGTCGCGGCGCCCTGCAAGCAGCTTTTGCTTGCCCTGCCGCGCGGCAGCGATAGGCATATTTTCATGGAATACCCACCCTGCCCCAACCCGGACAAGGTCGCGCTGATGCGCGCCGGCGCGCATGTCCGCCGCCGGCTGGAAGCCGATCCCGCCGTCCATAAGGTGCCGGTTGACCGGGCCGAGATCTGGGCCCTGTCCGAATTCGTCAGTCCGGCCGAATGCCAGCAACTGATCGAAATGGTCGATCGCACTGCCCAGCCATCGGCCGTGCTCGATCACGGCTATGCCAGCAACACCTGGCGGACCTCCTATTCGGGCGACGTCGAACGCAACGATCCCTTCGTCAAGATGATCGAGCGGCGGATCGACGACCTGCTCGGCATTCCGCACGAATTCGGTGAGACCATGCAGGGCCAGCGCTATGCCCCGGGCCAGGAATTCAAGGCGCATCAGGACTGGTTCTGGACCAAGGCGCCCTACTGGAAGACCGAAGCCAAGCGCGGCGGCCAGCGCTCGATCACGGCGATGATCTACCTCAACGATGTCGAGGAGGGCGGAACCACTGACTTTCCCCGGATCGGCGTTTCGATCCCGCCCCAGCGCGGCGCGCTGATCGTCTGGAACAATTCCTGCCCCGATGGCTCACTCAACAACGATACGCTCCACGCCGGCACGCCGGTGATCAAGGGTACCAAGTACATCATCACCAAGTGGTATCGCACCCGCAAATGGGGCTGACCCGCGCGTTCCTGCTGGCACTGCTGGCGGCGGGGCTGACTGCCCCGGCGGCGGCGCAGCCGATTCCGGCGGTTGCCGTCGCCGGGGCCCGGCAGGACGAAGACTCGCGCCTGCTGGCGCTGCTCAATTCTTTCGCCCGGGCCCAGGAAGCGCTGGATCCGCTTGGCGCTGTCGCGCGCGGTGACAATGCCAATCCGACCCAGCTCCAGCGCCTGTTCAGCGATGAACTGGCTGCCGCGCAGCGGGCCGAGCTGCGCCGCCAACTGGCCCTCCTCGCCCGGATCAACCGGGCCCGGCTGAGCCCGGAACGACAGCTGTCCTACGATTCCTTCCAGCAGCAGACTCGCGAGGCACTGGGCTGGCTCTCGCCAGATATTCTCGCACTGACGGCGGTACGGCCGTTCAACCACTTTGGCGGGCTGCACGAGGATTTTCCCGCGCTGATCGGCCCAGGCGGCAGCCTGCCCTATCGCGACGAGCGCGACTATCGCCGCAACCTGGCCCTCTTGCGCGCCTTTCCGGTGGTGCTCGACCAGGCGACCGCCCGGTTCCGGCAGGGGATGGACAGCAATGTGGTCGAGACCCGGCTGACCACCGTCAACATGATCACCCAGCTTGATGAACTGCTGGCCCGCCCCGCCGAGGATTCAGTCTTTGCCGCGCCGCTGGCCGAAATGCCCGATACGATCCCTGCCGCCCAGCAGGCGCTGATCCGGGCCGATTGGCACGAGGCTGTGCGCGCCGAGGTGCTCCCGGCCTATCGCCGCCTGCGCCAGTTCCTGGCCGAGGACTACCTGCCCTCGGCCCGCACTGAACCTGGCCTGTCCGCGATGAAAGGCGGGAGCGGCCTCTATCATCGCCTGATCCTGCGCCACACCACCCTGCCGCTCGAGCCCGATGCGATCCACGCCTTGGGCCTGGACGAAGTAGCACGGATCCAGGCGGAGATGGAGCAGGTCAAGGCGCAGCTCGGTTACAAGGGCACCCTGCCGGCCTTCTTCAACCACATCCGCACCGATCCGCGCTTTCACCCCAAGACAGCCGAAGAATTGAGCCAGGGTTATGCCGCCGTGGCCCGCGCGGTCGATGCGCGCTTGCCGGGGCTCTTCGCCCGTCTGCCGCGCGGCGAAATGACGATCGCGCCCTACCCCGCTTCCCGCGGCAAGTTTGAGGCCGGCGGGTCCTATTCGCTCGGCTCGGCCGACGGGCGGCGGCCCGGCACGTTCTATTTCAACACCTATGATCTGGAGAGCCGGTTCCTCTCAGGCGTCACCACGCTCTATCTGCACGAGGGCATTCCCGGCCATCACTTCCAGACCAGCCTGGCCCAGCAGGACCTGACCCTGCCCGATTTCCAGCGCTTCGGCGATACTGCCGCCTATGTCGAAGGCTGGGCGCTCTATGCCGAAACGCTGGGCTACGAGATGGGCCTTTACAAGGACCCGTTGCAGCATTGGGGCACACTCGATGACGAGATGCTGCGGGCGATGCGGCTGGTGGTCGATACCGGCCTCCACGCCAAGGGCTGGAGCCGCAGTCAGGCAGTTGCCTACATGCTCGCCAATTCCGGCATCGGCCGCAGCGATGCCGAGGCCGAAGTTGACCGCTATATCGCCAACCCGGCCCAGGCGCTCAGCTACAAGATCGGCGCCATGACCATCCAGCGACTGCGCCGCGAAGCCGAGACGGCCCTGGGTCCGCGCTTTGATCTGAAGGCGTTTCACGAACAGATCCTTGGCAGCGGTGTGTTGCCTCTGCCCGTGCTGGAAGCGAAGGTGCGAAGGTGGATTGCCAGCGCGCGCTAACCCTGCTGTATTGGCATCATAAAGCAGAGGGGAGTTCGCGCCGATGATCAGCTATTTCCTGGCCGCCTTGCCGCATTTCCTGGCCTATTTCGGATCGGCGGTGGCGCTCGCTGTCGCGTTCCTGTTTTTCTATTCGCTGTGCACCCCGCACCGGGAATTCGCGCTGATCCGTGAAGGCAATTCCGCTGCTGCCACGCAGCTGACCGGCACCTTCCTGGGCTTTGCCATTCCGATGGCGGTAGTAATCGGCAATTCCGTGAGCATTCCCGACATGCTGCTGTGGGGCGCGGTCGCGGCGCTGGTGCAGCTGGCCGTGTTCGTGGTGATCGCGCGGTTCCTGTTCAAGGCGGTGTCCGACAAGATCACCGAAGGCTGCGTCGCCTCGGGCCAGTTCGTCGGCGGCATGGGCATCGGGATCGGCATCCTGCAAGCCGCCTGCATGGTTCCCTGAGCAGACCGCAAAGGAACCCGCACGATGAAGAAGCAACTCTTCCTGACGACAGCCATGGCGGCGACGCTTTCGACCCTGACCGGCTGCGCTAGCGCCGACGACGATTGGGGCGGCGATGTGGTGGCCGATAGCGACACCCGGGTCTGCGTCGATCAGAACGGCTACCGGGTCGACGACGACCAATGCGAGCGCAGCACCCGTGTCCACAGCGGCGGTGGCGGGCTGTTCTGGTACTATATCGGCCGCGGCAGCCGCGTGCCCTACTATGGCGATCCGGTGCGCGATCCGCGCTATGGCTTCAAGGGGTCCTATTTCCCGACCAAGGGCGTGCAATATGCCAAGGCCCCGGCGGCATCGAGCATGGTGCGATCGACGCCAGTGGCCCGCAGCGGCTTTGGTTCCAGCGGGCGTTCGTTCGGTAGCGGCCGGTCCTAGGCAGTGCAGCGACGCAGTCTGGCGCCGCGTGCCAACTGGCAAGCGGCCGTGGAGGAATTCGGGCTGATCTGGCACAGCGATGCCGATGGGCCCTATTGGGACGAGTCAGCCTGCTATGCCTTCTCGATGGCGGAGATCGAGACGATTGAGGCCGCTACAGAGGAATGCCACCGGCTCTACCGCGCAGCCGGTGAAACGATTGTTGGCGATGCGCACCTGCTGGCGCGCTGCGGCATTCCGCCAGCCTACCACGAAGCCGTCCGCGCAGCCTGGCACCATCAAGTGCCGGCACTGGACTATGGCCGGTTCGACTTTGCCTGGGACGGCAGCGGTGAGCCCAAGCTGCTCGAGTTCAACTGCGATACGCCAACCGCGATGCTCGAGACTTCGATCGTGCAGTGGTACTGGAAGGAAGAGCTGTTCCCGGCCGCGGACCAGCTCAACAGCTTGCACGAAGCGCTGATTGCCCGCTGGCAGGCGATTGCGCCCGCCCTGCCCGGCCGGCGCGTCTGGTTCACCCATTTCGGCGATGCCGCGCACGAAGACACGATCACCACCACCTACATGCGCGATCTTGCCGCGCAGGCTGGCCTCGAAACTCGCGCCGTGCTGATCGACCAGATCGGGATCGACGCCGCCGGGCGGATCCTCGACCAGGAAGACTACCTGATCACCGCCCTGTTCAAGCTCTATCCATGGGAATGGCTGGCCGCCGAGGAATTCGGTGAGCGCGTTCTGCCCCGGTTGCTTGAGACGGTCTGGCTAGAGCCGGCCTGGAAGATGATGTGGAGCAACAAGGCGGTGCTGGCCGTGCTGTGGGACCTGTTCCCTGGCCATCCAAACCTGCTGCCCGCCAGCTTCGATCCGGCGAAAATGTCCGGCGACTATGTGGCCAAACCCGTGCTGGCACGCGAGGGCGCCAATATCCAGATCATCTCGAACGGACAGGTCATCGCCAGCAGCCCCGGCGAATACAATCAGGCCAGCATGGTGTTTCAGGAGCGCTATCCGTTGCGCGATTTCGGCTCCGGCTATCCGGTGCTGGGCAGCTGGACCGTGGGCGGCATCGCCGCCGGGCTCGGTATTCGCGAAGACGGCCTGATCACCGGCAACCGCGCCCGTTTCATTCCCCACCTGATCGATCTTTGAGCAAGGACTGACCGATGAAGAAACTGCGGGCTGCCACCGATACCTTCACTGAACTCGCCATGATCTATGCCGTGCTGCTGCTGACCAGCGCCGGGCTGCTGATGCAATTCGAGGACCTCGATTTTGCCACGGCGATCTACTGGGCCGCGACCACCGCAACCTCGACCGGTTATGGCGACATTAGCCCCAAGTCGGATGGCGGGCGGCTGGTCGCAGTGTCGCTGATGCACCTCTCGATCTTCGTGGTCGCCCCGCTGATAGTGGTGCGGCTGGTCGACCGCCTCAACGAAAACCGCGATGCCTTCACCCACGAAGAGCAGATCCACATCCTCGAAGGGATCGCCCGGATCGAGGCGCGGCTCGACCGGCTTGAAGGAAGCGCCAAGGACTGACGTCAGGCGGTGCGACCGAGCGCCACCCACTAGGGTACAGGTACCACTCGAATTCTTGGCGGGTTCTTCTCGGCGGCCTCGCGCAGTGCCTTAGAGTAGCGCTCGTCCGAGCGCTTACGCGCCGCAAGGCAATAGGACACCGCAGGGTCGTCGCTCTCTGGCAGCGGCCAGGTTCGGCTGTACTCGGGCATCGGCGCTCGCGGCCAGGGGAAGCCTTGAAACACACAGACGCTTTGATCACCTATCCCTATCCCGAAAACGCCACTGTGCAGCACAAACGTGGTTGTACCACTCGTCTGGCGAACCATGCCGATGGCTTTCACGCCCGCTGGCAGCTCAGCGATTTGGGCCAGCCTGGCATCACCAAGCACAAAAGCTGCGGCGCGAGGCCAGCTCAATCTCTCGCGCCCGCGATACTCGACAACCGAAACTCTGCGGCCGCCGGGAAAGGCCTTTTGCTCGGCCGCCTCGTAGCCTTTGAAATCGATCGGCGTCCGCATTTCCGCCTGCAATGCCGGATCGCCAAGTCCCTTCAGCGAGCAGCCATCACGCATGACGATCATCTGCAGCAGATAGGCGGTTGCCAGCCTTGCCCCGCGTGGGAAAGTGGTGGGATTGAACCGGACCTCGCAGATGCGCAGATGCGGCTGGTCTTTCGGGCCGGCCAGTTCAAGCCTGTCGTCTGGCCCTGCGGCGACCTTGGCGGCAAAGTAGGCCGACTTGCCGGGCGCCACGGCGGCCACGACACGGTAGGGATCAAGCCCCTGCCCGATCCAGTCAGCTCCGTGCGAAGGCGACCAACCGGGCGTCAGATGCATTCGTTTGAACGCGTCAATCAGCTGGCGGTGCGCAAAATAACTCTCGCGGCGCGCGCGTTCGGCGTCGATCGGCAGTGTAAGCACACGCAGGCTGACGCCTGACGCTTCCTCGCGGCTGACTTCGGTGAGCTGCGGCGGCGGGGCGTCTTCTGTCGTCGCCGCGCCAAGCGATGCAGACCCGAGCGCGAGTGCCAAAATGGCCCGCCGGGTCCGCGCCGCCATCAGCCCAGTGCCTCGGCGATCAGCTGGCGGGTATTGGCGATCCCGTAAAGCGCAATGAAGCTGCCCATCCGCGGGCCTTGGCTGGAACCCAGCAGCGTCTCGTAGAGGCACTTGAACCAGTCGCGCAGCTGCTCGAACCCGTAATGCGGGTCCTTGCCGATTTCGTAGACCAGGTTCTGTAGTTCCTCCGCCGTGGCATCGTCGCTGGTCGCGGCCAGTTCCTCGTCGAGCGCGGCCAGTGCCTGGGCTTCATTGCCCTCGGGCTTGCGGCGCTGGAGCGTCGGGGCGATGAAATCGCGGTTATAGGCCAGCGCATTGGTGACCAGCTTGTCGAGCTGCGGGTGGGCGGCCGGATCGGCGTTCTCGACATAGTTGCCAAGATAGGACCAGACCTGCTCGCGCGTCGCCTGGGCGCCGAGCACGCCGACCAGGTTGAGCAGCAGGCCATAGGTCACCGGCAGCTTGTCACCATCGCCGCCGTGGTAGCCATTGGCCCGCAGCAGGTGCCAGACCGGGTTGCCGAGCTGTTGTTCGATCGGCTGGCTGGGCAGCTTCTCACGGAACTGCCAGTACTCGTCGAC
>JACDQK010000133.1 GCA_015657645.1 Novosphingobium sp.
CCCACGGCGCGAAGCGGCTTCGATCCGCGCCAGTGCTGCCTCGATCCGCGCCAGCGCGCGGCTGCTGCGTTCCCCACTCATGGTTAAGGGCTAGCGCAATTGATTGTAGTCGCAAAGAGTGCCGGCCACGCTTTCCCACGATTTGCGATGGCGAAGGGGTGACCTGCGCTTGACGGGGCGGGGTGCCTCCGCAAAGGAAGCCGGACATCGAATCGGTGGCCCATTCCTGCCCTTTTTCGGGAGCGCCCAAGCATGACCCTCGACCCGTCCCGCCTTGCGCCCATGGCCAATGCCATCCGCGCGCTTTCGATGGACGCGGTCCAGGCGGCCAATTCGGGCCATCCGGGTATGCCGATGGGCATGGCCGATGTCGCCACGGTGCTTTATTCGCAGTTCCTGAAGTTCGATCCCGCTGCGCCGAAATGGCCGGACCGTGACCGCTTCGTGCTGTCGGCCGGCCACGGCTCGATGCTGATCTACTCGCTGCTGCACCTCACTGGCTATGCCGCACCGACGATGGCTGATATCGCCAATTTCCGCCAGTTGCACAGCCCCTGTGCGGGCCACCCTGAGAATACCGAGATCGATGGGGTAGAGTGCACCACCGGCCCGCTCGGTCAGGGTCTGGCGATGGCCGTGGGCATGGCGCTGGCGGAACGCCACCTCAATGCGCAGTTCGGCGATGGACTGGTCGATCACAAGACCTGGGTGATCTGCGGCGATGGCTGCCTGATGGAGGGCATCAACCACGAGGCAATCGGCCTTGCCGGTCACCTCAAGCTCGACCGCCTCAAGGTGTTGTGGGACGACAACCGCATCACCATCGACGGTGATACCGATCTTTCGACCAGCGAGGATATCCCGGCGCGGTTCCGTTCGGCCGCTGGCACGTCACCGCTTGCGACGGTCATGATCACGCCGATATCGCCCGTGCGCTGGCCGAAGCTGCAGCCTCGGACAAGCCGACGCTGGTTGCCTGCCGCACGGTGATCGGCAAGGGCGCGCCCAACAAGCAGGGCGGGCACAATGTCCACGGTGCGCCGCTTGGTGCGGACGAGATTGCGGCAGCGCGTGAGTACATGGGCTGGACGGCCGCGCCGTTCGAGATTCCTGCCGATATCCTTGCTGACTGGCGCTCGCTTGGTGCCAAGGGCGGCGGGGCACGGGCGGAATGGGAAGCGCGCCACGCCGCCGATCCTCAGGGCGCGGAATTCTCGCGGCGGATGGCCGGGGAACTGCCTGCCGACAAGAGCGCCGCGCGCGATTACATGGCTTCGCTAGTGGCCGAACCGCCCAAGGTTGCGACCCGCAAATCAAGCGAGATGGCGTTGGGCGCGCTCACCGCCGCGATCCCGGAACTGGTCGGAGGGTCGGCGGATCTCACCGGCTCGAACCTGACCAAGACCAAGTCGACCGATCCGCTCACCCCGGCCAATTATGGCGGGCGCTACGTCTATTACGGCATCCGCGAGTTCGGCATGGCCGCAGCGATGAACGGGATGGCGCTGCACGGCGGGGTGATCCCCTATGGCGGGACCTTCCTGGTCTTCTCTGATTACTGCCGCAACGCAATCCGGCTCTCGGCGATCCAGCATGCCCGTGTGGTCTATGTCATGACCCATGACAGCCTGGGCGTGGGTGAAGACGGGCCGACTCACCAGCCGGTCGAGCATGTCATGTCGCTGCGGGCGATCCCGAACCTGCTGGTCTTCCGCCCCGCCGATGCGATCGAAACGGCTGAAGCCTGGGCCCTGGCGCTCAAGCAGGACAGCCGTCCCTCGGTGCTGGCGCTGACCCGCCAGAACCTGCCGCCGCTGCGCAGCGATGCCGAAATGAAATCGGCGCGCGGGGGTTACCGCCTCAAGGCTGCCGATGCGGATCGCAAGGTGGTGCTGGTCGCGACCGGATCAGAAGTCTCGCTGGCCATGGATGTTGCTGCGGCGCTTGAAGGCAAGGGAATCGGCGCCGATGTCGTCTCGATGCCCTGCGCCGAACTGTTCGACGAGCAGGATGCCGCCTACCGCGCCGAAACGCTGCCCGCTGGCGTGCTCAAGGTCTCGATTGAGGCCGGGGTGACGCTGGGCTGGCAGAAGTATGTTGGCGACGGATTGACCATCGGGATCGATACCTTCGGTGCTTCGGGCCCGGCTGATCAGTTGTTCAAGTATTTCGGCTTCTCGGTTGAAGCCATTGTTCCGAAAATTGAAGCCAGACTGGCTGCTTAGGAGGAGTTCTTCACATGGCGATCAAGGTTGCGATCAACGGTTTCGGGCGCATCGGGCGCAATGTGGCACGCGCGATCATCGAGCGGGCCGATCACGAGCTCGAGCTGGTCTCGATCAACGATCTCGCTTCGCCCAAGGCCAATGCCATGCTGTTCCAGCGTGACAGCGTCCATGGCGCCTTCCCCGGCACCGTCGAAGTCGACGGCAATGACCTGGTGATCAACGGCAAGCGCATTCACGTTACGGCTGAGCGCGATCCCGCCAACCTGCCGCACGGCGCGCAGGGCATTGATATTGTGCTGGAATGCACCGGCTTCTTCACCGACCGCGCTTCATGCGAAAAGCACCTGGCGGCGGGCGCCAAGAAGGTGCTGATCTCGGCCCCCGGCAAGAACGTCGACCTCACCGTCGTTTTCGGCGTCAACCATGACAAGCTGGAAGCCGGCCACACCATCGTTTCGAACGCTTCGTGCACCACCAACTGCCTGGCGCCCTTCGCCAAGGTGCTGAACGATGCGATCGGGATCGAGCGCGGCCTGATGACCACCGTCCACGCCTATACCAACGACCAGAAGATCCTCGACCAGATCCACGAAGATCCGCGCCGCGCCCGCGCTGCCGCCATGTCGATGATCCCGACCACCACCGGCGCCGCTCGCGCCGTGGGCGAAGTGCTGCCCGAACTGAAGGGCAAGCTGGACGGCTCGGCGATCCGGGTGCCGACCCCGAACGTCTCGGTGGTCGACCTGACCTTCCAGCCCAAGCGCGACACCACCAAGGAAGAGGTCAACGCCCTGCTCAAGGCTGCGGCCGAAGGCCCGCTGAAGGGTGTGCTCGGCTATTCTGACGAGCCGCTGGTCTCGATCGATTACAACCACTGCCCGAACAGCAGCACCATCGACAGCCTGGAAACAGCCGTGATCGACGGCAAGCTGGTCCGCGTGCTGAGCTGGTATGACAACGAATGGGGCTTTTCCAACCGCATGGTCGATACGGCCGGCGCCATGGGCAAGCTGCTTTAAGGATCTGAAATATGGCGCGGTTCCGCACGCTCGATGATCTGGGTGACCTGACCGGCAAGGTCGCGCTGGTGCGCGTTGACCTTAACCTGCCGATGCAGGACGGTTCGGTCACTGACGATACGCGCGTGCGGGCCGCCGCGCCGACGATCCTAGAACTGTCGGCCAAGGGCGCCAAGGTCCTGCTGCTGGCCCACTTCGGCCGCCCCAAGGGTGAGCGCGTTTCGACCATGTCGGTATCGATGACGATTGACGCGGTTCAGGCCGTGCTGGGCAAGGAAGTGATGTTCGTCCCCGAGATCGCTGGGCCGGTGGTCGCCCAGTCGGTCGGCATCCTGCGTCCCGGCGATATTGCCCTGCTGGAGAACACCCGGTTCTGGAAGGGCGAGGAAAAGAACGACCCCGAACTGGCCAAGGCGATTGCCGCCAACGGCGACATCTACGTCAACGATGCCTTTTCCGCCGCGCACCGCGCCCATGCCAGCACCGAAGGCCTGGCCCATCTCCTGCCGGCCTATGCTGGCCGGTCGATGGAAGCCGAGCTCAAGGCGCTCGACGCGGCGCTCGGCACCCCGGTGCGCCCGGTCGCGGCTGTAGTCGGCGGGGCCAAGGTGTCGTCCAAGCTCGACGTACTCACGCACCTCGTCACCCAGGTCGATCACCTGATCATCGGCGGCGGGATGGCCAACACCTTCCTCGCGGCGCGCGGCGTCAATGTCGGCAAGTCGCTGTGCGAACATGAACTGGCCGCGACCTGCGAACAGATCCTCGATGCAGCTGACAAGTCCGGCTGCACGGTGCACCTGCCTTACGATGCGGTGGTGGCCAAGGAATTCGCTGCCAACCCGGCGAGCTTGCGCACCTGCAACGTCCACGAAGTCGCCGCTGACGAGATGATCCTCGATGTCGGCCCGCAGGCGGTAGAAGCGCTGGCCGATGTTCTCAAGACCTGCCGCACGCTGGTCTGGAACGGCCCGCTTGGCGCTTTCGAGATCGAACCGTTCGATGCCGCCACTGTTGCGCTGGCGCGCAGTGCGGCGGCGCTGAGCAAGGAAGGCGTGCTCACGTCGGTGGCGGGCGGCGGCGATACCGTGGCCGCGCTCAACCACGCCGGAGTGGCCGACGATTTCACTTACATCTCGACTGCCGGCGGCGCCTTCCTCGAATGGATGGAAGGCAAGGAACTGCCGGGCGTCAAGGCGCTCGAGCTAGCCTGATAGCAATAGGTTAAGCGCGCTTGCGGCAGTGCCGCAGGCTCGCTATGGGCCGCCGCAGCATACGTATGCACAGCACAGGAACGTAACCGCATGAACTTCGCCGAAATGACCGCCAAGATGGCCGCCGGTAACGGCTTCATCGCTGCTCTCGACCAGTCAGGCGGTTCGACGCCTAAGGCGCTGGCCGGTTATGGCGTGAGCGAAGACGCTTGGGGCTCCGAAGCGGAAATGTTCGACCTGATCCATTCGATGCGCGAACGGATCATTACCTCGCCGGTCTTCACCGGTGACAAGGTGATCGGCGCGATCCTGTTCGAGCGGACCATGGACGGCACGGCCGGCGGCAAGCCGGTTCCGCAGGCGTTGATCGAAAAGGGCGTCGTGCCCTTCATCAAGATCGACAAGGGGCTGGAGGCCGAGGAAAACGGCGTTCAGCTGATGAAGCCGATGCCGGAACTCGATGCGCTGCTCAGCCGGTCGAAGGCGCTGGGCGTTTATGGCACCAAGGAACGCTCGGTGATCAACTCGGCCAATGCCGCCGGGATCGCAGCTGCCGTGGCCCAGCAGTTCGAAGTCGGGCGCCAGGTCCTGGCCCACGGCATGATGCCGATCCTTGAGCCGGAAGTGAACATCAAGAGCGAAACCCGCGCCGAGTGCGATGCCATCCTGCTTGAGGAAATGCTCAAGAACCTGGAAGGCATGGACCAGCAAGTCATGCTCAAGCTCTCGCTGCCGGTGCTGCCGGGCAAGTTCGATCCGCTGGTCGATCACCCCAAGGTCCTGCGCGTCGTCGCGCTGTCGGGCGGTTACAAGCGCCCCGAAGCCTGCGTCGAACTCTCCAAGAACCGCGGGATCATCGCCAGCTTCAGCCGCGCGCTGCTCGAAGACCTGCGCCACCAGATGAGCCAGACCGAATTCGACGCCGCGCTGGGCGAGGCGATCGACGCGATCCATCACGGCTCGACTAACAAGATCTGACGCTACCCGCTTGAATTGTCGGCGCGGCTCGGCTTACCCTCTGCGGTGAGCCGGCGCGCTGTGACGCGCCGGTCAGGGGAGAGCCAATGGCCGGCACAATGCGTTCGGGTAGCAGGCACGGACCAATATCGGTGGCCGATCTGGTCAAGCGGATCGAATCCGGTCCCCAGGGCCCCAGGAATATCGTTGTATTTGATTTCGATGGCACGCTGATCGCGGGCTATTCGGCCGGGGCATTTTTCCAGGCCCATCTGCGCAAGGGCGATTACAACGCGTTTGACCTGGCCGAGGCCGGGGTGGCGATCTGGCAATCGGTCGCCAAGGCGATCGAGATGCAGGACCTGCTGAACAAGGCCATCGCCAAGTGGAAGGGCAAGAAAGAGGACGAACTGGTCGCGCTGGGCGAGAAGATCTTCGACAAGACCCTCTCGGACAAGGTCTACCCGGAGATGGTCACCCTGCTGCTGGCCACCGCCGCGCTGGGCATACCATCGCCATCGCCAGTTCCGCCACCCGGTTCCAGGTTGAGCCGACCGCGCGGTTCCTGGGGATCGAGCACGTCATGACCTCCACCGTCGAGGTCAAGCGCGGGGTGCTGACCGGCAAGATGCTCGAGCCGCAGATGTGGGGCAAGGGCAAGGCCGATGCGGTCAAGGCCTTCGTCAAGGCACACAAGGCCAAGCTGGCAGACACCTGGTTCTATGCTGACGGGGACGAGGAAATAGGCCTGATGCAGGCGGTCGGCCATCCGGTCCCGACCAATCCCGGCAAGGAACTGGCGGCGACGCCGGCGAGCTGGGATATCCGTGCGCCAGTTCGACGCGGCTCGACCACCCCCGAATTGCCTGACCCGCACCGGCAACCGGACGTCGATGGAGCCTGTTTCCGCTGCTCGTACCACCGGGGTACTCGG
>JACDQK010000134.1 GCA_015657645.1 Novosphingobium sp.
GCGGGGTCTGCGAGCAGAGCCGCTGACGGTTCGCACCATAGGCACCCATGCCGCTGGGTTCAGTCAGCGAGGTGCAGAGCAGGCCGTTCGGACCATTCGGGATCAGCGCCGAGGCGATCGGCGAGAAGTACGAGGCCGGCAGACCCAGGACAAGACCGCCTGCGGCTGCAGCCAGCGTGCTCAGACCGCCAGCGAAGCCGGCGCGGTTCTGCACCGAGTTGTTGTAGTCCTGCGAGGAGTCGACCTTGGTCGACTGCCAGTTGCCGCTGGCCTTGAGGTTCAGGCCGCCGCCCAGATCCTGCTCGAGCGAGCCCTGGACGATCCATTCTTCCGCGAAATACTGCGGCGTGTAGTCGGTGTTGACCACGCGCGGATCGGCCGGGTTGACCACGCCGGCATAGGGATCGGCACCATAGAGGCTGCCAAGCGCAAAGGCAGTCGGAATGCCGTTCGCGGCAAGGAATTCGCGCGAGGTCAGCACGCCGACGAACGATGAGTTGGCATTAGTGGTCGAATAGTCACGGGTTCCGTTCAAGCAGCCCATCACGCCCGACGGGTCGCGCTGGCAAAGCTGCTTCTGGATGCGCATGCGGTTGTCGCGCTCATGGAAGTACTGGGCCATGAGGTCGATCGTGGTCGACGAGCTAGGCTCGAAGCGGATCGAGGCGCGCGCACCCCACAGATCGCGGTCATCGATCTTGGAATTGTCGAACAGGTTGGTCGTGTAGCCTTCACGGTTCAGGTAGAAACCCGCCAGGCGGATGCCAACGGTATCACCCACGGGCACGTTGACCATGCCCTTGAACTTGAAGCTGTTGTAGTTGCCGTATTCGCCTTCCACATTGGCCGACATGCCCGACAGGTCGGGACGGGCGGTGCGGAAGTTGACCACGCCCGAGGTGGCGTTGCGGCCGAACAGGGTGCCCTGCGGCCCGCGCAGCACTTCAACCTGGGCCAGGTCGTAGAATTCGCTTTCGAACAGGCGGGTCGCATAGAGCGGCGCGTCGTTCATGTGGATCGCGGTCGCGCTGTCGCAGGTAACGCCGACGCAAAGGTCGCCGATGCCGCGGATCGTGAAGCTGGAACCGGTGAAGTTGCCCTTGGTGAAGGTCACGTTGGGCAGGGTAAGCTGCAGGTCAGACGTGTTCTTGATCTGCTGCTTTTCGAGCGCTTCGGTGTTGAAGGCCGAAACCGCGATCGGCACGTCTTGCAGACGCTGGTTGGAACGCTGCGCGGTAACGATGATGACGTTCTCGTCATCGTTCGCATCCGTGCCCTGCGCGTACGCAGGAATTGCAATTGCACCGGCGCAGACGCCAGCCAGCAGGGTTAGCTTACCCCTCATCAGCCCACTCTCCTTTTTTGCCCGACCCTTTTTCGGGCGGTTGCACATTGGAATAGAACACCGACTGCCGCTCTTGACAACAGGTTTTAATCGATTGGTTAGATCGGCCGGAAACCGTAGCGTAAGTGCCACACCTTGGGGTCGGGCAAGCGGGAAGATTTCCGTGAAAGTGTCATTGCAAACCGCGGGGAAGCCCTTAGTTTTCGCCGACAGCAGGCGGGGAGTCGCGATGAAGCAGGAAGCAGCGCCGGTCGAGGCGCCACGATATCGCGCCTTCATCAGCTACAGCCATGCCGACGCTTCCTTTGCCACCTGGCTGCACCGCGGGATCGAACGCTACCGCCTGTCGGCCGGATCCTCCGGCGCGGCGGAGCCGCTGGCGCCAGTCTTCATCGACCGGGCCGAGCTGGCCGCCGCGCCTGACCTGACCGATCAGGTCCGCGAGGCGCTGGCTGCCTCGGCCGCGCTGATCGTGGTGGCCAGTCCGCAAGCCCGGGCCAGCCGCTGGGTCGAGCAGGAGATCGCCCTGTTCCGCGCGCTCCACCCGGACCGGCCGGTTCTGGCGGCCTTGATCGCGGGCGAGCCGGAAGAGGCCTTTCCGCCCGCACTGCTCGAATACCAGGGCCGCCGGATCGAGCCGCTGGCCGCCGATTTTCGCAAAGGGGCCGATGGCAAGCGGCTGGGCCTGCTGAAAATCGTCGCCGGGCTGACCGGCCAACCGCTCGACCGGCTGGTCCAGCGCGATTCCCTGGCCCGCCAGCGCCGCGTGATGGCCGTCACGGCGGCGGCCGTGCTGCTCAGTGTAGTGCTGGCCGCACTGCTGGTTCTGGCGATCCGCGCCCGGACCGAGGCAGAGCGGCAGCGCGCCAGCGCGGAGGGAATGGTCGAATTCATGCTGACCGATCTGCGCAGCGATCTGAAGGGCGCGGCCGGCCTGAAGGTGATGGATGCGGTGAACGCCCGCGCCATGGCCCACTATTCGCAGCAAGACCTCTCGGCCCTGCCGGCTGACGGCCTGACCCGCCGCGCCCGGCTGCTCCAGGCGATGGGCGAGGACGAGGCCCAGCGCGGCCGCTTTGCCGAGGCCGAGGACAAGTTTGAGGAAGCCGCCCGCACCACCGCCGCCGTCCTGGCGCAGCGCCCCGACGATCCCCAAGCGATCTTTGCCGATGCCCAGAGCGAATTCTGGACCGGCTATGCCGCCTGGCAGCAGGGCAATTTCGCCGTCACCGGACGGCACTGGCAGGCCTACCTCGACCGCGCCAAGCGGCTGGCGGCGCGCGAGCCGGGGACGCTGCGCGCATTGGCTGAGCTCGGCTATGCCCATGGCAACATGTGCGAACTGACCATGGCCCAGACCAAGGATCCGCAGCAGGCATATCCCTGGTGCGAGCAGGCCACCGGGTTCATGCGGCAGGCTGCCCGATTACCGGCGGCCACCCGCCAGACCCGGCTCGACCTCGCCAATCGCCTCGGTTGGCAGGCCGACGTGCTGGGCCAGGCTCGTCAATTTGACCAGGCCATTGCCCTGCGCCGTGAGGAAGCCGCGCTGCTCGACACCATGCTGCAGCGCGAACCCGGCAATCTGCAGCTGCGCGAACGGCGGCTCTGGCCGGAAATTGGCATTGCCCGCGAAGACCTGGCAGCGGGCCGGCTCGATGATGGATTTGTCCGCGCCCGCCGAACGCTGGCCACCTATGCCGGGCTCGCGGCGGAGCGGCCGGACGACCGCGCGCTGACAGCCCAGCAATGGCGCATGGCGGTCCTGGCCGCGAAGGCCGCCCAAACCGCCGTACGGCCCGAAGCCGCCGCCTTCAAGAACGAAGCCCGCCGCTACTACGACCTGCTGCGCCGCAGCTATCCAGGCAAAGAGCTGGCCCGCTACACCCGCACGATGACGCAACTTGAACAGGGAGACAGCAAATGAGCAATCCGAACACCAAGGCTGACGGCAGCACGCGCGGGATCGATCCGCACGACCTGACCCGGCGCCCGGGCAATGTTCCCTTCGTCCCCGCTTACATCACGGTCATCCGCATCGATTCGCCCGGCGCCTGGCGGATCAGCGCCAACCACGCCAGCTTCGCGATCGACGATCCGGCCCAGAACACGCCCGATGCGCGGCTGGCGCAGGCCATGCGGATCCTCAAGAAGGTAATCCCGAACGGCGCGGGCAACCGCAAGAAGCTGTCCGACCTGCGGCCCGGCCAGCCCAATGCCGAGGCCAAGCTCTACCAGCGCACTGACGGCACGTTCGATCGCGACGATTTCGTAGAACTGAGCTTTGCCAGCCAGCACGAGATCTTCGTCTATTACGACAGCGCCGACGTGACGCTGGACAACGATCTGCTGATCTCGTTCGGCCCGGCACTCAGCAATGGCAATCCGGCCGCCGGAAATGACAGCTTCTTCGTTTCGCGGGTTGATGACAGCCGGCTGGACGGGCCGCTCAAGGGCAAGCTGATCCGGATCGAGAACTACAACACGATCTTCGACGGCAGCACCTTTACCCCGCGCCCGAACAACGATGCCAGCAAGGCGGCGAAGTATTCGCTGAGCTATCACGTCACCCTGCCCGGGCGGCAGCCGCTGCCGATCGTGATCGATCCGGATACCGGCAACGGGATGGGCGGCCAGCCCTGATGCAGCCGGTCCGGCTATCCCTGCCAGCCATCGCCGCCCTGACCCGCGCCGGAGCCTGCGCGCGGGCCTGGGCGTTGTTCGTGGCGAGCGGCTGGGATAGCCGGACGGACGATCCGGCCGCGCTTTCGCTGAAAGGGCGGCTGCTGAAGGACCGGGCGCGGGCAAGCAAAGGGGCCGAGCGGACCGCCCTGTTTGCCGAGGCCGCCGCTGCCTATGCCGCCGCGCATGCCCTCTCCCCGGCCCCCTACCGGGCGATCAATGCCGCGACCGGTCGGTTGCTGGCGGGGGATGCAGTTGGTGCGGCGCAAGGAGCACGCGATGTGCTGGCGCTGCTTGACCAAGCCGGTCCGGCCACTGACACGCCCTATTACCTCGCCGCGACGCGGGCCGAAGCGCTGCTGCTGCTGGATGACCATGCGGGGGCGGAGCGGGCGCTGGCCGAAGCCGTCACCGCCGATCCCGATGGCTGGGATGATCGTGCGGTCACGCTGGGCCAATTGCGCGAGATCCTGCGCGCCCAGGCGGTCGAAGCGCCCTGGCTCAGCCGCTTTACCCCGCCCGCCAGCCTGCATTTTGCCGGTCACATGGGGATTGTCGCCGGCGGCCCGGGCGAAACGGCCCTCGCGGCGGCAACCGATGCCCTGCTGGCGCGGCACGGGGTCGGGTTCGGCTGGGGGGCGCTGGCCGCCGGCGCCGATATCCTGATTGCCGAGCGGCTGATGGCGGCCGGGGCCGAGCTCCACGTCGTGCTCCCCTGCCCGCCGCAAGTCTTTGCCGCCCAGTCGGTCGCACCGGCCGGGGGCGATTGGCTCCCGCGCTACGAGCGGCTGCTCGCTGGTGCGGCCTCGCTGCGAGTGGCCGGGTTCAGCCCGGCGGCGGTCCACGATCCGCTGGCGACCGCTCATGCCGGGGTGCTGGCGATCGGCGGGACCTTGCTCAACGCCCGGCGGCTCAATGCGGCCTGCCTGCAGCTGCTGGTCGAGGATGAGGCTGGCGGCGGCCCCAATACGGCCCGTCAGGCGGCGCTTTGGCCGGCCGGGACGCAAGGGCAGGAGCGCGTGCGAATTGCCCGCGATGCGGCGGTAGAGGCGCTATTCCCGCCCGAGGCGCCCGATCCGGCGCGGCAATTGATGACCCAGGTGGCGATCCGGATCGACCTGCCGACCCAGCCCGGCCCCTCGGCCACGCTGCTGCCGATGCTTGACGAGACCGCGCAAACCGTCGCCGCAGCCGCTTTGCCGCCGGGCGCGGTCCGGACTGGCCAGGGGCGCTGGGACCTGCTGCTGGAAGACCGCGATCAAGCGCTCGCACTGGTCGGCGCGCTGCTCGCCCTGCCCGGCGGCGCGCCTGCGATCGGGGTGCATCAGGCGATTGTCACCATGATTGCCGATCCGGCCAGCGGCGCGAGCGTGGCCTACGGCCCCGAAAGCAACCGCGCGAGCGAGCTGGTGACCATGGCGCCGGCCGGCACGGCGCTGGCCTCGGATGCCCTGGCGGTGGTCCTGGCCGCCTCACCCGCCCCGGCCCTGCGCAGCGAGCTATACCATCTGGGCGATGCCGAAACCGGCGGCCCGGTGCACATGTTGCTGCCCAAGGCCTAGTAGACCATTTCCTCCAGCCGGTGCGGCGCGATCACGGCCAGGCCGTCGCTGCGGCGCTGGATGATTCCGCGCTTTTCAAGCTGTGAAACCGTGCGTGAGGCTGTCTCGCGGGTCGACTGGACCCGCTGCGCCAGCTCCGCCAGCACGGGCAGCGGGCGGATTACCCCGTCCTCGGCCTGGCGCGACAGGCGCAGCAGCTCGGCACAGATCCGCCCGGTGGTGGAGAGCAGCGTCGCCTCGACCATGCGCTGGCGCATCTTGGCCAGCCGCGCCGAAAGTTGACGGGCAATCGCCATGGCCACCCCGCCATAGCTCTCCATCAGCCGCAGCATCGTGTCTTCGCCGTAATGCAGCGCCTGGCCATCGCTCAACGCCTCAACCTGGCCGTCACCGCCCTGGCCTACAAGACTGCCATAGAATTCACCGGGGCCGAACTGGTGCAAGACCAGCACCCCGCCCTCGCGGCCATAGGCCGCTTCCTGCGCCAGCCCGGCGAGTAGCAGCGAGGTCTCCTCACGATCAGGCAGCGGATAAAGCACCTGCCCGCGCCCGTGCCGCCCGCCCCGCCCCAGTCCGCCGATGGTGTGCGCCAGCGCTTCGCCGCAGCCAAAGGCCGCCGCGATGATCGCAAGTTGGCTGGAAACCGGTTCGGCCGGTGGCATGTGGAGACCCCTGTTATCCGCGCAAAAGGCGCGAAACCGCGGCCGAATGCAAGGAAAAATGGCCGCCGCGGCGTGCTCGATTTAGGGAGCAGTCCCTATTGCCACTCCGGCCGGGGCAAGCCTGGCTTCGCCCAGCAGGAACTTGCCGATTGCGCCGCCTGGCAAGTCAACCGCTTCAGTCCCGTAATTGAAGGCAAACACCAGATTGCCGGTCCGGCGCAGCCGCACTCCCTCGGGCAGCGCGATGCAGAGCAAGCCAGCCTCAGCCGCCAGCCTGGTCAGCAGTCCCTCCATCGCGCCATCGATCGGGTAATAGGAGACATAGTGATGGCCGCCCTGGCGGAAGATTCCCGGGCTGACCGCGTCCAGCTCGGTCTCGACCTGTTCCAGCCACTCGCATGGCTGGCCGCGCAGGCTTTCGACTCGCACCACCTTGAGCGGCAGCAGCGCCTGAAGCGGCCCCGGCGGTAGCTCGGCCGGAATGGCGAAATCGGCGGTCTTGCTGCCGGCGCGCGGCCCGAACACGATCGGCACTGACAGTCCGGCCAGACTTGCAACGAACGCCTCGCTGCAGATCGGCAGACACGGCACCACCACCAGCGCATAACCTGTCAGGTCCGCCCCGGGCCGGACGATGTCGATATCGAGCCCCAGCCGCCGCAGCACGCTGTAATATTCGAAGGCGACCCGCAGCGCCGAGAACCCTTGCCCCTGCGGGAGGATGTCGGTCACCCAGGCGGCCGCATAGTCGAACACCAGCGCCACGCGCTTGGGCGGCGGGCCGCACTCAGGCAGGGCGGCAATCTCGCGAGCCGCAGTCCGCGCCTCATGCGCGCCAAGATCGTCGACGCTGTCCGGGCGGAGCAGCCCGGCGTGCATCTGCTCTTGCGCAAAGGGCGCCTGGCGCCAGCGGAAGTAGCTGACCAGCTCGGCCCCGTGCGCCATCGCCTCCAGCGTCCACAGTCGCACCATCCCGGGCAGCGGCGCCGGGTTGTAGCGCGCCCAGTTTACCGGGCCGGGCTGCTGCTCCATCACCCACCAGCGCCCGTCCCGCTGGCAGCCGCGATAGAGATCGTGATGGAAGGCGGCGATATCGGGATGACCCTGCCGCTGGTAGCGCCGCTTCTCTTCCGCCGAGAACCAGAACTGCTCAAGGAAGCCAAGCGGATAGCTGTCCCAGCTCGCCACATCGAGGTCATCGCCGACCGCGTGGTGATCGAACTGGGTGAAGAAGCCCATGAAATTATGGACCAAGTCGCGCCCGGGCGAATGGCGGCGCAGGATCTCCACCTGGCGGCGGTTGAAGGCGACCACCTGGTCCGAAGAGAACCGCCGGAAATCGAGCTCATGCGCCGGGTTGGCCTGGGTCACGGTCAGATTGGGCAGCTCGATCCCGGCAAAGTCGCGGTACTCCATCGACCAGAAGACATTGCCCCAGGCCTGGTTGAGCGCCGCAGTGGTCCCGTACCTGGCCCGCAGCCAGCCCTGGAAGGCGGCGCAGGCGGCGGCCGAATAGCTGACCGCCGTATCGTGGCAGCCATATTCGTTATCGGTCTGCCAGGCAGCTACCGCCGGGTGCTGGCCATAGCGCTGTGCCAGCAGCGCCACGATCCGGTCGCATTCGCGGGCATAGCCTTCGTGACTGAAGCAATAGTGCCGCCGCGATCCGAACC
>JACDQK010000135.1 GCA_015657645.1 Novosphingobium sp.
CCACGTTGGCAAGGCCGGCGCCGGGGCAGACCACCAAGATGGTCAACCAGATTGCCTTCGCCGGGGTCCTCGCCAGCCTGTCCGAAGCGATGCGCTTTGCCCAGGCGGCACACCTCGATCTCGAAAAGGTCTATGAGGCGATCTCGGGCGGGGCCTCGCAATCGTGGCAGATGGACAACCGCTGGCACACCATGGCCAAGGATGAGTTCGACTTTGGTTTCGCGGTTGACTGGATGCGCAAGGATCTGGGCCTAACGCTGGAAGAAGGCCGCTCGCTCGGCGTGCCGCTGGCGGTCACCGCGCTGATCGACCAGTTCTATGCCGAAGTGCAGGCGCTTGGCGGCGGGCGGCAGGATACCTCCTCGCTGATCCGCCGTCTGCCCAAGCGGGGCGGGGCATGATCCGCGCCGTGCTGGCGGCCAGTACCGCCCTCGCCCTATCGGCCCCGGCCCTCGCCGACACGCTCATTGATAATGTCGATGGCCTGACCATCGACGCCACTGGCGGGATCGAGCGCTTCACCGGCCTGCTGGTGGGCGACGATGGCCGGATCGTGCAGGTCCTGCACCGCGGCGACAAGCGGCCCGGCAAGGTCGATTACCTGCTCGACGGCAAGGGCCAGGTGCTGGTCCCGGGCATGATCGACAGCCATGGGCATGTCATGAGTCTGGGCTTCTCCGCCCTGACCCTCGATCTGTCCGAAACGAAGTCGTTGGCCGAAGCACTGGCCAAGGTCGCGGCCTATGCCAAGGCCAATCCGGACCGTCCGTGGATCCTCGGGCGCGGCTGGAATCAGGAACTGTGGCCCGAGAAGCGTTTCCCGACTGCCGCCGAACTCGATGCCGTGGTCGGCGATCGTCCCGTCTGGCTGGAGCGGGTCGATGGCCATGCCGGCTGGGCCAATTCGAAAGCGCTCGCCGCCGCTGGCGTGACCGCGCTGACCAAGGCCCCGGCTGGCGGCTCGATCGAACGCCTCGCGGGCGGCAAGCCGGCCGGCGTGCTGGTCGACAACGCGATGGAACTGGTCGGCAAGGCCATTCCCGCGCCGCGCCCGGAAGATCGCGATCTGGCCCTCGCCAAGGCGCAGGAAATCCTGCTGGCGCGCGGCGTCACCGCGATTGCCGACATGGGCACCACGATCGAGGACTGGCAGGCCTTCCGCCGCGCTGGCGATAATGGCGCGCTGCGGGTGCGGATCATGTCCTATGCCGGCGGCACCGAGCAAATGGCGCTGATCGGCGGCCCCGGTCCCTCGCCCTGGCTCTATGACGACAAGCTGCGGCTGAACGGGGTGAAGCTCTATTCCGATGGCGCGCTCGGTTCGCGCGGGGCCAGCTTGAAGGCGCCTTACAGCGATGCCCCCACGGCCAAAGGCCTGCGGGTGACCGGCGATACCCAGCTCAAGAACTTCATCAGCCGCGCCGCGCTCGACCGCTTTCAGGTTGCCGTCCATGCCATTGGCGACGAAGCCAATGCCGCTGCCCTGGCCGCGATCGAGGACATGAACCTGACCTACACCGGCGACCGGCGGTGGCGGATCGAACACGCGCAGGTGGTCGACCCGGCCGATATTCCGCGCTTTGCCAAGGCCGGGGTGATCGCCTCGATGCAGCCGGTCCACCAGACTTCCGACCGATTGATGGCCGAAGCCCGGCTGGGGCCGAACCGGCTGACCGGCGCCTATGCCTGGTCAAGCCTGGCCGCGAGCGGCGCCAGGCTGGCGTTTGGCTCTGACGTGCCGGTCGAACTGGCCGATCCCTGGGCGGGCCTTGCCGCCGCGATCAGCCGCACCGGGCCGGATGGGCAGCCGTTTGGCGGCTGGCAGCCGCAGGAACGCGTCAGCCGCGAACTGGCGCTGGCGGCCTATACCGCGGGCGGAGCCTATGCCGGTTTTGCCGAGGGGCGGTTCGGCCGCCTGCAGCGCGGCGAGCGGGCGGACTTCCTGCTGATCGACCGCGATCCCATGCTGGCCACGCCCGCCGAGATCCGCGCGACGCAGGTCATGCAGGTCTGGATCGGCGGCCGGCTGGTGCATCAGCGCAGCAACTGAGGATCAGGGCAGCGTTTCACCCGGCGTCGGGACCAGCTCGGTCCCGGTCGCTGCTTCCGCCGCCTTCTTGCGGTCAGTGAACCACATGATCCCGAGTGCGCTTTCGTAAAGCAGCCACAGCGGAATCGCGAGCATCAGCTGCGAGATTACATCCGGCGGCGTCACGATCGCGGCGATGATCGTGATCACCACGATCACATAGCGCCGGGCCCGCACCAGATCTTCGCGGCTGACAATGCCGGCCCGGTTAAGCAGCAGCAGCAGCACCGGCAGCAGGAAGCTGATCCCGAAAGCCATGATGAACTGCATCACCAGGCTGAGGTATGCCCCGATTTCCGGCAGCGCCTCAGTCGAGAGCCCGCCGCGCTCGCCCTCGAACCCCAGGAAGAAGTGGAACGCGGTCGGCATGACCACGAAATAGGCCAGCGAGGCCCCAGCGGTGAACAGGACCGGCGTGGCCAGCAGGAACGGCAGGAAGGCCTTCTTTTCCTTGGCGTAGAGCCCCGGCGCAACAAAGGCCCAGAGCTGGTTGGCGATGATCGGGAAACAGACCAGGAAGGCCGCAAACAGCGCCACCTTCACCTCGACGAAAAAGGCCCCGTAAAGCTGGGTGTAGATCAGCTTGCCCTGCCCCGGCGGGAAGGCTGCAGTCAGCGGGCGAACCAGGAAGCCGAAGATGTCGTTGGCGAAATAGAAACAGACGAAGAAGGCAACGACCAGGGCCAGAATGATCCGCATCAGCCGCGCGCGCAGCTCGATCAGGTGGTCGAGCAGCGGCGCCTGCGTCTCATCGATGTCGTTGATCTTCAGTACCATGTCATGCGGCCTGATCGGGCTTGGGCTTGGGCTTGGCGCGCTTCGGCTTTGGCTGCGGGGACTCTACAGCGGCCACCGCCGGCTCTTCGGTCTTCACCGTGCCGGGGTCCTGGCCAACCAGCGCGGCTTCGGCCTGCGCGCTCTCGGGCGGATGCTCGCGCATGATCGCTTCGTTCTGCTCGCGCCACTTCTTTTCCATTTCGGCGAGTTCAGCCTCGCGGATCATGGTTTCCACGCCGGCGCGGAAATGGCCGGAAACGCGCCGGACCTTGCCGATCCAGCGCCCGGCCGTGCGCAGCGCCAGTGGCAGGTCCTTGGGACCGATCACCACCACCGCCACGATCACGATGAGCAAAAGCTCTGAGGCGCCAATATCAAACACGCGCCTGGTCTCGCCCGATTACTTCTGTTCGGTCTTGCTGGCTTCAGTGGCAGCAGTGGTCTCGGTCGATGCCGGAATCTGGGCCGGCGGCGCAGCGGGCTTGGTCTCCTCGTCAGCGATGCCCTGCTTGAAGCTTTTGATCCCCTTGCCGAAATCACCCATGATCTCGGAAATCCGACCGCGCCCGAACAGGACCAGCACGACCAGCAGCACGATCACCCAGTGCCAGATAGAAAAACCGCCCATTATACCGACTCCACTTCGAGGATCCTGCCCCCGTCGCCGCCTATCTAGGCGCTTTCATCCTCGCTTGCCAGCCCGGCTTCAGTCTGGGCAGCTTCTCTCCGCTGGTCGGCCATTTCCATCGCATCGGCCAGGGCATCGTCAACCGGATCGAGCAGACCGGCGGCCTTAAGCTCATCCAGCCCCGGCAAGTCGCGGCGGCTTTCAAGGCCGAAATGCGTGAGGAACTCAGGCGTGGTGGCATAGATCACCGGGCGGCCCGGCACTTCGCGGCGGCCGACAATCCGCACCCAGCCGGCCTCCATCAGCACGTCGAGCGTGCCCTTGGCGGTCTGGACCCCGCGGATCGCCTCGATCTCGGCGCGGCTGACCGGCTCATGATAGGCGACGATCGCGAGGACTTCGGTGGCGGCGCGCGACAAGCGGCGCACTTCCTCGCGTTCACGGCGGAGCAGGTGCGCCAGGTCCGGTGCGGTCTGGAAGTGCCAGCGCTTGGCCCGCTCGACCAGCTGGATCCCGCGCTCCCGGTAGGTCTCGGCCAGTTCGGCCAGCGCCGCCTTGACATCCGCCCCGCCCAGATGGGTCGAGATCGCCTCGGCGGTCATCGGCTCTTCAGCGGCGAACAGCGTCGCCTCAACCGCGCGGACCAGATCGTCAGGCCGGGTCATGCCTTGACCCCGCGCAGCATCAGCGGGCCAAATGTCTGTTCCTGCTGCAGTTCCGCCTTGCCGAGCCGCGCCAGTTCGAGCGCGGCGACAAAGCTGGAGGCCATGGCCGAGCGGCGCAGCTTGGGATCGGCGTGCGGCGGCAGGAAATCGCGCAGTTCCATCCAATCGAGGTTGACGCCGAGCATGGCCGAAACGCGCGACAGGGCGCTGTCGAGCGTCATGACCATCCGGTCGCGGACCATGTGGACCACCGGCTGGGTCCGCGCCTTGACCTGGCCGTAAGCCTGGACCAGCGCAAACCAGTCACACTGCCACTTGGCCTTGCGGTCGATCCTGAGGCCCTCGGGCGCGCCGCGCAGGAACACGTCGCGGCCCAGGCGGTCACGTCCCATCAGCCGCGCCGCTGCATCGCGCATCGCCGCTAGCCGCTGCAGCCGCAGTTGCAGGCGCAACGCCAGCTCCTCGGGGCTCGGGTCTTCCTGCTCGTCGCGCGGCAGCAGCAGCGCGGATTTGAGGTAAGCCAGCCAGGCCGCCATCACCAGGTAATCGGCGGCCAGTTCCAGCCGCAGCGCCTCGGCCCGTTCGATATAGGTCAGGTACTGGTCCACCAGCGCCAGGATCGAGATCTTGCGCAGATCGACCTTCTGCCGCCGCGCCAGATCAAGCAGCAGATCGAGCGGCCCTTCCCAGCCATCAAGCTCGAGATAGAGCGCCGCATCCTCGGTCGCGGCCGCACCGGGGCCGGCCCACTCTTCGTCGGGCAAGCTGATCGCGGGGGAGTCGATCAGATCATCACTCATGCGCGAGCCTCCGCCGTTTCGAGCAGCGCCAGCAAGGCGTCGCGCTTGGCGGCCAGTTCGGCCTGCGCAGCCGTCGGCTGTGGTGGACGGATCGCGGCGAGCGCGCGGGCGTGACGGGCGGCGGTCGCTTCGGACATCTCGCCCAGCCGCTCACAGATCCCGGTCATGTCGTCGATCTTCGCCCAGCAATTCAGCGCGATGTCACAGCCCGCCTTGATCGCTGCCTCTGCGCGGTCAGGAACCGTGCCGGACAGCGCTTCCATATCGAGATCGTCGGTCAGCAGCAGGCCGTCGAAGCCGATATGCCCGCGAATGATCTGTTCGATCACGAAGGGTGACTGGGTGGCCGGGTGATCGGCATCCCAGGCGGTGAAGACCAGGTGCCCGGTCATGGCGATCGGTGCGTCAGCCAGGGCCTTGAACGGGGCGATATCGCTTTCCAGTTCTTCCGCGCTGGCCGTGACGGTCGGCAATTCCTTGTGCGTATCAACCGAGGTCCGGCCATGGCCTGGCATGTGCTTGATCGTGCCCAGCACCCCGGCGCGGGCCAGGCCATCAAGCACCGCACGGCCAATCGCCGCCACCCGCAGTGGCTCATAGCCATAGGCGCGGTCGCCGATCACATCGTGCGCGCCGTGCTGGCGGACATCGAGGACCGGCGCGTGGGTGCAGGTGATGCCGACTTCGTGGAGATCATGCCCCAGCGCCTCGGCATTGGCGCGGGCCGCTTCGATCGCCGAAGCGGGTGCCAGATCGAACAACTGGTCGAACGCGCTGCCGGCGGGATAGGCTGGCCAGACTGGCGGTTTCATCCGCGCGACCCGCCCGCCTTCCTGATCGATCGTGATCAGCAAGCGGTCCCGTCCATGAATGCTGCGCAGATCATCGGTCAGCGCGCGAACCTGTTCGCGGCTTTCGATATTGCGGCCGAACAGGATGTAGCCCGCCGGATCGGCCTCAGCGAAAAAGGCCCGCTCCGCGGCGGTCAGGGTCAGTCCGGAAAGGCCGAAAATGGCGGGAGTCATGATGCCCGAAAGGTCGCAGGAAGCGGCCCGCGGTGCAAGCGGGCCACCCCCAATCGTGTGGATTACCGGCCTACTTGAAGCCTATTTGACCTGGCAGGAGATGCCAGCGCCCTTCAGCTTGCCGCACAGCGCATTGGCCGCCGCCTTGTCCGGCGCAACGGCCTGGAGACGGTAGATCGTGCCATTGTCGGCCGTGCCGGCAATCACCCGGTGCGATACGCCCGAGAGCGCGCCACCCGCCTGGGCAACCAGCTTGGTCCAGCCCGCTTCGGCGGTCGCCTGCGAGGAGAAGGCGCCAACCTGCACGCCCACCCCGCCACCGGCCGCAGCAGCAGCGGCGGGAGCGGCAGCGCTCGGTGCGGGCGCAGCCGTCGGCGCAGCGGCCGAACCGGCCATCACCGGCGGGCGGCTCTGCCCTTCGGAAGCGGCAAAGCTGACATCGCCGGTGCCATCGAAGGTCTTGCCGCCGGGGTTGGCCGGGGCGGTCTTGTAAGGCTCGGCCGGAGCGGCGACCACGCTGCCATCGGCCACCAGTTCGGGATCGGGGCCGCGATTGGTGAACCACCAGATGCCGCCGACCACGGCCGCCAGGATCGCCAACCCGCCAAGGAACATCGCCAGCAACCGGCTGGTGTCATAGCCTTCGTACTCGCCGCCGTCGTCGTCTTCCCCGCTTTCCAGCCAGGGCAGGCGCTCGTCCGGCGCGTCAAGTTCCAGCTGTTCGGTTTCCAGCCGGTCCTCGTCGTGCTCGTCCCAGTCGTGTCCGTCCTGCTCGTAACCGTCGCGGCGATCGTCCATAGCCCCCATCACATTTCCTCCACCGCCTCGACGCCAAGGAGCGCGAGGCCATTGCGGACAAGTTGCCCGATTTGTGTGGCAAGATAAAGCCTTGCGGAAGTGAGCGCCGCATCCTGTGCCACGATGAAGCGCTTTTCGGGCCGGTCGTTCCCGACATTCCAGTAAGCGTGGAAGGCCGCCGCGAGGTCATGCAGGAAGAAAGCGACCCGGTGCGGCTCACGCGCCACGGCGGCAGCTTCGACCAGCCGCGGGAACTGGGCGGCGAGCTTGATCAGCGCCAGCTCTTCCTCGCCCAGCTGGTCAAGCGCGGCGTCGTCTGGCGCAAAGCCCTCGGCCGCACCCTTGCGCAGGGTCGAGCGGATCCGGGCGTGGGCGTACTGGACGTAGAACACCGGATTGTCCTTCGACGCTTCGACTACCTTGTCGAAATCGAAGTCCATCTGCGCATCGGGCTTGCGGGTCAGCATGGTGAAGCGGACCACGTCCTTGCCGACCATCTCGACCACATCGGCCAGCGTCACGAAGTTGCCCGCGCGCTTCGACATCTTGAAGGGCTGGCCGCCCTTCATCAGCTGGACCATCTGGACCAGCTTGACCTCGAACGGGGTCGGCTTGCCCTCAGCCCCGGTCATGGCGGCGACGGCGGCCTTGATCCGCTTGACCGTGCCGGCATGGTCCGCGCCCCAGATATCGACCAGCGCATCGGCGCTCTGGGCCTTCTGGAAGTGATAGGCGAGGTCGGCGCCGAAATAGGTCCACTCGCCCGAGCTCTTCTTGATCGGGCGGTCCTGATCGTCGCCGAACTTGGTCGAGCGGAACAGTGGCAGCTCGACCGGTTCCCAGTCCTCGGGCGTCTTGCCCTTGGGTGCTTCGAGGTGCCCGTCATAGACCAGATCGTGGGCGCGCAGCCACTTTTCGGCCTCATCCGGCTTGCCGGCGGCCTGCAATTCGGCCTCGGACGAGAACAGGTCGTGATGGATGCCGAGCAGCGCGAGGTCGGCCTTGATCATTTCGAGCATGGCGGCAACAGCGCGGGTGCGGAACGGCACGAGCCAGTCGGCTTCGGGGGCCTTGGCATATTTGTCACCGAATTCGGCGGCGAGGGCCTGGCCGACCGGGATCAAGTATTCGCCTGGATAGAGCCCTTCCGGGATCGCGCCGACGGCGTCGCCGAGCGCTTCGCGGTAGCGGACGTGCGCCGAGCGGGCGAGGACATCGACCTGCGCCCCGGCATCGTTGACGTAGTATTCGCGGATCACCTTGTGCCCGGAAAACTCCAGCAGGGTCGCCAGCGCGTCGCCGACCACCGCACCGCGGCAGTGGCCCATGTGCATCGGCCCGGTCGGGTTGGCCGAGACATATTCGACGTTGACCGTGCTGCCCTGCCCGATGGCAGAGCGGCCGTAATCGCTGCCGAGCGCGGCAATCGCCCGCAGTTCAGCCAACCAGGCGGCGGCATCGACGCGCAGGTTGATGAAGCCCGGCCCGGCAATCTCGGCGCTGGCAACGCCCGGCACCTTGAGCAGTTCGGTGACCAGCAATTCGGCCAGGGCACGCGGGTTCATGCCGGCGGGCTTGGCCAGGACCATCGCTGCGTTGGTCGCCAGATCGCCGTGGCTGGGATCGCGCGGCGGCTCCACCGTCACGGCGGCGCGGTTCAGCCCGCCGGGCAAGGTGCCCGCGGCTTCCAGCGCACCGAGCGCAGCGGCGATATGGCCGACAAAGGCGGCGTGAATGGTCTGGGCAGCAGTCATGGCGCGCCGGTTAGACGGTTTGCGCCGGAAATGGAACCTTCCCGCAGCGGGAAGGCCCGGATCAGCGCGTGGCGTTGTAAGTCAGCTGGTCCTGGCTGAGCTGGAAGCCGACCAGCACTTCGAAGGTCGCGCGGGCGACCGCGGCCTTGACCTCGGGCCGCGAAAGCGGATCGACCGCCGCGTCGGCATCGCCGGCCTTGCGCTTGCGGGTGATCTGTTCGCGGATGTCGGCCGGCAGGCTCGCTTCGGCCTTGTCGACATAGGCGCTGGCCGAACCGCTAACCTGAGCGCGTTCCTGGCCATCGGCAAAGTTGATCGTGACCGAGCCGACCCGCTTCGAGATCACGGCGCTGCCGCCGCGCAGCACGGTGACGAAATAGGGCAGCGTCACCTGGCGCGCGCCGCGCACATCGGTGCGGCGGGCGAGCACGTCGAAAGTGGCGGCGGTAAAGACCTTTTCGCCGGTTTCATTGCAGGTCGAGCGGACGTTGGTCAGTGCGCCGACCACGTCGATATTGTCCGCCGTGGTCGAACCAGGCGTGCGGAACAGCGTGATGTCACCGGTATAGTCCGGCACGCCCACCGCCGGGCAGGCGCTGCGCACGGCGGTGATGCCGACGCCTTCATCGACCACCAGGTCCCCCGTCCCGCGGCACCCGGCAAGGGCGGCGGCGATGGCAACTGCGGCATAGAGGCGGGTGCGAGGCGTCATTCTGGCAGGTTCCTGTCCTTGGGCAGAACTTGCCCTAGCGGCGTCAATGCCAAAACGCTAGGGGGGCGAACATGAACGCGCCCTTTCAGCAGCCGGGCAAGCCGGCCCTTCGCCTTCTGCTCGCCGCTCCGCGCGGCTTCTGCGCCGGGGTCGACCGTGCGATCGAGATCGTCGAACGCGCGCTGACCCGCTATGGCGCCCCGGTCTATGTCCGGCACGAGATCGTGCATAACCGCTTTGTGGTCGACGGGCTGCGCGACAAGGGCGCGATCTTTGTCGAAGAGCTAGACGAAGTGCCCGATGGCGCCCCAGTGGTGTTCAGCGCCCACGGCGTGCCCAAGTCGGTCCCCGCCAATGCCACCGAACGCGGGCTCGACTGGCTTGATGCCACCTGCCCGCTGGTCAGCAAGGTCCACCGCCAGGCCGAGCGCCAGATCGAGGCCGGGCGCCACATCCTGTTTATCGGCCACAGGGGCCACCCGGAGGTGATCGGCACCTTCGGCCAGGTCCCGGTAGGCACGATCACTCTGGTGGAAACGTTGGAAGACGTGGCCACGCTCGATTTCCCCGCCGATGCGCCAGTGGCGTTTCTGACCCAGACCACGCTGTCGGTCGACGATACGGCCGAGATCGTTGCGGCACTGCGCGAGCGCTTTCCGGCGATCGCCGGCCCCAAGGCCGAGGATATCTGCTATGCCACGTCCAACCGCCAGGCGGCGGTCAAGGCGATTGCCGAGGAATGCCAGCTGGTGCTGGTGATCGGCGCGCCCAACAGCTCCAACTCGCTGCGGCTGGTCGAAGTGGCCCAGCGCTGCGGCGCTACCGCGCACCTGATCCAGCGCGGCACCGAGATTGACGAAGCCTGGTTTGCTGGGGTCGAGACCATGGGCCTCACCGCCGGGGCCTCTGCCCCCGAAACGCTGGTCCAGGAAGTGATCGACCGGATCGGCGAGTTCCGGACCGTGGCGGTCGAGCAGGTGGTGACCGCCGAGGAAAAGATCGTCTTCAAGCTGCCCCGGCAACTGGCGGACTAGCTTCGCCGTGGCGGTCTATACCCACCTCGGGGCCGAAGTGCTGGGCCAGCTGGTCGCGGAATTCGATGTTGGCGAGCTGACTTCGGTCAAGGGCATTGCCGAGGGGATTTCCAACAGCAACTGGCTGGTCGAAACCACCGGCAAGGACGGGGCCGGTGCGCGCTTCATCCTGACCATGTACGAATACCGGATCGAGGTGGAGGACCTGCCGTTCTTCCTCTCGCTGCTCGATCACCTCTCGGCCCGCAGCTGCCCGGTGCCGCGCACGATCCATGACCGCCAGGGCCAGCTCTATCGCCTGCTTGATGGCAAGGCCGTGGCCTTGATCGAATTCCTGCCCGGCGTCTCGGTCAGCGCGCCAACGCCTGGCCAGGCCCATGCCGTGGGCCGCGCGCTGGCGCAGATGCAGCTGGCCGCCGCAGACTTTGCCGGCCGCCGCGAGAACGCGATGGGCCGGGCCGAATGGCAGCGGCTGGCCAGCGAATGCGGCGCCGAGGGCCTCGCGGAAATCGACGCCGGGTTCGCCGAACTGGTGGCGCGCGAATTGCCGGCCGTGCTGGCAGACTGGCCCGAGGACTTGCCGCGCGGCACGATCCACGCCGACCTGTTCCCGGACAATGTCCTGATGCTGGGCAATCAGGTGACCGGCCTGATCGACTTCTACTTCGCCTGCACCGATCTGTTTGCCTATGATCTGGCGGTAACTCACGCCGCCTGGTGTTTCTCCAATGATGGCAAGCACTTCGATCCGGCGCTCTCGGCCGCGCTGATCGCCGGGTATGAGGAAGTCCGTCCGCTGTCCGATGCCGAGCGTGCTGCCCTGCCCTTGCTGGCACGCGGGGCCGCCTTGCGCTTTGCCCTGACCCGCGCCTGGGACTGGGTCAACACGCCGGCCGATGCACTGGTCACCCGCAAGGACCCGCTGGCGTTTGCCCGGCGGCTCGAATTCTACGCCGATCCGGCCAACGCCGCTGTCTTTGCCGGCGCATGAAGCGGATCGAGGCCTTCACCGATGGCGCCTGCAAGGGCAATCCCGGCCCCGGCGGCTGGGGCGTGGTGCTGCGGATGGGGCAGCATGAGCGGGAACTGTCAGGCCACGAGGCCCATACCACCAACAACCGGATGGAACTGACCGCAGTGATCCGCGCGCTCGACGCGTTGAAGGAGCCGTGCCACGTCGCGCTGCATACCGACAGCCGCTATGTGATCGACGGGATCACGAAGTGGATCTTCGGCTGGCAGAAGAACGGCTGGAAGAATTCGCAGAAGAAGCCCGTGCTCAACGCCGATCTATGGCTGGAGCTGCTGGAATCGCGCAGTCGGCACCGGATCGACTGGATCTGGGTCAAGGGCCACGATGGCCATCCGGAAAACGAAAGGGCCGACCGCTTGGCAAGCGATGCGGCCCTCTCGGTCAAGCAGGCTTAGCCGGCGGTCGTATCGACCACTTCGGCGCCCGGGCCGTTCTTCAGGATCGATTCGATCGCGTTCTTGGCGCTGGCCTTGCTGCTGTAGCCTTCGGTCCAGAAGATCGATTCAGAATTGTAGCAGAAATAGGCGACGAACTCGCCGGCCTTGTTCTTACGGATTTCGAAACGGTGTGCCATGTCGGGTATACCTCCCAGGATTGCGACGACTTGCGCAGCCTAGCGCTAAATCCGTGATTCGCTAGCGAAACCGACGCGGATCGTAAGGCGCAGGATCGACCGCTGCGGGCACCTGCCCTAGGAGCAGCGCACAGGCGAGGTCCGCCGCGGCTGGCGCCGTCTGGATTCCGAACCCGCCCTGCCCGGCGAACCAGAAGAAGCCGGGCTGATCAGGATCGAATCCGTAAACCGGCAGCCGATCCGGCGCGAAGGAGCGCAGGCCGGCCCAGCGGTGCTCGATCGCGGTGATTGGCCAGTCGACGACGTGCTCGAACCGGTCGATCGCCAGGGCGATATCCAGTTCCTCGGGCGCGGCATCGCAGGGTGGACTTGGCGTCTCATCATGCGGGCTCAGCCACAGGCGGCCAGCCTCAGGCTTGAAATAGAACAGCCCGTCGATCCCAAGCACCAGCGGCAGGTCAGCCGGCGGCCCGTCCGCCAGCCGCAGCTGGGCCACTGTGCGGCGATAGGGCTGCACACCCAGCGGCCTCACCCCGGCCAGTTCGGCGACCGGATCGGCCCAGGCCCCGGCGGCGTTGACCAGCACAGCCGCTTGCGCCGTCCGGCCATCGGCCAGAGCGAGTGCCCAGCCGTCATCGTTGCGCTCGGCCCGTGCCAGCTCCGCCCGGGTCCACAGCTCCGCCCCGCCCTGCCGCGCGGCGGCGAGCCAATGCTGGTGGAGCGCGGCCACATCGATATCGCAGCAATCGGGTTCATAGGCGCCTGCGACCCATTCGCTTTGCAACCCCGGCAACCGGGCTTCGAGCGCGGCGCGATCGAGATCGTCGACCCGCACGCCCAGCGCCCGGAATTCCGCGACGAAGGCGGCCAGTTCGGCAAGCTCGCCCTGCCGCGCCAGGGTCAGCGCGCCACGCGGGCTGAGGAAGCCGTGCTCGTGCAGGAACGGGCCCGAGGCGGTCGTCAGCGGCTGGACCTGCGGCCCGCCATAGCTCTCGGTCCAGAAGGCGGCCGAGCGTCCGGTCGAATGGTAGCCGGGACGATCTTCCGCCTCGATGAGCAGGACCCGTCCGTGTGGCGCCAGACCAGCCGCGACTGAAGCGCCAGCAATCCCCGCCCCGACAATCGCGAAATCGAACCGCGCGGTCATGCCGTGGCCCCCGCAACCAACACAGCTGCCAGAAAGGCATCAATCCGCGCCAGTGCCTCAAGCCGGATCGGATCGGCCTCGCGCAGGATTTCGTGGCGGGCGCGCTCGCCGAAGTTGACCAGCTCGCAGTGCGGCAGCGCGCGGCGGCGCGGGCGCTGGCCTTGTAGCTGACCAGCGCATCCTGATCGGTCGCAGCAGCAGGACCGGCTGCTGGACCCGGGCGAGCACCTCGCGCTGCCCCAGCCAGCGCATCGAGGCATAGGCGCGTTCAACCCAGCGCCAGGAACCGGGGCCCATCACCACCTCGGGCCGCGCCTCGCGCCACCACAGCTCGTCGGCATAGCGCGCGGGATCGTGGGTCAGCAGATCGCCCCGGCTGTCCGGCGGCTGGCCGGGCTTCTCGCTCCATTTCCAGGCCGGGCGGGCCGGATCGCCCAGCCGGCACATCAGCCGCGCCACCCCATGCATCAGCCAGTCGGGCATGTTGCCATCGCGCAGGCCGAGCATCGGCGCGCAGAGCACCAGCGCGGCCGGATCAATCGCGCCTTCTGCCGCCGCGCGCAAGGCGAGGTGTCCGCCCATCGAATGGCCGATGGCAATCCGCGGGCCGCTGACCGTGGCCGACCAGTCGCGCCACAGGGCGCCAAGATCGGCCACCCAGGTGCCGTAATCGTCGATATGGCCGGTGTAGGGATCCTTGCCCAGCCGCCCGGATCCGCCCTGACCGCGCCAGTCAAAGGCGGTTAACGACCACCCCTGTAGATGCCAGTGCGCCAGCGCTTCGAGGTATTTTTCGTAAAAGTCACCGCGCCCGCCCATGAACAGGATCGCGCCGCGCGGGTTCGGGTGGTGCCAGTCAATCCGGCGGATGGCCTGGCCATCGGGCGCAATCCAGCGGCTTTCGGCGGCTTCGGCGGGAATGACCCGGCGATCGAACGCGGCGGACATGTGGCTAATTCGAGCCTCTTTACCTTGGTTACTTTTTGGTAAGCCCTGCCCTGTATCCATGCCCTCAATTCTAGGGGGCGGGCAATGCCGAACGTCGATTTTCAATACGTACTGCTGGGGGCCTTGGCAATCGCGCTGGTGGTTGCCGCCTTTACCGACATCCGTCGTCGTCAGATCGACAACTGGCTTAACGCCGCAATCGCGCTGGGCGCGCCGCTCTACTGGTGGGCTAGCGGGCTCAGCCTGTGGCCGGGCGTGGCCTGGCAGCTGGGTATCGCGGCGGTGACCTTTGCGGTCTGCGCCGGCCTGTTCGCACTGCGCGCCATGGGCGGCGGTGACGTCAAGCTGCTCTCGGCCCTCGCGCTGTGGATCGCCCCGGCCTGGTTCCTCAAGCTGGTGATCATGATGTCGCTGCTGGGCGGTCTGCTGACCATTGTCCTGGCAGTCTGGCACAGCATGCGCGGGCGGCGTGAGCGCCTCGCAATTCCTTACGGCGTCGCAATTTCCACGGCCGGCCTGTGGGTCCTGGCCAGCCAGTATCTGCCTGCAGCGCAGTCCGCTGCAGCAGTCGGCTGACAGGGTGGAACCGGATTTTAACCATTTCACACCGATAACGCTTTCGATCTTGGTGTTTTTCTAGGGGGCTTACAGAGCCATGGATAAGAAGAAGCTGATGTTGCTGCTTGGCGCGCTGGTCGTTGCGATCGGCACGGCCATGGCTGCCCGAACCCTGTTCGTCGGGGCCTCTGCCCCCAAGGCGGAAGCGGCTCAGGTCCCGCAGGGGCCGAAAGTCCTCGTGGCACAGCGTGCGCTCCCGGTCGGTACGATCATTACGGCCGATTCGATCTCGTTCCAGGCCTGGCCGAAGGAAATGGTGCAGGACGCCTACTTCCTTGATGGCGAAGCCGACATGAACAAGCTGCTTGGCACTGTGGTCCGGTTCCCGGTCACGGCTGGCCAGCCGGTTACCCAGGGCGCGCTCGTCTCGCCTGGCGACCGCGGCTTCCTGGCGGCAGC
This sequence comes from Novosphingobium sp., assembly GCA_015657645.1. GTDB lineage: Bacteria > Pseudomonadota > Alphaproteobacteria > Sphingomonadales > Sphingomonadaceae > Novosphingobium. Next base: position 15,002 of record JACDQK010000135.1, read on the forward strand.
GCTGGGCCCAGGCATGCGCGCTGTGACGATCCCGGTTTCGGCCCGGACCGGCGTGGCCGGCTTCGTCTTCCCGGGTGACCATGTCGACCTGGTGCTGACCCAGACGGTGCGTGGCAACAACAGCCGCGAATCGCTGAAGGCGGCCGAAACGATCCTGCGCAATGTCCGGGTGCTCGCCACCGACCAGTCGACCGACACCGACGTCGTCGACGGCAAGACCGTGGTTCGCGGCTTCCGCACCATCACGGTCGAAGTGACCCCCAAGATTGCCGAGAAGGTTGCCGTGGCCCAGACCCTGGGCACGATCAGCCTGGCGCTGCGCAGTCTGGCCGACAATCAGGCCGAACTCGATCAGGCCATTGCCAGCGGCACGGTCAAGCTGCCGGCCGGCGCGACCAAGGAGCAGGAAGAAAAGCTGCTCAGCCAGGCGATGAACCGCCCGCAGGACGGCGCTACCACCTTCGTTACCGGCGGCGATGTTTCGCGCTTCGAACGCCGGACCATGCCGCCGCCGCCTGTGACTGAGCGCCCGGCCACGGCTTCGGGTCCGTCGGCAGCGCCCGGCTTTGTCGCTGCCCCGCGGGGTCCGATCGTTCGGGTGACGCGCGGCAAGAACACCTCTGTCGAACAGGTCGGGAGTCGCTGAGATGACCCGTAACGCCAACCACGCCGCGACCGTCCTGAAGAAAGGCAATCCGATGAAGCGCCTTGTTACCACCCTGCTGAGCGCCAGCTGCATGCTGGCCCCGCTGGCCCTGGTTTCCGCCCCGGCGGCCCATGCCCAGTCGATGACCCGCCCGGCCAACGATTTCGTGCTGTCGATCGGCCGCGGCCAGCTGGTCACCATCGGCGGCGCCATGGCCGACGTCTTCGTCGCCAATGACTCGGTTGCCGATGTGCAGATCAAGTCGCAGCGCCAGCTCTATGTCTTCGGCAAGGCCGGCGGCGAAACCACGATCTACGCCAGCAATGCGGCCGGCGACATCATCTGGTCCGCCAACGTCCGCGTCGGCTCGAACATCGACAGCGTCGACCAGATGCTGCGCATGGCCATGCCCGACGCCAAGGTGGCCGTCTCCACCATGGGGACCAACACCTTCCTGCTGACCGGCACCGTGTCTTCGCCCGAAGATGCTTCGGAAGCCGCGCGGCTGGTCAATGCCTTCGTCGGCAAGGAAGCCAACGTGATCACCCGGCTGAAGACCGCGACGCCGCTGCAGGTCAACCTGCGCGTCAAGTTCGCCGAAGTCAGCCGTTCGCTGGTCAAGCAGATCGGCGCCAGCCTGACCTCGGTTGACGATTCGGGCGGGTTCAAGTTCGGCATCGGCCAAGGCCAGGCCTTCAAGCAGGTCGCTCCGTCGTTCGTTGATCCGGTGACTGGCCTGCGCCAGCCAATGGGTCCGATGGCAGTTGGCCCCAACTACAAGGGCGAAGGCTACAACATCATCAACCAGATCGCGACCGGCACCACTATCGCCGGCGCCGGTCGGCTGTTCGGCATGGACGTGCTGGGCGCACTGGACATGGGTGAAACGCTCGGTCTGGTGACCAGCCTGTCGGAACCGAACCTGACCGCGCTGTCGGGCGAAACGGCCGACTTCCTGGCCGGCGGTGAATATCCGATCCCGATCAGCCAGGGCCTGGGTTCGACCTCGGTCGAATACAAGCGCTTCGGTGTCAGCCTGGCCTATACCCCGACGGTTCTGGCCAATGGCCGGATCTCGCTGCGGGTCCGCCCGGAAGTGTCCGAACTGTCGAGCCAGGGTTCGATCCAGCTCAACGGCTTCAACGTGCCCGCACTGACCGTGCGCCGCGCCGAGACCACGATCGAACTGGGTTCGGGCCAGAGCTTCATGATCGCCGGGCTGATGGGCAACAATGCCCAGAACACGGTGAAGAAGATGCCGGGTGCCGGTGACCTGCCGATCCTGGGTTCGCTGTTCCGTTCGACCAACTTCCAGCGCGGTGAAACCGAGCTGGTGATCGTGGTGACCCCCTATCTGGTCAATCCGGTCGACGCGAACGAGATCAAGCTGCCGACCGATGGCTACCAGAACCCGAACGACATCCAGCGGATCTTCGGGAACATGGAAAACAACGGCAAGTCTGGCGGAAGCCGGCCGCTGCCGACTGCCGCTCCGTCCGGCGCGCCCGTCCCCAAGGTCGGCGAATTGGATACGCCGCCGGCGGTCCGTCCGGTTGATGACAAGCGTTCGAAGAAGAAGTCGCGCACCGCTGCTGCCGAAGCAGCCGCGCCCGGCTTCAGCATGAATTGAGAGAGGTGATGACCATGCGTACCATTCACACCCGCAAGGCGCTTGGCGCTGCCGTCGCTCTCTCGCTGGGCACCCTGCTCGCCGGCTGCGGTGGCATCGCCCAGAACACCCAGCTTGAAAGCGTCCACCAGCCGGTGGTCAGCCGGACTAACTACACGCTCGACGTGACGACCAACCCGGGCGGCCTGTCGCTGCCCGAAGCCCGCCGCCTGGCTGGCTGGTTCGAAGCGATGGACCTGCGCTATGGTGACCGGATCTCGATCGACGACCCGCTTTCCAGCGGCGCGACCCGCGCTGCGGTGGAAGCTGTTGCTGGCCGCTTCGGCCTGCTGGTCGGCGATACGGCCCCGGTGACGCCGGGCATGGTCAATGCCGGCACGGCGCGGATCGTGGTGACCCGCACCAGCGCCCAGGTTCCAGGCTGCCCGGACTGGTCGGCCAAGTCGGACGCCAATTTCAAGAACGCGACCAGCACTAACTATGGCTGCGCTTCGAACGCCAATCTGGCGGCCATGGTGGCTGATCCTGAGCATCTGCTCAAGGGTGCCAGCGGCCCGAGCCGGACCGTGGTGATGAGCGGCGACAAGGCGATCGACTCCTATCGCAGCGCCAAGCCGACCGGCGAAAACGGTCTCAAGTCGAACAACACCCAGAGCGGGAAGTAAGTCATGAATGCTCCTTGGAAGCCCGGCGCAGCCGGCAATCGCGACGCCTTCAGCGCCTACATCTGCGACGATGCCGCACTCGACGTGCTGCGTCCCGTGGTCATCGAGATGGGCTGGCAGCCCGAGAAGTGCAACAAGGGCGGCCTGCGCAATGCGGTCCAGTCATTGTCGATCTCGGCCAGCCCGAACATCCTGATGGTCGACCTGTCGGAAAGCGGCGACCCGCTGAGCGATATCAACGCCCTGGCCGAGGTTTGCGAACCCGGCACGGTGGTGATCGCGATCGGCCAGGTCAACGACGTGCGCCTCTATCGCGATCTGCTGGGCAGCGGGATCCAGGATTACCTCCTGAAGCCGCTCTCGCCCGGTCAGGTCCGCGATGCGCTGGTCAATGCCCAGACCGTCTTCGCTTCGCCCAAGGCCCACGATCCGTCGGCGGCCAAGAAGCATGTCTCGGTGGCCGTGCTCGGCACCCGCGGCGGCGTCGGCGCCTCGACCATCGCGACCTCGCTCGCCTGGCTTTACAGCGGCGATGAAAAGCAGCCGACCGCCCTGCTCGATCTGGACATCCATTTCGGCACCGGCGCGCTGGCGCTTGACCTCGAACCGGGCCGCGGCCTGACCGATGCAATCGAGAACCCCAGCCGCATCGACGGCCTGTTCATCGAACGCGCGATGATCCGCGCCAACGATCACCTGGCGATCCTCTCGGCCGAAGCGCCGATCAACTCGCCGCTGATGACCGACGGCGCCGCCTTCATCCAGCTGCAGGAAGAATTCCGGCAGGCCTTTGAGATGACGGTGATCGATCTGCCGCGCAACATGCTGATCAACTTCCCGCACCTGCTGAACGACGTGAACGTCGTGCTGCTGGTCACGGAGATGACCCTGGCCGGCGCGCGCGATTCGATCCGCGTGCTGTCGTGGATGAAGAGCAACGCGCCGCACGTTCAGACCATCGTGGTTGCCAACAAGGTGGTGCCCGGCACCGGCGAGATCAGCAAGGCCGACTTCGAGGCCTCGATCGAGCGCAAGATCGGCTTCACCATTCCCTATGACGCCAAGGCTGCGGCCAATGCCGCCAAGCTGGGCCAGACCTTTGCCGATGCGAACCGCTCGACCAAGGCCGGCAGCGTCATCCGCGAGATCGCTAAGTCGGTCCACGGCGTGGGCGATGGCGAAGCGGTGGACGATGCGGTCAAGCCCAAGTCGTCGCTGCTCGGCAAGTTCGACCTGAAGTCGCTGCTGCCCAAGAAGACCGCCAAGGAACCGGCAAAGGCCTGAGCCTGAGCCGACCTTGCAGTTTCACTCTTTGAAGAAGGCCTGACCAGTCAATGGACATCACCCAACTGCTGCTGATCGCCGTGGGCCTGATGGCATTCATGGTGCTTGGCTACATGGGCTTTGCCGGACCTTCGCCTGCGAAGGAAGCAGCCCGCCGTCTTCAGGGGCTGCGCTATCGCCATTCCGACAGCACCATCGACAAGGTCGAGGCTCAGCTGAAGAAGGCCGTGGCGGCGCGCAAGCCCAAGATGCACCAGATTGCGGGTTCGGAAAGCCGGACCGCGGCGCTGCTGATGCGGCTGCATCGCACCGGCAAGGGTTGGACGCTGAGCCAGTATGTCTATGCCTCGGGCGGCCTCGCCTTGGTCGTGGCGCTGCTCATGTTCCTCAAAACGGGTGCTCCGGCACTGTCGCTGGGCATCGGTCTGGTCGTTGGTGCCGGCTTGCCGCACCTCGTCGTCAACTTCTTCATCGGGCGGCGTGGCAACGCCTTCACCTCCAAGTTTCCCGACGCGATCGATCTGCTGGTGCGCGGTCTGCGCTCGGGTCTGCCGGTCACGGAAACGCTTGGCGTGGTCGCGACAGAAGTGCCCGGTCCGGTGGGTGAGGAATTCAAGCTGGTGACCGAGCGGATCAAGATCGGCAAGAACATGGAGGATGCCCTCCAGGAAACCGCCGACCGCCTGAATACCCCGGAATTCAGCTTCTTCTGCATCACTCTGGCGATCCAGCGGGAAACCGGCGGCAACCTGGCCGAGACGCTCTCGAACCTGGCTGACGTGCTGCGCAAGCGGGCCCAGATGAAGCTCAAGATCAAGGCAATGAGCTCTGAATCCAAGGCCTCGGCCTATATCGTGGGTTCGCTGCCGTTCATCGTTTTCATCATGATCTACATGATCAACCCGAAGTATCTCGGCGGCTTCTTCACCGACGATCGTCTGATCGTGACCGGTCTGGGCGGGCTGCTGTGGATGTCGATCGGTGCCTTCATCATGGCCAAGATGGTCAGCTTCGAAATCTGAGCAGGGACAGGAACAGGACATGATGAATACCCTCCCGGTCCCACGCTGCTCGGCGTCGACGTAATCTGGGTCGGCTCGATCCTGGCGGGTCTGGCTGCCGTAGCGGTGCTCTTCGCGATCTATACGGCGGTCACGATCCGCGATCCGATGGCCAAGCGGGTCAAGTCGCTCAACGAGCGCCGCGACCAGCTGAAGAGCGGCATCATCACTCAGACCGCCAAGAAGCGCGCCTCGCTTGTCCGCAAGAACGAGACCGCCGACAAGATGAAGGACACGCTGTCAGCGCTGAAGGTGCTGCAGCAGAGCCAGGTCGAAGCTATCCAGCAGAAACTGGCCCAGGCCGGGATCCGCAAGAAGGAACTCGGCATCGTCGTGATCTTTGCGCGGATGGTCCTGCCGATCGTGCTGGGCGCGATCGCCGGTATCGCGATCTATGGCATGAACGTCTTCCCCGATTGGGGCGGCATGAAGAAGCTGATGGCTTTCGCTGCGGCAGTGGGCCTGGGTTACAAGGGTCCCGAGCTCTACATCGGCAACCTGATTTCCAAGCGCACCGACGCAATCCGCAAGGGCCTGCCCGACGCGCTCGACCTGCTGGTGATCTGCGCCGAAGCCGGTCTGACCGTCGATGCCGCGTTCAACCGCGTGGCCCGCGAACTGGGCCGGGCCTATCCGGAACTGGGTGACGAATTTGCTCTGACCGCGATCGAACTGTCATTCCTCAGCGAGCGCCGTCAGGCCTTTGAAAACCTGGCCTGGCGCGTCAATCTGGAAGCGGTCAAGGGCGTGACCACCACCATGGTCCAGACCGAACGCTATGGTACGCCGCTGGCTTCGGCCCTGCGCGTGCTCTCGGCCGAATTCCGCAACGAGCGCATGATGCGCGCTGAGGAAAAGGCCGCGCGTCTGCCCGCGATCATGACCGTGCCGCTGATTCTGTTCATCCTGCCGGTGCTGTTCGTGGTCATTCTCGGCCCGGCAGCCTGCTCGATCGCCGACGCCTTCTCCGACAATGGCCCGGTCAAGAGCGGCAGTTAAGCCGAGCTGACAGGATGGGGTACCCGTGCCGGGCCGGCTCTCCAGAACGGAGAGTCGGCTCGGACTCGTTCTGGGGTTCAGGGCTTGACCACGGTGTGGTCGATCGCGCCGAAGATCGAGTGGCCGGCGCGGTCGCGCATTTCGATCCGCACGCTATCGCCATAACGTAGGAACGGCGTGGCCGGCTTGCCGTCGGCGATGGTTTCGATCATCCGCTGCTCGGCGATGCAGGAATAGCCGCGCCCGCCATCCTTGCAGGGCCGCCCGGGCGAGCCATCGGGATCGCGGTTGGAAACGGTGCCCGAACCGATGATCGACCCCGCCATGACGCGCCGGGTCTTGGCCAGATGCGCGATCAGCGTGCCGAAATCGAAGGTGCACTCTTCGCCCGCTTCGGCCCGGCCAAAGGCCTCGCCGTTAAGATCGACCCGCAGGATCTGATTGAGCCGCCCGCCGCTCCAGGCCTCGCCCAGTTCGTCCGGCGTGACGAAGACCGGCGAGAAGTGGCTCGCCGGCTTGGACTGGACGAAGCCGAAGCCCTTGGCCAGTTCGTCCGGGATCAGGTTGCGCAGCGAAACGTCGTTGACCAGCCCGACCAGCCGGACGTGGTCAAGCGCTGCTGCGGGCGAAACGCCCTGCGGCACGTCGCCAGTGACCACGCAGATCTCCGCCTCCATGTCGCAGCCCCAGGCTTCATCAGCGAGCGTGATCGGGGCGCGGGCGCGCGCAGGTCGTCGCTGCCGCCCTGGTACATCAGCGGATCGTGCCAGAAGCTCTCAGGCAGTTCGGCCCCGCGCGCCTTGCGGACCAGTTCGACGTGATTGACGTAGGCCGAGCCATCGGCCCACTGATAGGCCCGCGGCAGCGGCGCCAGGGCCTCGCGTTCGTGGAACCGCTCGCGCGGGATCGCACCGTGTTCCAGCTCGGTCGCCAGTGCCTGGAGCACCGGGAAGTGGCGGTCCCAGTCATCGAGCAGCGCCTGGAGCGTCGGGACCAGGTGCGCGGCATCGGCGTACCAGGCAAGGTCGGTGCTGACGACGGCCAGGCGGCCATCGCGCCCGCCGGGAAGGCTTGCCAGTTTCATCGCGTCAGCTCCTTGGGCGCAGCAGCGCTTTCCAGCTCGGTCACCCGGGCGGTGATCCGCGCCAGCAGCGCCTTGAAATCTTTGAGTTCGCTGGCCGAGAGCGAGGCGAACAACCGCCGCTCCATGTCGAGCGCCAGCGGCATGATCTCACCATGGACGGCCTGGCCGGCGGCGGTCAGTTCGATGTGGTGCGAGCGGCCATCATCAGCATTGGGGCTACGCGCGACCAGGCCGCGATCTTCGAGCACCTTGCAGGCACGATTGACCGCCACCTTGTCCATCCGGGTCGCGCCAACCAGGCTGCGCTGGGTCTGGGCCCCGGCATCGCCGAGCACGGCCATCACCCGCCATTCCGGGATCTTCAGCCCGAACCGGGCGCGATATTCCCCGGCGATCATGTCACTCACCGCATTGGTGGTGACCGACATCAGGTAGGGCAGGAAATCCGCCAGGCGGGAGCTGTCATGGGCCATCGAATCGGTTTCTAGTGCAACCGGTTTCGCGCGCCAAGCAAAGTCACGCCGGCTTCACCGCTTCTGGCGCGGAAGCAGCGATGGCCGGGATTGCCCGCAGCGCCTCGTCGATCCGCACCAGCCGCGGCAAGCGCCCGAGCGGTACGGCAAAACGCCGTGCGCTGTACAGTTGCGGGACCAGGCAGAGGTCGATCAGATTGGGCGTGGCCCCGCCGAACAGGCCGTGTTCGGGTGCATCGGCCTCCAGCGCAGCCAGGCCATCGCCCAGCCAGCGGTGGAGCCAGCGGGAGATCCCATCCGCATCGACGCCCAGATCGTCGCGCAGGAAATTCTGAACGCGCAGGTTCTGGAGCGGGTGGACTTCGGAAATGATCGTCATCGCCCGGCCCAGCACATGGGCGCGGGCCATCGGCTCGGCCGGGAGCAGGCGCGGCTCGGGCCAGCGGGCGTCGAGATAGTCGATGATCGCCAGCGACTGGGCAATCGCCTCGCCGTCAACTTCCAGCACCGGCACCAGCCCCAACGGATTGCGCGCCAGGTGATCGTCCCCGCCCTGCTCGCCCGCCGCCAGATCGACCGCATGCGAAGTCCAGGACAGGCCCTTGAGGTTCATCGCGATCCGCACGCGATAAGCGGCAGAGGAACGCCAATAGTCGTAGAGGACCAGCTCGCTCATCGCAGCACCCTTCCCGCAATCGCATCAAGCTTGGCCACCAGCACCGGATCGCGCTGCGGCTTGGCAGTCATGACCGCATGTTCCAACGCCTGGTCGATCGGGCTCGGCTCGCGCTCCACCGGCAGCGCGGCGAGGAAGCGGTGCAGGACCTTGCCGGCCAGCGCGACATTGGCGTGCATCACCGCCAGCACTTCGCTCGCTTCCACCCCGGCTTCGGCGGTGCGCCAGCTGTCATAGTCGGTGACCATGCCGAGCAGGGCATAGGGCAGCTCAGCCTCGCGGGCGAGGCGCGCCTCGGGCATGGCGGTCATCCCGATCACGTCCCCGCCCCACTTGCGGTAGAGCAGGCTTTCGGCGCGGGTCGAGAATTGCGGGCCTTCGATCGCGACATAGGTCGCGCCGCGATGGACCGTCCCGCCCTCACCCTCGACAGCATCGGCCAGAGCGGCCGACAGGCGCGGGCAAACCGGATCGGCCAGGCTGACATGAGCGACCAGCCCGGGTCCAAAGAAGCTGGCGGGGCGGCTGACCGTGCGGTCGATGAACTGGTTCACCGCCACCATCTGCCCCGGCGCCATGTCCGCTCGCAGCGAACCGATCGCGGAGAGCGCGATCACGTCGGTCACGCCGCAGCGCTTCAGCACGTCCACATTGGCGCGGTAATTGACCGCTGCCGGCGGGATGGCATGGCCGATCCCGTGGCGCGGCAGGAAGGTCACGCGCACGCCCGCCAGCGTGCCGGTGGTGACCGCCGCCGAAGGCTCACCAAACGGGCTTTCGACCGCGATTTCCTGCGCGTGCTCGAGCCCGACTCCGCCTGCCAGGCCAGAGCCGCCGATCACGCCGATATGCCAGGTACTCATGCCGGATTTCCGCTCGTTAGTGCGCGAGAATCCCCGCCATGATGAAATCGATGCAGTGCTCGCGATAGCGGTCGCGCAGTTCCTCGGTCAGCGCTTCGGTATCGTAGCAGTGCTTGAGCACCAGGCGCGAGGAGAAGAACCGGTCACAGGCGCCGGTCGCGGTGAAATAGAACAGCTGCGGATCGACCTTGCGAAAGACCCCCTGCTTGACCCCATCCTTGATCAACCGGTCATAGGCGCGGCTGAGCGGGCTAAGATAGGAGTCCGCAATCCGGTGCGCTTCTTCGGGATCGCTTTCACGCACCAGCCGCATCAGCAGGCGATTGAGGTAGGGCGTCTCGAAATAGGTATCGACCATCTTGCCGATATGGTGGCGCAGCCGTGCTTCGGGGTCCCACTCCTTCGACATCAGCGCGTCGACCGCGTGGACGATGCCCTGCATGTCGCGATCGAGCAGGGCTTTCATCAGCCCGGCCTTGTTGCCGAAGTAGTACTTCACCAGCGCCGAATTGAGCCCCGAACGCAGCGACAGTTCGGACAGCGAGATATCGACGATGTCGCCTTCGCGCATGATCGTCGAGGCCGTGTGCAGCAGCAGCTCGCGCGCGCCCTCCGGCGCCTCGTTCTGATCAATGGCCAGCTGGCTCATGCGAAGGGCGGCTCCTCTCCCCACCAAGGATAGAAGTCGGGCATATCGCTCGAAACCCGTAGCGGAAAGGCGGGGGGTCGCTTTTCAAGGAAGCTTTGCACACCTTCCTTCGCATCCGCGCCTTTGGACAGGCGGTAGATCGCCCGGCTATCGACCTTGTGCGCCGCCATCGGGTGATCGCCCGAGGGGATTCGCCACAGCATCGCGCGGGTCATGGCGACCGAAACGGCCGAGGTGTTATCGGCAATCTCGCGCGCCAGGCCGCGCGCCGCGTCGATCAGTTCGCCCGGCGCATGGACCGAACGGACCAGCCCGCCCTTCAGCGCTTCCTCGGCCCCGAAGATGCGGCCAGTCATGCACCATTCGAGCGCCTGGTTGATCCCGACGATCTTGGGCAGGAACCAGATGGAGCAGGCTTCGGGTACGATGCCGCGGCGGGCAAAAGACAAAGC
>JACDQK010000136.1 GCA_015657645.1 Novosphingobium sp.
CCGGCCCGGATCGTTCGAAGGCTTTGTCCTGGCGGGTGACAGCGCTCTGCTGAAGCGCGCCAATGGCGATGCGTTGGCGGCTTACAGCCGGGCAGCGCAAGTCCGGTTTCCCGAATGGCTGATGCTGCGCGCGGCTTATGCCACCTGCAGTCCGGCGGGCGGGGCGCAGCTGGCCCAGCAGTATCTGGCCGCCTATCCCGCCAGCCTGCTGGCACCTCGGATTGTGGCGGGCGGAGCAGCGCAGTCGGGCGATTGGAACCGCGCTGCCTTGCTCCTCGATAATGCTGACCAGCGCCTTGGTCATGGCGATGTCCGCTTGCTGGCAGACCTGTCGCTGGCGCAATTGCGCGGCGGTGACGCAGAAGCGGCCTTGGCCTCGGCTGAAGCTGCGTACCGTCTGCAACGCGCCACCCCGGTTGCCGCCTTGGCCCGCGGCATGGCGCTGGCCAAGCTGGGCCGCGATCCGGACCTTGCCGCCAGCCTGCTCGATAAGGCCGAGCGGATCGGCGGCAGCAATCCGCTGATCAAGGAAGCCCGCGCGCAATTGCGCCGCTGACGCGCCTTTCCTCTCGACAAGCCCGTCCGCTCTCGCCAAAACTAATCGCGCGATTAAATTTTGGAGAGATGCGATATGGCAGGGGTTCTGGCTGGGGTTACCGTGATCGAGCTGGCGGGGATCGGTCCGGGGCCGTTCTGCGGCATGATGCTGGCCGACCACGGCGCGCGGGTGATCCGGGTTGAGCGCCCTGGCACCTCCAGCCGCTTCGGCGATGGCGGTAACCGTGACATCCTCAACCGCAACCGCGAACGGATCGAGCTGGACCTCAAGGATCCCGTCGCGATCAAGCAGCTCAAGGAGCTGGTCAAGAGCGCCGACGCGCTGATCGAAGGCTATCGCCCCGGCGTGATCGAGCGGATGGGGATCGGGCCGGACGTGCTGCTGGGCATCAATCCGAAGCTGGTGATCGGGCGGATGACCGGCTGGGGTCAGGACGGGCCGATGGCGCCGCTGGCGGGCCATGACATCAACTATATCGCGCTGTCGGGTGCGCTCCATTCCTATGGCCGCAAGGGCGAGAAGCCGACCTTCCCGGTCAATGCGGTGGGCGATTTCGGCGGCGGCGGGATGATGCTGGCGTTCGGCGTCGTCGCTGGCGTGCTCCATGCCCGCTCGGGCGGCGCCGGCCAGGTGGTTGACTGCGCGATGGTCGATGGCGCGGCCATCCTTTCGGCCATGACCTATACCTTCCTCGGCAACGGCCAGTGGCGCGATGAGCGCGGGGTCAACCTGCTCGACAGCGGCACGCACTTTTACGACACCTACGAAACGAGCGACGGCAAATACATCTCGCTCGGGTCAATCGAGCCGCAGTTCTACGCGATCCTGATGGAGAAGACCGGGCTGACGGGCGACCCAGACTTTGCCCAGCAGATGAACCCGATGAAGTGGGACGAGCTGAAAGAGCGGATGACCGCGCTGATCCTGACCAAGACCCGCGACGAATGGTGCGCGATCATGGACGGGACGGACATCTGCTTTGCCCCGGTGCTAAGCCTGAAGGAAGCGCCGCTGCACGCGCACAACGTAGCGCGCAGCACCTTTGTGGAGGATGGCGGCATGGTCCAGCCAGCCCCGGCCCCGCGCTTCTCGGCCACACCGGCACCGGCTGTGAAGCTGGCGGGGCGCTGATCGCTTGTTGAGCCGCATCGACCCCATGGTGCGGCTGCTCGCGCTGGCGATTGGTCTGGCGCTGGTTCTGCCGGTCCACGGCGCGGCGCGGGAAGTGGCGCAATTTGTCGCCAATGCGGCGGTCTTCCTGCTGTTCTTCCTCAACGGCCTGCGGCTGCCGCGCCATGAAGTGCGGGCCGGGATCGGCAATCACCGCCTGCTCTGGCCGCTCACCGGTTGGGTGTTCGGGGCGATGGGGCTAGCCGGCTGGCTGCTGTGGCAAGGCGGGCAGGGCTGGATGCCGCCGCTGCTGGCGCTGGGTTTCCTCTATCTCGGCTGTCTGCCCTCGACGGTCCAGTCAGCCACGGCCTATTCCTCGCTGGCCGGGGGCAATGTGGCGAGCTCGGTCGTGGCCGCCGCCTTGCTCAATATCCTGGGCGTGTTTCTCACGGCGCCGCTGTTCTCGTTGCTGGCGGGCAGCGGCGCGGCCGATTTCCATGCCGAGGGGCTGATCAAGGTCGTGACAATCCTGCTGATCCCCTTCTTGCTCGGGCAAGCCTTGCAGGGGCGGCTGGGCGGCTGGGTTTCAGGCCACCGCCAGCTGGTGACGCGGATGGACCGCACCTCGATCGCGATTGCGGTCTATGTCGCATTCTCAGGCGCAGTCGAACAGCGCTTCTGGCAACTGATCGAGCCGGCTGGCTGGGCCTGGCTGGCGGGCGGTACTGCGCTGTTCCTGGTCTATGGCCATCTCGGCGCCTGGCTGGTCGGCGGCTCGATCCGGCTGGACCGCGCCAACCGCATCAGCTTCCTGTTTGCCGGTGCGCAAAAGAGCGTGGCAATGGGCGCGCCGCTGGCGACGGTGTTGTTCCCGCCCGCGGCTGCCGGGATCGTCCTGCTGCCGATACTGCTCTATCACCTGGTCCAGCTGGTGATCGCCGCGCCGATTGCGGCCCGGCTCAATCCGCCCGGATAGCTTCCTCGATCTCGCTGTCCGGATTGCGCTTGTTGTGCGGATCGACCACCACAGCGACAGCCCGATCAG
>JACDQK010000137.1 GCA_015657645.1 Novosphingobium sp.
CACCAACCGGCAACAAGCGCTCGGCCGCGATCGACATGGCCAAGCCCGAAGGAGCCGCGCTGATCCGGCGGCTGGCGGCCGAAGGCGGACATTCTGGTCGAGAATTTCAAGGTTGGCGGCCTGGCCAAATATGGCCTCGACTATGCCAGCATTGCCGCGATCAATCCGCGGATCGTCTATTGCTCGATCACCGGCTTCGGGCAAACCGGCCCCTATACCCAGCGCGGCGGCTATGACTTCGTCGCCCAGGGCATGGGCGGGTTCATGTCGGTGACGGGTGAGGCCGATGGCGGCCCCTTGCGCGCGGGCGTGGCCATGGCGGACCTTTCGACCGGCAACTTCGCCGCGATCTCGATCCTGGCCGCGCTGCGCCATGCCGAGCGGACCGGAGAGGGGCAGCAGATCGACATCTCGCTGCTCGATACCCAGATCGCGATGATGGCCAACCAGGGGTCGAGCTATCTGGTCAGCGGGGTGGCACCCGGGCGGCTCGGCAATCGCCACCCGACCGTGGTGCCCTACACCACCTTTGCTGTCGCTGACGGGGTGCTGATCATCGCCGTCGGTAATGACCTCCAGTTTCGCGCCTTCTGCACCGAGATGGGGGTGCCCGAGCTTGGCACTGACCCGCGCTTTGCCCTGGCGCGCGACCGGCTGGCCAACCGCGAGGCGATCGAGGCAATTGTGGCTGACCTGGTCAAGGACCAGACCCGCGATGCGCTGATTGCGCGGCTGGAAGCGGCCGGCGTGCCGGTCGGCCCGGTCAATACGCTGGAGGACGTGTTCAGCGACCCCTTCATCGAAGCGCGCGGGACGCTGCACAAGTTCGTGCGCGAGGACGGGGTGGAAATCCCCTCGGTCGCCTATCCGGGCAAACTCTCCCGCACCCCCGCACAGTTCGACCGCCGCCCGCCGCGGGTGGGCGAGCATGGGCGGGAACTGCTGGGCGAATGGCTCGGGATGGACGAAGCGGAATTCACCGCTCTGGCTGATGCCGGCGCGGTGAAGGGCTAAGCTACATCCCTGCCAGCTTGGCGTATTCGAAGGCGCGATCGACCAGCGGCTGGACCCGGTCCGACTGGGCCTTGGCGTGGGCCGAGCTGGCCGTGCCATCGATCACCCGCTTCTTGATCCCCTGGAGAATGCCGGCCAGGCGGAAGAAGTTGTAGGCGAACAGCCAGTTCATGTCGGGCAGGCTGGTGCGGCCAGTGGCGGCGCAATAGCGTTCAACCACTTCCTCCAGCTCGGGAATGCCGAGTGCCTTGCGGTCAAGGTCCGACACGCCGGAGCGGCCGCCATTCTCGGTCACCCAGGCCATGCAGACATAGGAGAAGTCGCCGAGCGGATCGCCGAGGGTCGACAGTTCCCAGTCGAGCACCGCCAGCACCTCGGGCCGATCCTTGGCCCAGATCATGTTGTCGATCCGGTAATCGCCATGGACCACGCTGGTGCGGGTCTGCTCGGGCAGGGTCTGCGGCAGCCATTCGATCAGCCGCTCCATCTCGGGCATGTGCTCGGTTTCGGAGAGCTTGTACTGCTTGGTCCAGCGATCGACCTGGCGGCCGAAGTAGTTTCCCGGCTTGCCGTAATCGGACAGGCCCACCGCCTCGACATCGACGGTGTGGAGCGCCGCCAGGGTATCGATCATCGCGAGATAGGTGTCGCGGCGATAGGCGGGTTCGGCGCCCGGCATGGCCCCGTCCCAGATCGTTTTCCCGTCGACCATGTCCATGATGTAGAACCACGAACCGACCACGCTGTCATCGGTGCACAGGCCAAACTGGCGCGCGCCGGGAAGCCCGCCTTGTTCAGCGCGTTCTGGACCTTGTATTCGCGGTCGACCGCATGGGCGCTGGGCAGCAGCGGGCCGAACGGCTTGCGCCGCAGCACGTAATTGCCGCTCGCGGCCTCGATCTTGTAAGTCGGGTTCGATTGCCCGCCCTTGAACTTGGTCAGGTGCAGCGGGCCTTTGAAGCCCGCCACATTGGCCTGCATCCATTCGGTGAGCTTGCCTTCGTCGAGCCGGTCGGCCCCTTCGGGTTCAACCGTGCCGACAAAGGCTTCGTCTGCGCTGATCGCAAGTTCGCTCATGCCTGGGTCCTTACTGATCGAACACGATCACGCTACGCGCAGAACTGCCAGTCTTCATCTTGTCGAAGCCTTCGTTGATCTGCGACAGCGGGATACGTTCGGCGATGATCGTGTCGAGATCGAGCAGCCCGCGCATGTAGAAATCGACCAGGCGCGGCATGTCGACCGGGAAGTGGTTCATCCCCATGATCGCGCCCTGCAGCTTCTTGCCCGAAAGCAGGTCCATCGCGCTGAGCCCGACCGAATGGTTCAGCGGCATCATGCCCAGGATCGTGGCGGTGCCGCCGCGGCGCAGCGACTTGACCGCCAGTTCGCCCGAGGCCGGACGACCGACGGCTTCGATCGCGTGATCGACCCCGCCCTTGGTCATTTCCAGGATCTGGGCGGCGGCATCGTCGGCCAGAGCATCGACCGTGTGGGTCGCGCCCAGCTTGATCGCCAGCTCGCGCTTTTCCGGCATCGGATCGGCGGCAATGATCTTGCCAGCGCCGGCGATCTTGGCGGCGTTGATCGCGGCGAGGCCTACGCCGCCGCAGCCGACCACGGCGACGGTTTCGCCCGGGGTCACCTTGCAGGCGTTGAAGATCGTGCCGGCCCCGGTGGTCACCGCACAGCCGATCACGGAGGCACGGTCGAGCGGCATTTCCGGATCGATCCGGGTGCAGGCGTGCTCGTGGATCAGCATCATTTCGGCGAAGGCCGAAAGGTTGAGCATCTGGGCGACCGGGCTGCCGTCACCGCGCGACAGGCGCGATTCGCTCCCCGGTGCGCGGCGGGTATCGGCGCCCAGGCACAGCGCCATCCGGCCAGTCACGCAGAACTCGCAGTGACCGCAGAAGGCCGAGAGACAGGTCACGACTGCATCGCCAACCTTGACGGTGCGCACTTCGCTACCGACCGCCTCGACGATCCCGGCGGCTTCATGGCCGGGCACCGCGGGCAGTGCGTGGGGATAGGTCCCCTCGATGAAGTGCAGGTCCGAATGGCACAGGCCGCAGGCCGCAGTGCGGATCAGCACTTCATGCGGACCGGGCTTGCTGATCACCAGATCTTCGATTTCGAGCGGCTGGTTCGGGGCGACAAGGACGGCGGCTTTCATGTGCTTCTCCGGTTCCCCTCCCGCTCGCGGAAGGGGCTAGGGTGGGTATGGAGCCCCTCCCGCAGGCGGGAGGGGCAGATTGGCTTAGCGGGCAACTCCCAGATCGCCCGAGCTGAATGCACCATCCGCCTTGGCATTGGCCGAGTGACGGGCAAATTCGATCCGGGCGATGGCGCGGGCGTGGACTTCGTCCGGACCATCAGCCAGGCGCAGCGTGCGCTGGTGGGCCCAGGCCGAGGCCAGGCCGAAGTCGTCCGAAACGCCGCCGCCGCCGTGGGCCTGGATCGCATCGTCGATGATCCGCAGCGCCATGTTCGGGGCCTGGACCTTGATCATGGCGATTTCGAGCGCAGCGGCCTTGTTGCCGACCTTGTCCATCATGTCTGCCGCCTTGAGGCAGAGCAGGCGGGTCATTTCGATGTCGATCCGGGCCTGGGCAATGCGCTGTTCCCAGATCGAGTGTTCGGCGACGGTCTTGCCAAAGGCGACGCGCGACTGGAGCCGCTTGGCCATCTTGGCAATCGCTTCCTCGGCCACGCCGATGGTGCGCATGCAGTGGTGGATGCGGCCCGGCCCGAGGCGGCCCTGCGCGATCTCGAACCCGCGACCTTCGCCCAGCAGCATGTTGCTGGCGGGAACACGGACGTCCTTCATCACCACTTCCATGTGGCCATGCGGGGCATCGTCATAGCCGAACACGGGCAGGTGGCGGATCACTTCGACGCCGGGGGTGTCGATTTCCATCAGCACCATCGACTGCTGCTGGTGACGCTTGGCTTCGAAATCGGTCTTGCCCATGACGATCGCGACCTTGCAGCGCGGATCGCCCAGGCCCGACGACCACCACTTGCGGCCGTTGATGACGTATTCGTCGCCCTCACGGCGGATCGAGGTTTCGATGTTGGTCGCGTCGGACGAGGCGACGGCCGGCTCGGTCATCAGGAAGGCCGAACGAATCTCGCCGTTCATCAGCGGCTTCAGCCACTTTTCCTTCTGTTCGACCGTGCCATAGCGATGGAACACTTCCATGTTGCCGGTGTCAGGCGCGGAGCAGTTGAACACTTCGCTCGACCAGCCGATGCGGCCCATTTCCTCGGCGCACAGGGCGTATTCAAGGTTGGTCAGGCCGGGGCCTTCGAATTCGAAGGTTTCATCGACGTGATGGTGGCCCGAATTCTTGGGCGGCATGAACAGGTTCCAGATCCCCTGCGCCTTGGCACGGGCCTTTTCCTCTTCGACCACCTGCAGGACCTTCCAGCGTTCGCCGGACTTGTCTTCGGCCTTGTAATCGTCATTGCGCGGGCGGACGTGGGCCTCGATGAACTGGCGCACGCGATCGCGCCAATAGCGTTGCCGTTCGGTGGGTTCGAAATCCATGAGGCGTCCTTCCTTGCGATTGTTTCGAGTCTTGTTGGGATCATCTGTGGCAGAGCCGCGCGGCTGCGCCAAGGGGGTTTAATCGGGCGGTTAAGGCGAAGTCGCCGCAGGATCGACTGCGCCGGCCAGCCGCGCGATCCGCTGTTCGTGGTCGGCGCGGGTAATCGGGAAGCGGGCGATGATCGCGATATTGGCAATCGCGATGACGATCACGGCAACCAAGTAATAGATCGACATGTCGGTCAGGACCGGAGCGGCCACTTCGCCCGGACGGGCCTTTTCGGGGAAGCCCGACAGGCTGATGATCAGCCCAGTCAGAAAGATGCCGAGGCCCGTCGCGCATTTCTGGGTGAAGAAATAGGCTGAGAAGAACAGCCCTTCGGAGCGTTCGCCGGTCTGTTCCTGTGAGGCCTCGATGATGTCGGCGGCCATTGACTGGACCAGCATCGATCCGGCCACCGCCAAAGCGTTGGACACTGTTACGATGGTGAACAGCAGCGGGATCAGGATCGGGTCGCCATTTTCGGGAAAACTGCCGGCCAGCCGCAGGATATAGGGAATGACCCCCAGGATCAGCGAACCAATCCACATCGCGACTGCCCCGGCCTTTTTCTCGACCCGGTTCTGCAGGAAGCCGACCAGCAGGAAGGCCCCGACCACTCCGGCGAACAGGCTGAACGAATAGGCCATGAACCCGGCCTGGGGCATCTCCCAGTAATAGGTCATGATATAGGTCGCGGCCGAATGGGTCAGACCGTTGTTGGCATAAGCCAGCAGTGTGCTGCCCAGCAGGATCAGGAAGGCCCGGTTGGCCAGGGTCGTGCGGATCTTGCGGATCGTCTGGCCGAGCGGGAGGTGGACCGGCGGGCTGGAATCGAGCTTGGCGATCCGGCGATGGGTGGTCAGCGCGGAAACCAGCGTCGCCACCACCAGCAGCACCGCGCCGGTCCAGCCATAGAGCTGGTAGCCATCCAGGTTGAGCTGGCCGACCGGATAGCGTTCCGAAGGCACCAGGAACACACCAAAGGCCAGGGTCAGCATCAAGAGGCCGCCAGCCCAGGCGAAGACGAACCGCCAACGGGTGATCGAGGTCCGCTCGTCGTAGTCGGTGGTCAGGCCAGGCACGACCGACAGCGCCGGAATCTCGTAGCAGGAGACCGCCGCGCGCATCAGAAACGCGAACAGCAGCAGGTAGCCATAGAGCCAGTCAGAGGCCGCCTCAGGCGGGTGCCACAGCATGATCCAGGCCAGCGCAATCGGCAGGATCGCCGCGTACATCCAGGGATGGCGCTTGCCCCAGCGGCCGTGGGTCTTGTCGCTCCAGTAGCCGACCAGCGGATCGATCAGCGCATCAAGCAGCAGCGCGACCAGCAGGATCAGCCCGACCAGACTGGCCTCCAGGCCCAGGACCTGGCTGTAGAAGAGCAGCAGCAGGGTCGAAAAGCCGTTGTCCTTGACGCCATAGGCGACCGAACCGAAGCCGTTGCCGAGCTTGATCCGGAGCGGCAGCTTGACCGCTGCGGGGGTCACTGGCCGTTGCCCCCTGCTTCCTTGGCCTCCAGGAACTTCTGGATCGTGTCGAACAGGCCGGGCGCCTCGGGATCCCAGCAATGGCGCGGGCCGACCGTGATGCCGCCATCGACGATCATCGAGGCGCCGGTCATGAAGCTGGCGGCATCGCTGGCGAGGAAAGCCACCGCCTCGGCAATGTCACGCGGCTGGCCGC
>JACDQK010000138.1 GCA_015657645.1 Novosphingobium sp.
CCGTCGCGCTTGATCCCGCGATTGGCCGGGGCAATGCCGAAGCTGCGGCGCAGGAACAGCTTGCCGCCGATCTGGACCACGTTTCCGAACAGGACGAGCAAGACGGCGAACGTTCCGAGCGCCGGCCAGAGCTCCTCGGACGGGATGATCATGAGCGGCGCATAGGTCGCCGCCGCGGCCAGCAGCCAGTCACCCAGCCGCATCGAAATCTGCTCGGTCGGGCGGCGGAACAGCACAAACAGCGCAATGCTGGTTTCCGCGATCAGCACCAGCGGGGCCAGCGGGTTGGGCGACTGCCAGACGCGCCAGACCAGCAGCGACCACAGCAGGACGATCGTGACCTGCTCCATCCGGTCAAGCCGGCGCGGGGTGAGCCAGGCCGGCGGGCCCTTGGCGGCGGATACGATTGGCGTCTCTGGTGCAGCGGCCACTGTGCAAGTCCCTTCACCGCCCAGAAGCGGGCGATCTCACTGCAGGGCTTCGCAGCTTATGGTTAATAATGGCTTAGCGCGGGCCCACTTCAGGCGCCCGCTGGCGCTGCCTTCCGCTGCGGCGCGGCGCCGGCCCGCCAACCGAGCCTGGTGACCAGTGCGCCAGCCGCCATCCCGGCGCTGATCGTCAGCGGCAGCGGAATCTGGGCATAGGCACCGAGCAGCGGGCCCAGCTGCGGCACGCTGGGCGCAAACCACATCACCAGCCCCTGCACCGCCGTGAACACCGCCGCCCACAACCAGGGTGCGCCATGCTTGCGGTGCATGAAATAGAGCGTGAGCGCAAAGGCGCAGGCCATGAGGTCGGAGATCAGGATCGTATCCTGCACCTCCTGTGGCCCCGTACTGCCGATCACGTTCAGCCACGGCAGGTATTCGGGCAGGATCCGCGAGAAGGGCGATTCAAACAGGACGATCGGACTGGCCAGCATATAGCCCGCGTGCAGCCGCACATTCCGCCGGTGCTTGAGCGCCAGATAGAACAGCGTGAGATAGGCGGCGATCGCAATGAAGGTGCCGATCCCGAATGACGGGGTGTTGTGAATGGCGAAGGGGCTGGCGGCTTTGACATAGGCCTGCGCCGATACATCGGCGATCATCATGAAGCCCGCCATCAGCAGCGGGAACAGCACGAAACTGGCCAGGCCCAACTGGCGGTGCAGCGCATTCTGGCGGCGCTGGATCGCGACTTGCTGGACGATCAGCAGGATCAGCCAGATCGACGAGGTAATGGCATGGACATGGAACGCGGTCGGCACATTGCCGATCGGGCTCCAATAGCTGGCCCAGAACCCGACCAATACGGTCAGCAGCACAAGACCCACGAAGTACGGCGCATGGCGATACGGCATCGGACAGTCCCCCCTGTCGATGCGACCCGGACGGAGCGTAACACAGGCCGGGGCCCGGGCCTAATCTGGCTGAATTGCTTGACTCGCGCGCCGATGCTGCTAGTTGCCCGCCCCGACCGCAGCCTTCGGGCCGCGCGTCATCCGTCCGAGACCGCTGCTGGGGGCTTCCCCCTTAATCCGCAGCCTAGACGGGGACAGAGCAAATTCCGGCCCGCCTCTGGTGGGCCCGGCCTGGCGTTTTACCCACGCCCTCCTTCCCCATCGCACGGACTTTTCCGCATCGCTTCGGCGGTGCGGGCAAACGTAGCCGATCGTCCGGTTTTGCCGGCCGATCATTTGTGAAGGAGTAAGCATGGATCGTTCGCAGAAAGCCGACGCGGTCGCAGCGCTGAACGCAACCTTCAACGAGGTTGGCGTGGTGGTTGTCACCCGCAACCGTGGCATGTCCGTGGCGCAAACCACGGCCCTGCGCGTGAAGATGCGTGAAAGCGGTGCATCGTTCAAGGTTTCCAAGAACAGTCTTGCCAAGCTTGCCATCGTAGACACGAACTATGCCGGGATTGGTGAACTGCTCACCGGTCCGGTGGCTCTGGGGACTTCGGTCGACCCGGTTGCCGCGGCAAAGATCATCGTCGAATTCGCCAAGACCAACGACAAGTTGGAAATCGTTGGCGGCGCGATGGGTTCGCAGGTCCTCGACGAAGCAGGGATCCGGGCACTCGCCTCGATGCCGTCGCTCGACGAGCTGCGCGCCAAGCTTATCGGCCTGGTTCAGGCACCGGCGACCAAGATCGCGCAGGTTGTCACGGCCCCGGCAGGCAAGCTGGCCCGCGTCTTTGGCGCCTACGCCAAGGAAGCCGCATAAGACTGATCAAACGTTTTGCCGGACCAGACACTTCAAACCGAAGGGTCCGGCAGCCATCAAATTGTGGAGTGAAACATCATGGCTGATATCGCCAAGCTCGTTGAAGAACTTTCGAAGCTGACCGTCCTGGAAGCTGCTGACCTCGCCAAGGCTCTGGAAGAAGCCTGGGGCGTTTCGGCTGCTGCCGCTGTTGCCGTGGCTGCTGCCCCGGCCGCTGCTGCTGAAGCGGTTGAAGAAAAGACCGAATTCGACGTCATCCTGACCGGCGACGGCGGCAACAAGATCGCCGTCATCAAGGAAGTCCGCGCGATCACCGCGCTGGGCCTGACCGAAGCCAAGGCGCTGGTGGAAGCCGCTCCGAAGGCGATCAAGGAAGGTGTCAACAAGGCCGAAGCCGAAGACATCAAGGCGAAGATCACCGCTGCCGGTGGTACCGTCGAAGTCAAGTAAGCTTTGCTTGCAGTTTCGCGGGTGTCTTGAAGCACGCGCGGATGGAAGGGCGGCCCCTCGGGGCCGCCCTTTTCCGTTTCAGACCTACTTCAGCGTCTTCATATAGGCGATGATCTCGGCCCGCTTGGCCGGATCGCTCATCCCGGCGTAGGCCATCTTGGTGCCGGGAACCATCTTCATCGGACCTGCCAGCCACTTGTCCAGCGTGGCATCATCCCAGGTCAGGCCCGAAGCCTTGAGCTTTTCGGAAAAGGCATAGCCCGGAATATCGCCCGCCTTGGTGCC
>JACDQK010000139.1 GCA_015657645.1 Novosphingobium sp.
AATGGTAGCCCGTTCGGTTGACGCTTGAGCGCAAGGGCGCTTCCGCGCTAGCTAGGGCCAAACAAGAGGATCAGGCGGCATGGTGAAGTTCACGATCAACGGGCAACCCGCAGCGGTGGAGGCCGATCCGGCCATGCCGATCCTGTGGGTGGTGCGCGAGCGGCTGGGCTGACCGGCACTAAGTTCGGCTGCGGCATGGCGCTGTGCGGGGCCTGCACGGTCCACCTCGATGGCCAGCCGGTGCGCTCCTGCTCGACGCCGATCTCAGAGGCCGAAGGCAAAGCGATCACCACGATCGAGGGCGTGGCCGGTCCCGAGGGCGAACTGAGCAAGGTCCAGCAGGCCTGGATCAGCGAGCAGGTGCCGCAGTGCGGCTATTGCCAGTCGGGCCAGATCATGGCCGCGACCGCACTGTTGCGGGACAATCCCAAGCCCAGCGATGAACAGATCGACGCGGCCATGGCCGGCAACCTTTGCCGCTGCGGGACCTATGTCCGCATCCGCCGCGCGATCAAGGTGGCAGCCGGGATCGAAGCGCCCAAGGGTGCAGCCAAGACTGGGGAGCAGGCGGCATGAACGACATGGCTAAGCCGCCGCGCAGCCGCGCCGCCAAGTGGACCCGCCGCGGCTTCATCGGCGCGGGCGTCCTCGCCGGTGGTGCGCTGCTGATCGGCGTTGGCGTCCGGTCGGCAATCCGGTTGACGAGCTGGGCCCCAAGGTGGCCGGCGGCGAGGGCGAGCAGCTGATCAACAGCTGGCTCAAGATCGATGCCGACAATGTCGTCACCGCGATCGTCCCGCACTGCGAGATGGGCCAGGGTGCCCATTCGGTGCTGGCGCAGATGCTGGCCGACGAGCTTGATGCCGACTGGTCGCTGGTCAAGGTGATGCAGGCGCCAACCGATGGCAGCTATGTCGTGACCGACACGATCCGGATGTTCATCGCCGGGGGCACGATGGATGCGCCGGACTGGCTGGAGCCGACCTGGAATGGCCTGTTCACCAAGATCGGCCAGCTTGCCGATGGGCTGATCACGGGCGGCAGCTCCTCGATCCGCACCACCGGCCAGCACACCATGCGGATCGCCGGGGCGGCTGCGCGGCAGATGCTGATCGGCGCGGCGGCCAAGGAATGGGGCGTGCCTGCCGGCGAGATCGTTACGGCAAACAGCACGCTCAGCCACCAGGCCTCAGGCAAGTCGGCGCCCTATGCCCAGTTCGCGGCCGCCGCGGCTGAACAGGACATGCCGCAGACGCCGCAATTGAAGGCGCCCAAGGACTATCGCCTGATGGGGACCGATGCCCCGCGCACCGATATCCCGGCGAAAGTCGATGGCACCGCGCAGTTCGGGATCGATACCAAGATCCCCGGCCAGACCATGACCTATGCCGCTGTGCGCCGCGCGCCGGTGCCGGGGACCAAGGTCGCGAAGATGGATGCCAGTGCGGCCAAGGCCATGCCCGGCGTGCTGCAGATCCTCAACAGGGGGGACTTCATCGCGGTCGTGGCGGACAGCTACTGGCAGGCCCAGCAGGCGCTCAACGGCATCACGGCGGAATACACCACGGCCGAGAGCAAGATCCGCTCCAGCGCTGATCAATCCGCCGCCTTCGCCGCTGCGCTTGACGCTGCTGGCGAGACCGGCGGCGAGGAGGTGATCGGGAAGGGCAAAGTGGCCGAGGCAATGCAGGTCGTGGCCAAGAAGTTGAGCGCCGAATACCAGGCGCCTTACCTGGCCCACGCGCCGCTCGAACCGATGAACGCGGCCGTGTGGGTCCGCGATGGCAAGTGCGAGGTCTGGACCGGCACGCAGGTGCCGCTGTTCGCGCGCAGTGCTGCGGCGAAGGCGCTGGGCCTGTCAAAGGATGACGTGACCGTGCACCACCCGATCATGGGCGGCGGCTTCGGGCGGCGGCTGGAGAGCGACTATGTCGTCATGGCCGCACGGATCGGTCAGGCCACCGGCTATCCGGTCAAGATGATCTGGTCGCGCGAAGAGGATACCCAGAAGGGCCTGTTCCGTCCCGCCGATATGAGCCGGTTCACTGGCGGCCTTGATGCCAAGGGGCGGCTGGCGGTTTACAACAACGTCTTCACCCAGCGGCATGACCCGGCCGAGGCCTGTGATTGCGCGTTCTATGACATTCCCCACAAGTCGATCCGCGTCGCCGAAGCGCCGCTCCACCTGCCCTTTGCTGCCTTCCGCTCGGTCGATCACAGCCAGCAGGCCTTCTTCATCGAGAGCTTTATCGATGAAGCAGCCCACGCTGCGGGCCGCGATCCGGTCGAGTTCCGCTTGGGCATGCTGGGCAATTCGCCGCGCCACAAGGCGGTGCTCGAAAAGGTTGCCGCCATGGCGAATTGGAGCACCAAGCCGGCAGCGGGACGCGGGCGGGGTGTGGCGCTGACCCAGTCGTTCGGCAGTATCGTTGCCGAAGTGGTCGAGGTCGACATGACCGGCGGCACGCCAAAGGTCACCAACGTCTGGTGCGCCGCCGATCCGGGTTATGCGATGAACCCCGATGGCTTCCGCAACCAGATGGAGGGCGGGATCGTCATGGGCCTCACTGCCGCGCTTTATGGCGAGATCTCGCTGAAGGACGGGGCGGTCGAGCAGAGCAACTTCCACGATTACCAGATGATGCGGCTGAACGAGTGCCCGGCCATCGCGGTCGAGATCATCAATGGCGATCACCAGAAACTCGGCGGCGCGGGTGAACCGGGCTTGCCTCCGGCGGCCCCGGCGCTGGCCAACGCGATCTTCGCCGCCAGCGGCGAGCGCATCCGCACCATGCCGATGGCCAAGCAGTTCGCGTGAGGAGAAGCCTGATGCACCGTACCGCCCTGCTGGTCCTCGCCACCCTGACCCTCGCCGCCTGCGGTTCCAAGGCCGAGGCGCCGGTCGAACAGATCGTGGTGCGCCAGCCGGGCCCGGCGGCGACGCCCAGCCCGGCCCCGACCCCGACTGCTCCCCAGACCTGAGCGCTTACCCCGCATGGACCAGCGCCGGATCTTCCGGTTCCTGACCGAGCGGATCGCGGCGGGTGTGCCTTGCGTGCTCGTCACCGTGCTGGCGGTTGAAGGCAGCGCGATGCGGGGTCCCGGCACGCATATGGCCGTGGCAGCGGACGGCAGCTTTGTCGGCTCGCTCTCGGGCGGCTGCATCGAGAATGCGGTCGTCGCAGAGGCGCTCGACGCGCTCAAAGCGGAGGCCGCGCGGATCGTGCGGTTCGGTGCGGGCTCGCCCTACCTCGACATCCGCCTGCCCTGCGGCGGCGGGCTCGACATTCACTTTCAGCCTTTGAACGACGCGGCCCTGCCGCAGGCCTGCCTGGCCGCCAGCGAGGCGCGGCAGCCGTTTACCGTCGCGATTGGTCCGGCAGCGGTGACCTTTGCCGAGGGCTGGCAGCCTGCATCCTTTGACCCCGCAGCGGGCACGGCGCGCTTTGGCCATTGGCCGCCGCTACGGCTGGTCCTGATCGGGCATGGCGAGGGCCCCTGCGCATTGGCTCACCTTGCCCTGGCGATGGAGCTGGAGGTTGCAGCGCTGACGCCAGACGATCGCGCGCTGGCCCGCCTGAGCGAACTCGGCGTCACGGCGACCAAGCTTGAGCGGACCACCGACACCGCCGCGCTGCACAGCGATCCCTGGACCGCGATCGCCTTCCTGTTCCACGACCACGACTGGGAACTGGCGCTGCTGCAACGGGCGCTGGCGCTGCCGCATTGCTACCTTGGTGCGATGGGTGGGCGGCGGGCCCATGCCGCGCGGCTGGCGGCGCTGGCGGCGGCGGGCGTTGCCCCAGACCGGCTGGCCGCCATCCACGCCCCGATCGGCCTGTTCCACTCCTCGCGCGATCCGGAAACCCTGGCACTCTCGGCCCTCGCCGAGATCGTCCGGACCTATCAGGCAACTGACTTCGAGGCCGCGCTTGGCTGAGCTCCGGCTTGCCGTGGCGGTGCTCGCCGCCGGCCAGTCGCGGCGGTTTGGTGCGGCGGACAAGCTGGCCGCGCCGCTGGGCGATACACTGCTCGGCGAACAGGCGGTCCGGACGCTGGGCGATCTGTCTTTCGCGCGCCGCTGGGTGATTGCCGCCAGCGCCGACCATCCCTGCGCGCCAGCCTGGAGCGCGGCGGGATTCGCCCTGGCGGTCAACGATCAGGCCGCGGCCGGGATGGGGACGTCGCTCGCGCTGGCGGCGCGGCTCGCGCTCGAGGCCTCAGCCGATGCGTTGCTGGTGGCCCTGGCCGATATGCCGCTGGTGCCGGCCGATCATTTTGCGGCGCTGCTGGCCCGTGCTGTCGCGCTCGGCCCGGGGGCGATGGTGACGTCGGAGGCGGCGGGTGTGCGTTCGCCCCCGGCCGTGTTTGGCCGCAACCATTTGGCCGAACTGGCAAAGGCAGAGGGTGACCAGGGTGCCCGTCATCTGCTGGGTCAGGCCGAACCGCTCATCTGTCCCACAGACTGGCTGGCCGATGTCGATGATCCCGCCGCCTTGGCGCGTGTCCGCGCGCTTGTGACCCGGGGGGGAATCTTGTTAGCGGCCATGACGAGGACCGGGCAAGATTCAGTCGGGCGGGGGATGCAATGCAGCACTATGATGTCGTGATTGTCGGGGGCGGACATGGCGGGGCCCAGGCGGCAATCGCGCTGCGCACCCAGGGTTTCGCCGGGTCGATTGCGATTGTCGGCCGCGAAGACGAACCGCCCTATGAACGCCCGCCGCTGTCCAAAGAATACCTCGCCCAGGAGAAGCCGTTCGAGCGGCTCTATCTGCGTCCGCGCGAATACTGGGCCGACAAGGCGGTCGAGCTGCTGCTCGGCCGTGAGGTGACGGTGGTCGATCCGGCGGCCCGGCAGCTGGCCTGTGCCGATGGCTCGACCCTGAACTATGGTGAGCTGATCTGGGCGACCGGCGGCGATCCGCGCCACCTGACCTGCCCCGGAGCTGAGCTCGCCGGCATCCACTATGTCCGCACCCGCGCCGATGTCGATGCATTGATGGCCGAGCTGCCGCAGGTGACTTCGGCGGTGGTGATCGGCGGCGGCTATATCGGGCTTGAGGCAGCGGCGGTGCTCTCCAAGCTGGGCAAGCAGGTGACCCTGCTCGAGGCCCTGCCGCGCGTGCTGGCGCGGGTGGCGGGCGAAGACCTCTCGCGCTTCTACGAAGCCGAGCACCGCGCCCACGGCGTCGACCTGCGCACCGGCATGGCGGTTGAGGGGATTGAAGGCGACGGCCGCGTGTCCGGCGTGAAGCTGGCGGACGGAACGGTCATTCCCGCCGATGTAGTCATCGTCGGCATCGGCATCATCCCGTCGATCGGTGTGCTCATCGCGGCCGGCGCGGCGGGCGGCAATGGCGTCGATGTCGATGAGCAGTGCCGCACCAGCCTGCCGCACGTCTTCGCGATTGGCGATTGCGCCGCCCATGCGAACAGCTTTGCCGATGGCGCGGTGATCCGGCTCGAATCGGTCCAGAACGCCAACGACATGGCGACGGTCGTGGCCAAGATCATCACCGGGCAGGAGGCCAGCTATGGCGCGACGCCGTGGTTCTGGTCGAACCAGTATGACCTCAAGCTCCAGACCGTCGGCCTCTCGACCGGCCACGATGCCACCGTGCTGCGCGGCGATCCGGCCGCGCGCAGCTTCAGCGTGATTTACCTGAAGGGCGGCAAAGTCATCGCGCTCGACAGCGTCAATTGCGCCAAGGACTTTGCGCAAGGCCGCAAGCTGGTCGAACAGCGCGTCGCGGCCGATCCGGCGGCACTGGCCGATACCGCAATACCGCTCAAGGACCTCATTGGCGGCAGCTGAGTTCTGGCAGTTGATTTTCGCCGCCCCGCCCTTAGGGGATTAATCGAACGATTAAAGATGCGGAGTCGGTGCAATGGGAATGCTTGAAGGCAAGGTTGTCGCAGTCACCGGGGCCGGGCGCGGCGTCGGGCGCGAGATCGCGCTGCTCTGCGCGCAGCATGGCGCGGCGGTGGTGGTCAACGATCCCGGCGTCGGTGGCGGCGGTGAGGGCGGGGATGAAGGCCCGGCCCAGGAAACCGTCAACGACATCATCGCGGCGGGCGGCAAGGCCTGGGCCAATCTCGCTTTCGTGAACGACCGGCCGGGGCCACCTCGATCATCGAGGATGCGGTCCAGCGCTTCGGGCGGATCGATGCCGTGGTCAACAACGCCGGGATCCTGCGCGACACGATCTGGCACAAGATGAGCCACGAGGACTGGCGCGCGGTGATCGACGTGCACCTCAACGGCACCTTCAACGTCAGCAAAGCCGCCACGCCCTACTTCCGTGAACAGCAGTCGGGCAGCTTCATCCACTTCACCAGCACCTCGGGCCTGATCGGCAACATCGGCCAGGCCAACTATTCGGCCGCCAAGCTCGGCATCGTCGGCCTGTCGCAGTCGATCGCGCTCGACATGGCCCGCGCCGGCGTGCGCTCCAACTGCATCGCGCCCTTCGCCTGGAGCCGGATGACCGCCTCGATCCCCGCCGAAACGCCCGAGCAGCAGCAGCGGGTCGAACGGCTCAAGACGATGAGCGCCGACAAGATCGCGCCGCTGGTGGTCTATCTCGCTTCGGATGCTAGCCAGGAGGTCACCAACCAGGTCTTCTCGGTCCGCAAGAACGAGATCGTGCTTTACAACAAGCCGCGTCCGATCCGCTCGATGACCAAGCTAGAAGGCTGGACGCCGGAGAGCATTGCCGATGAGCTGATCCCGGCCTTCAAGCCCAGCTTCGCCCGCGCCGATGAAGTCTCGGCCCACGTCTTCCCCTACGATCCCATTTGAGGAACCCGGCAATGAACCCCGGCATGGACCCCGAAATCTTCGACCAGTTCATCGAACAGCTGCGCCGCTATGTCCGCGAACGGCTGATCCCGGCCGAAGAGGACGTGATCGCGCAGGACCGCATCCCGGACGATATCCTGGCCGAGATGCGCGACATGGGGCTGTTCGGGATCACCATCCCGAAGAGTTCGGCGGCGCCGGCATGAACATCAGCCAGTATATCGAGA
>JACDQK010000140.1 GCA_015657645.1 Novosphingobium sp.
CCCCCCCCGCCAGGATCGCGGCACGGATCGCCGCCGGGTCCTCGCTGCGCGGGTTGTCATCGGTGACAATGCCGAGATCGGCCTGTTCGGCAGCAATCCGGCCCATCTCCGGGCGCTTGCCCTGGTCACGATCCCCGCCCGCGCCGAAAACCACGATCAGGCGGCCCGAACAGTGTGGGCGCAAGGCCGCAATCGCGGCTTCAAGCGCGTCGGGCGTATGGGCATAGTCGACATAGACCGGCGCCCCGGCGCGGCTGATCGCGGCGCGTTCCAGCCGTCCACGCACCGGTTGCAGGCGGGCCAGCGCATCGAACACCTGCGCCGCATCGCCGCCCGTCGCCAGCACCAGCCCGGCCGAGACCAAAGCATTGGCAGCCTGGTAAGCCCCGATCAACGGCAGGTTGACCTTGCGCGCCTGGCCTTCGTGCACCAGTTCGAGCACCTGACCAAGCTGCCCCGGCGTGCGGCTGACCAGCCGGACCGCTTCGCCTTGTTGACCGACCGTGAAGAGCTTAAGGCCGCGCTTGCCGGCGTGCGCGATAGCGCGGTCCGACCACTCATCGTCGGCCCAGATCACGGCGGCACCATCAGCGGCGACCACTTCGTCAAACAGCCGCATCTTGGCCGCGAAATAGTCTTCCATGTCCTTGTGGTAATCGAGGTGATCGCGGCTGAGGTTGGTGAAGCCACCGGCGGCCACCACCAGCCCCTCGTTGCGGTACTGCGACAGGCCGTGGCTCGACGCCTCATAGGCCACGTGCGTCACGCCTTCGCGCGCCAGCCCGCTCATGTTGGCAAGGAAGGTGACGATGTCGGGCGTGGTCAGCCCGGTCGAGACGCTCTCGTCCGCGGTAGTGACGCCCAGCGTGCCGATCGAGGCGGCGCGGTGCCCGGCCATGCGCCAGATCTGGCGCACCATCTCCACACACGAGGTCTTGCCATTGGTCCCGGTCACCGCAACCAGCGTCGCCGGAACCGGGGTAAAGAACTGCGCAGCGAGCTGGGCGAAGACCTGGCGGGGATTATCCGCCGCAATATGGACCGCGCCCGCAACCTTGGCCTCGGGCCGGGCGACCACAGCGACTGCCCCGGCGGTGACGGCGGCGGGGATGAAGTCCTCGCCATTGACCGCTGCGCCCTGGAAGGCACCGAAGACCGTGCCCGGCGCAACCTTGCGGTTGTCGATGGCGAAGCCGGTGACCTGGGCATCCGGACTGCTGGCGATGGGAATGCCGGCAAGCTCAGCCAGCCGCGCCAGCTTCATTCGCCCTCTCCGCTGGCGACGAGCGGCGAGAGATCGGAAATGTCCACGTCGCGGGTCGCATCGGGCATGATCCCAAGCAGCGGGCCGATGCGGGGGACGACGCGGCCAACGATCGGCGCAGCGTTCCAGCCGGCGGTGCGCTGGCCCGAAGTGGCGGCGGTGCCCTGCGGTTCGTCAAGCATGGCGATGATCACATAGCGCGGGCGGTCCATCGGGAAAGCAGCGGCAAAGGTCGAGACCAGCGAGGTGCGCTGGTAGCCGCCCACGCCCGGCTTTTCGGCCGAGCCCGTCTTGCCGCCGACGCGGTAGCCGAGCGCATCGGCCTTCTTGCCGGTACCATCGACTACAATCATCCGCAGCAACTGGCGCATCCGCGCACTGGTGGAGGCCTTGAACACCCGGCGGCCTTCCGGCACTTCGCCCGCATTCAATTTCTTGAGCGTGGCCGGACGCCAGATCCCGCCATTGACCAGCGCGGCATAGGCTGTGGCCAGGTGCAGCGGAGTTACCGCAATCCCATGACCGTAAGACACGGTCATCGTCGTGATCCGCGACCAATCACCCTTGGGCCACAGCGGGAAGCCGCGCGCCGGCAGCTCGATATAGGGCCGCTCGTTCATGCCGAGCGAACGCATTGTCGCATTGAGCCGCGCCGCGCCGAGTTCGTCGGCAATCTGTGCGGTGACGATGTTGGACGAATGGATCAGCGTTTCCGGCACGTTGAGCGAGGCGCCATAGCTGTGCAGGTCGCGGATCCTGAACCCGCCGATCTCGAGCGGGCGCTCGGCCTGGTAACGGCGGGCCATGCTGGTCACCGTGCCCGCATCGATCGCGGCGGCCACGGTGATCGGCTTGAAGGTCGAGCCGAGTTCGTAAACCTGGTTGGTCACGCGGTTGAAGATGTTGCCCGCGCTGGCGTTGTCGATCAGGTTCGGGTTGAACGAAGGCAGCGAGGCGAGCGCCAGCACTTCGCCGGTTTCGACATCGAGCACCAGGCCCGCCGCGCCCTTGGCATTGGTATCGGCGATGCCCTTGAGCAGTTCGTCTTCCAGCGCGCCCTGGACCCGGCTGTCGAGCGAAAGCATGGCCGGAGTGCCGCGCGTGGCGGGGTCGGTCAGGCGCTTATCGAACACGCCTTCCATGCCGACGTGGCCGCGGCCATCGGCGCCGACGAAGCCCAGCACGTGAGCGGCAAGCGAACCCTGCGGATAGAACCGCTCGGTCTCACGCGGGAATTCCAGCGCCGGTTCGCCCAGCGCGTGGATCTTGTTGGCATCTTCGGGCAGGATCCGGCGGCGTAGGTAGCCAGGGCGGCCCGAGGCCAGCCGCGCGGTGGTTTCGGCCACATCCATATCCGGGAAGATGCGGTTGAGCGCGGCGGCCACTTCACCCACCGGGCGGACCAGCGGGGCGCCATCATCGCCCAGCGCGGCCGGGTTGTACCACAGCGCATAGGCCGGAAAGGCCCGGGCCAGCGGCGCGCCGTTGCGATCGACGATGTCACCCCGCTGCGAGGTCATGCCGAAGCCCGCGGCATTGGCCGGGGTGCCTTCAACCAGACCCAGGTAGAGCACCCGCAGCACCGCGATGAGCGCGAGCGTGGCGAAACCAGCCGCAACCAGGACGATCCGCGCCTTGGCCATGGTCAGAGCCTGGCGGCGCGTGTTGGCGATTTCCACCCGGCCCGAGGCAACAATGCTGGAAACCGCCATGGTGTTCATTCGGCGCGGACCTCCGCCCGGTCGAGCGTGGTCAGGCGCGCGCTGAGCTTGGCGGCGGTGGTAGCCTTTTCGCTCGCGTCGCGGGTATCGGCGACCTTGACCTCGGCGGCCATAGCCTTGCCGGTCAGCGGCGAGACCATCGCCGCGATCGGATTTTCTTCCTCGACCAGCGAGGCGGCACTGGCCACGCGGATCGGCTCGGGCGCGTTCGGCCCGCGCGCCTTGCCCAGCGCGGCCAGCTGGCGTTCGCCTTCAAGGTACTGCCCGGCGGTCGGCGCCTGATAGCCGAACTCGATCGCATTGAGATTGCGCAGCTGCTGCTGGCTGGCCCGGGTCAGGAACTCGGTCTCGAGGATCAGCTTATCCTGCTTGAGCGCGTTGATCTGACGCTGGGCGAGCTGGACCTCGCTCTTCACCGCATTGACGCGGACCATCAGCACCAGGGTCAGCGCCGCGCAAATGACCAGCAGGGCTACCCAGCCGATCGAACGCATCCGGTCACGGGTCAGGTTCATGCAGCCCTCCTGTGGCGCGCGGGAGCAGCGGTGCGCAGGGCCGAGCGGAGCGTGGCCGACCGGGCGCGGGGATTGCGGGCCAGTTCGGCGGCCGAGGGTCGGACCGCCTTGGCAATGTGATCGAACGTCGGCGCATTGGCCGGGGCGACCTGCGGCAGATGGCGCGAGGCATTGGCCAGCGCCCCGCCGGCTTCGCGCAGGAACTGCTTCACGATCCGGTCTTCAAGGCTGTGGAAGCTGACCACGGCGAGGCGGCCGCCGGGGGCCAGCAATGCTTCGGCCGCATCGAGCCCGGCGTTCAGCTCATCAAGCTCGGCGTTCACGTGAATGCGGATTGCCTGAAAGCTGCGGGTGGCCGGATCCTTCGGCATGCCGGGGTGATAGCCGAGCGCCTTGCGCACCACGGCGGCAAGCTGCCCGGTGGTTTCGAGCGGGCGGGCGGCAACGATCGCGCGGGCAACGCGGCGCGACTGGCGCTCCTCGCCATAGTTGAACAGCACGTCAGCGATCTCGCCCTCGGGTGCGGTGTTGACGAAGTCGGCCGCGCTGGGGCCGTCCTGGCTCATCCGCATGTCGAGCGGGCCATCGGCGGCAAAGGCAAAGCCGCGCCCCGCCTGATCAAGCTGCATCGAGGAGACGCCGATATCCATGGCAATGCCATCGACGCGGGCAACCCCGGCTTCGGCCAGCGCGGCAACCATTTCCGAGAAGCGGCGCGGATGCAGCACCAGCCGCGGCGGCTGCTCGCCGCATTCGGGCCAGGCCTGCCCGGCGGCGATCGCATCGGGATCGCGGTCAAAGGCGTGGACCGTCGCCCCGGCATTGAGCAGCGCGCGGGTATAGCCGCCGGCACCGAAGGTGGCATCGACGATCACCGCACCGGGGGCCGGCGCGAGGGCGGCAACCACTTCGTCGAGGAGGACCGGGATATGGGGGGCGCTCATTTGCGGCCCTTCCCGCTCTGAGCCTGGGCGGCGAGTTCGGCGCAGGCTTCCTGGGCGTCTTCCCAGCCGGCGCCCATCTTGGCGAGCTCAGCCGGGTTCCAGATCGTGAAAGACTTGCCGCCACCCTGGAAGAAGGTGGCACTGTCGATCCCGCCAAGCTTGAAATAGCGCTCAGGCAGGACGAAGCGGCCGGAATCGTCGAACGGCACGCGGGCGAAGCCATAGAGCTGGTTGGCGCGCAGCTCGCGGTCGTAGTCCTGGCCGCGTTCCAGCGCGATGCGCTCTTCGCGGTCCAGCTCGGCCTCGAACTCGCTGACCCGGCCCAGACCGAACCCGATCAGGCATTTCCAGCGGGGATGCTTGGCCAGGCACAGCACGCGCTCGCCCTGGCCGGAATCGCGGACGGCCTTGCGGAAATCGGGCGGCAGCACGAACCGGCCCTTTTCGCCCAACAGCGAAAAGCCCTGCCCGCTATAGCTGATCGGCCGAACCGCCTCCACGCCACCTGCCCCGAATGCCGGAATGTCCGGCGATTAAACCCCCCTTCGCTCCGCTCGCCCGCCCCGGCGACCGGCACCCCACACGTGGGGCACGAAGGCCAACATCACTGTCGATGAAACGATTTCTTAACATTGATTATTGGGGATGGAAGGGCTTTTTGCGGGAAATCACGGGATAACTCGGTAAATAGCTGAATCTACTGGATCAGATTCCCTCAGCGATGCGCCAAACGTCACATCGTTTATGCTTTGTTCTGACGAAAAATCAGGGGTTTACCGTGCGACTCGGACTAGGCGCGCGGCCCTTCCCGTGGTTTCCCCGAAATGTCCCGGATCAGGGGTTAGCGAAGGCGCGGCGGAGCAGGTCCGCCAGGGCCGGCTGGCGCAAACCATCGCCATCGCTGGTGGCGGCAATCTCGGCATCGGCCAGGGCCAGCACGCGCCCCTGCCCAATCCGGCAGACCGCCAGCAGCGCCTGGGCCTCAAGCTGGCACTGCGGGTTCTTCGTCCGCCATGCCCCAGCCAGATCGACCGGGATCGCCGCCCCGTCGGCCGCAACTATCCGCAATCCTGCCCGCTGCGCCTCGTCAAAGGTCAGTTCGAGCCCCCAGCGCGAGAGGATCGGCGAGAGCAATGCCACATCCTGGGGCCGGCGCTGGTCGCCGATCGGATAACTGCTTTCTTCGGTCAGCAGCGGATCGGCCAGGAGCAGCACCTGTCCCCCGCTCCGCACCCAATTGTCGAGCGCGACGTTCTCGGCCGGGGACAGCGGGCGCGGCTGGGCGATCACCAGGCGCTTCAGGTCGGGGCTCAGTTCCTCGAGCGTATCGAGCGGTCGGATCGGCCCGAGCGTCTCCAGTTCGGCTTTGACCCAGTGCGGCGGACGATCCTTGCTCAGCAGGTCGCCGAGCTCCTCGCCCTCCCCCCAGAGGATCGGCAGCGAAGTGAACAGCCCGACCGGGCGCTGCACCTCGGCTGGACGCGACAGCATGGCCCAGCCGAGTGCAACGGCCGGGACCAGCAGCAGGGCGGCCAGGTGGCTAGTTCTTGGGCGCGGCACTGGCGCTGGCCGGGGCTTCGGGCGAAGCCGCCGGAACCACGCCGATATCGGCCAGCGGATCGCCGCGATCATCGGCCTTAGCCGGCGCGGTGGCTACTGGCGCGGTCGCATCGGCCAGCCGGGCGCGATCGTTGATGATGTTGGCCAGACCGACCAACAGGACGATGGCAGCAAGGCCGAACAGCCCGGCCTGGAGCCGCTGGACCGCCTGGGCGCGCAGCTCACGCGCGGTTGGCGGCACGAAATGCTGGGGGACTGGTCGGTTCGGCTGACTGGCCATGGGCTGGTGTTAGCCGATCAGGCCAGCCAGGGAAAGACCGGCAGGTCCTTCGCCCGCAGCCACTCGGCATTGTAGAGCGTGGAGAGATAGCGGAAGCCGGTATCGCACAGGATCGTGGCGACGCGGACGTCCTGGCGCCCTTCGGCCACCAGCTGCTTGCCCAGCTCGATCGCCCCGGCCACGTTGATGCCGGATGACAGGCCGAGGCACAGCCCTTCCTCGCGCAGCAGACGGGCGACCCATTCGAGGCCGGCCTCGTCCGAAATGCGGAACTGGGTGTCGATCGGCGCGCCTTCGAGATTGGCGGTGATCCGGCCCTGCCCGATCCCTTCGGCCACCGAAGTGCCCTCGGCCTTCAGCTCGCCAGTCGCGTAGTAGCTGTAGAGCGCCGCGCCGTGGGGATCGGTCAGGGCGATCCGGACGTTCTCGTCGAAGGCCTTGAGGCCGAGGCCCACCCCGGCAATCGTCCCGCCGGTCCCGGCAGCGCAGGTAAAGCCGTCGATCCGCCCTTCAAGCTGCTGCCAGATTTCCGGCGCGGTGCTTTCGATATGGGCCTTGCGGTTGGCGACATTGTCGAACTGGTTGGCCCAGACCGCGCCTTCGGTCTCCTCGGCCAGGCGGCGCGAGGTGTGGACGAAGTGCGCCGGGTCGGCGAACTTCGTCGGCGGCACGAGCACCAGTTCGGCCCCCAGCGCGCGCAGGGTGTCCATCTTTTCCTTGGACTGGTTGTCCGGCATGACGATCACGGTCTTGTAACCGCGCGCATTGGCAACCAACGCAATGCCGATGCCGGTGTTCCCGGCCGTGCCTTCGACAACCGTGCCGCCGGGCTTCAGCTCACCGCGCACCTCGGCATCGCGGATGATCCAAAGCGCCGCGCGATCCTTGACCGAGGCGCCGGGGTTGGCAAATTCGCACTTGCCCCAGATCTCACAGCCAGCCGCCTCGCTCGGTCCCTTGAGCAGGACGAGCGGGGTGTTGCCGATCAGGTCGAGCGTGTTGTGCTGTACGAGCGCCATGGTCATCGCCCGAAAGGTAGGAGCGCGGGGGACGCGGCGCAACGCATTTGCGCTTGCTCCCCCCAAAGCCGAACTCTAGCTCAATCTTCCGGCGCGATGATGACCTTGAGGCCGTCGAGCGCGTCGGTCAGCTGGATCTGGCACGACAGGCGCGAGGTTTCACCGCGGTGGTCCGAGCTGTCGAGCAGGTCGTTTTCGTCTTCGCTCATCGCCGGCAGCTTGCCCGCCCAGTCGGCATCGACGTGGATGTGGCAGGTAGCGCAAGAGCAGCAGCCGCCGCACAGCGCGAGCAATTCGTCAAAGCCGTTGTCGCGGATCGCTTCCATCACCGACAGGCCGGCCGAAGCCTCGATCGTCTTTTCTTCACCAGCCCGATTGACCACTACCAGCTTCGGCATCGCGTCTTTCCTCTTGCATG
Organism: Novosphingobium sp.; assembly: GCA_015657645.1. GTDB lineage: Bacteria > Pseudomonadota > Alphaproteobacteria > Sphingomonadales > Sphingomonadaceae > Novosphingobium. Next base: position 7,722 of record JACDQK010000140.1, read on the forward strand.
CACCCTATCGGCGCTTCGCCGGCGCTGCTAACCAAGGCGCTTTCCTTTGGCAAGCAGGACCATTCGCGTGGGATTGACCGCAGAGCAATTGCAGCACGGCCTCGACAGCGTGGCCAAGATCGAGCCGCGCTTCGCCGTGGCGCTGGAACGGACCGGCTATCCCGAGCCGCGGATCCGCCCGCGCGGCTATAGCACGCTGATGCGCACGATCGTTGGCCAGCAGGTCAGCGTCGCTGCCGCGGCCTCGATGTGGCGCAAGTTCGAAGCGCACCTCGGGCCCGAGCTGCCGCCCGAGAAAGTCCTCGAATCCGATTTCGACACGCTGCGCGCCTGCGGCCTGTCGAAGCAGAAGCAAGGCTACATGCGGTCCCTGTGCGAACTGGTGGTGGGCGGCGAGCTCGACTTCGATTCGCTGCCGCAGGACGACGAGGAAGCGATCGCCCAGCTCACCCAGATCAAGGGCATCGGCCGCTGGTCAGCCGAGATCTATCTGCTCTTCGCCGAAGGCCGCGGCGATATCTGGCCGGCGGGTGACCTGGCGGTCCAGGCGGGGCTGCACAAGCTGCTCGGCCTGCCCGAGCGCCCTTCCGAAAAACTGACCCGCGAAATGGCGGAGGCCTGGCGCCCGCACCGCGGCGCAACGGCGATCTTCACCTGGCATTGCTATAATAATCCGGCGCTGTAATCACTGCTGACATCAATGTAAGTGTGATTCGGGAGTGGTGCGTGGTACAGCGCAAAGCAATCTTCATCACCGGCGGCGGGTCTGGCATCGGCCGGGCTGTGGCGCAGAAATTTGCCGCCAATGGCTGGTTCGTCGGGCTGGCCGACATCAGCGAGAGCGGGATGAAGGAAACGGCGGCGCTGCTGCCGGCCGGGGCTTCCTCGCAGCACAAGCTCGATGTCCGTGACCGGGCTGCGTGGGACGCTGCCCTGGCCGCTTTCGCCACGGCAGCGGGCGGCAAGATCGACGTGGTCTTCAACAACGCCGGCATTCCGCTGGGCGGCGCGCTGATCGAGAACAAGCCGGAAGAGATCGAGCGCTGCCTCGATATCAACCTCAAGGGCGTGCTGTGGGGCGCGCAGGCCGCGCACCCCTGGCTCAAGGCCAGCGCGCCGGGCTCGTGCCTGCTCAACACCGCCAGCGCGGCGGGGATCTATGGCACGCCGGGCGCTCGGTCTATTCGGCCACCAAGTTCGGCGTGCGCGCGATCACCGAAAGCCTCGACGGCGAATGGGCCGAGGACGGGATCAAGGTCGCCAGCCTGATGCCGGGCTTTATCGACACCCCGCTGATCGACATGAACCCCAACCAGGGCAGCAACGAAGGCATTCGCGAACGGGTGGTTGAGGCGGGGCTGGAGATCACCCCGGTCAGCGAAGTGGCCGAGGCCGCGTGGAATGCGGTGCACGGCAACCAGCTACACAACCGCGTCGGCAAGACGGCGCACCGGATCGCCTTCGCCGCGCGCTGGCTGCCGGGCCGGGTCCGCAAGCAGATGCGTTCGAGCGCGCGGCCGCTCGGTAAGTAGCACCTGATTCACCAGGCGCGGCTCTGCGCCCGCTGGCGAATGCGGGATAACGCCGGGAAAACACGCGGACGGGCGGTCGGCGCGGGGGCCTGAACCAGACAGGCTTGGCTGGCACGCAATCAATGCGAGTGGCTGGCGAGCAGCGTGCCAAATTCTCGTCAACGCAATCCTGTGTGCGAGGCAGGGCGGGTCGGATTCGCACCCCTGCCGCCTGACCGTGAGGGCATACCCCCAAATTCCGCCGCCGGAGATCGCCGGCCGCTCCTCGCATCCAAGGGGCGCGGACGCTTCCGCTGGGGAAAGCGCCGACCTGTAGCGTGAGGCACAAGGCGCAAGCGCTGACACGCCCCACACACCCGCCGCTGGCTTCGGCTGGACCGAAGCGCTGCAGTTTATAACCTATTTGGTTATTTTTGTCAAGGCTACATTAGAAATTGGCACATCATGCAGCGGAAGCGGCGGCCGCCATCTCGACCAACCGGACTATCGTATTGAGATTCCTGCCAGTTCCATCCTTCATGGCGGCTAGGCTGAGCTTCGACTGCGCCATGCCGTCGCCATAGTGGATATAGATCTCGCGCCGGCCCAGGCCGATTTCCTCGCCTTGCTGATGCCGCAAGCCCGCAAGCGAGGGCTCGGCTTCAGTGAACAGCATCACCAGCCGGTTGCCCGCCGCATGGGGGAAAGGATTGGCCGCCACCACCCGCGCCAGCTCTGCCTCGCTGCGCACCAGCACCGGAATCCGCTTGCCATAGGCCTGTTCGATCCCGTCCTCGATCGCCGCACGAACCCCGGCCTCGTCCAGATCGCTATCCAGCACCACATTGCCGCTGGCGATATAAGTGCGGACATTGCGCATCCCCGCTGCCGTGCAGATCGCGCGCAGCTGCTCCATCGGCAACTTGGTGGTGCCACCCACATTGACCGCGCGCAGCAGGGCAACCCAGGTGGTCACGCGATTTGCGCCAACCACTCCACCATCGCCGCATCGCGGTCCGAAACGCCGCCGGCGTCATGCGTCGTCAGCGTCATTTCGACCCGGTTGTAGACGTTGAACCATTCCGGGTGGTGATCGGCCTTGTCGGCATAGAGCGCGACGCGGGTCATGAAGCCGAAGGCCGCGTTGAAATCCGCGAACTTGAAGGTGCGCTCCAGCGCGAGCCCGTCGGCGCGCAGGGTCCATTCGGGGTGCCGCGCTATGAGGTCGGCAAGTTCGGTTTCGGTCAGGCGGGCAATCGACATGAGCGGCTCCTTGGCAGTGCGCCCGCTTTCCCCTATCGCGCTGGGCGATGCAAGCGTGCCGCCTGACTGCGAACAACCTGGCCTGCCAGCGCGGCGAGCGGCTGCTGTTCCGTGGGCTGGGGCTGGAGCTGCGCAGCGGCCAGGCGCTGCAGGTCAAGGGCGCCAACGGGATCGGCAAGTCCAGCCTGATCCGCATTCTCGCCGGCTTGCTGCGCCCGCTGGTTGGCGACGTTGCGCGCGAGGGCAGCGTCGGCCTGCTCGATGAGCGCCCTGCCCTCGATCCCGGCTTGCCGCTGGGCCAAGCGCTGGCGTTCTGGCAGCGGCTCGACGGACCGGGCGATGCCGAGCTGGCGCAGCTGGGCCTCTCCGGCCTGCTCGAGGTGCCGGTGCGTTATCTTTCGACCGGACAGAAGAAGCGCGCGGCGCTGGCCCGGCTGCTGGGGCAGGAGGCGCCGATCTGGCTGCTCGATGAGCCCTTGAACGGCCTCGATACCCGCGGCGTGGCGCTGGTCGAGGCGCTGGTGGCGCAGCACTGTGCGCAGGGCGGGATTGCCCTGGTCGCCTCACACCAGCCGATTGCCCTGCCCGGCGGGCAAGCGATCGACCTGGCGGACTTTACCGCATGAGCCACTTCCTCACCCTGCTGCGCCGCGATCTGGGCCTGCTGCTCGGCGGTGAGCGGCGCGGGGCGACCTTGCTGCCGGTGCTGTTCTTCCTCGCGGTGGCGATGCTCTATCCCTTCGCGGTCGGGCCCGATGCGCCGGTACTGGCGCGGACCGGCGGCGGGGTGCTGTGGATCGCGGCGCTGCTGGCGGCGATCCTGCCGCTCGACCGGCTGGTCGAGCCGGACATGGAACTCGGCCTGTTCGATCAACTCGCGCTGCGCGGGATCAGCGAGGAACTGGCGATGACCGCGCGGATGCTGGCCCATTGGCTGAGCTTCGCTCCGGCGCTGCTGCTGGCGGCGATCCCTGCGAGCGCGCTGGTCGGGATCGATGCGGCGACATTGCAGACGGTTGAACTGGGCCTGCTGGCGGGAACGCCGGGTCTGGCCGCGCTGGGCGTGCTGGTCGCAGCGCTAACTGCGGGCCTGCGCGGCGGCGCGGCCCTGGGCGGCCTGCTGGTGATCCCACTGGCCGTGCCGCTGCTGGTGTTCGGCGCGGGCAGCCTCTCAACCGGCGGCGAAGCAGGGATTGCCCTGACGGCGGCGTTCAGCCTGGTGCTGGTGGCGATCACGCCGTTCGCAGCGGGTGCGGCGATCCGCAGCGGCAGGGGCTAATAAGGCGGCTTATCCAGCCCCGTCGGCGACTTGGTGAAGATCTCCACCCCGGTCTCGGTAATTCCGATCGAGTGTTCGAACTGGGCGGAAAGCGAGCGGTCGCGGGTGACCGCCGTCCAGCCGTCTTCCAGCACCTTTACCCCCGCCTTGCCGAGGTTGATCATCGGTTCGATCGTGAAGAACATGCCCGGCTTCAGTTCCGGCCCGGTCCCGGCGCGGCCGGCGTGGACCACTTCGGGGGCATCGTGGAACAGGCGGCCGAGGCCGTGGCCGCAGAATTCGCGGACGACGCCATAGCGGTGCGCTTCGGCATAGGTCTGGATCGCCGCGCCGATATCGCCCAGCCGCGCGCCGGGGCGGCTGGCGGCTTCGATCCCCAGCATCAGGCATTCGTGCGTCACATCGACCAGCCGCTTGGCCTTCAGCGGCACATCGCCGACCAGGTACATCCGGCTGGTATCGCCGTGCCAGCCATCGAGCAGCGGGGTGACGTCGATATTGACGATGTCCCCGTCCTTCAGGACCTTGTCCGAAGGGATGCCGTGGCAGACCACGTGGTTGATCGAGATGCAGCACGAATGGGTATAGCCGCGATAGCCCAGCGTGGCCGGGACCGCGCCGCCATCAAGCGTCATCTGGCGGACGACATCGTCCAGTTCCTGCGTCGAGACGCCCGGCTGGACCATCGGCACCAACGCATCTAGGATCTCGGCCGCCAGCCGCCCGGCGCGGCGCATCCCCTCGAAGCCCTCGGGCCCGTGGAGCTTGATCGTGCCGTCGCGCAGGACGGTCTCGGTTCCGGTCACTACCTGATATTGTGTCATCGCCGCCGCATATAGGCGCATCGCCGCCAAAAAGCGAGTGGGCGTCAGCGGCCCAGGGCAAAGACCGAGCGGTACTGCGGCCTGACTGCCGCCAGCACGGCCTTGGTCACCGGCAGGGTGATCTCGTAATCACCCTCGGCATAGGGTCCGGCCTCATAGGGTGCGATCAGAATGCCGATCCGGTCAAACTGTTGCTTGTTCGAGGAACCGAGGATCACGGTCGATGCCGTGGGGTCGACGCACTGGTCGAACATGCCATCGCTGTTCGGGTCGATCGGCTCGCCCCGGCGCGCCGCGCGTTCGCGGTTGAGCGCTGCGCAGAACGGATCGCGGATCGCGGCGGCCAGCGCGGCTTTCGACGTGAACAGGTCGGTCGCCACACGGCTTTGGCCCGCGGCCTTGTCCCACAGCAGCGCCTGCGACCAGTGGTTGGGGTGAGCGCCGCCGGTATAGGTGCTCGCCCCGGCGGATAGGCTGAGCCAGCCGGGCAGGTCCGCCACCACCGACCAGCCGGCTGAATAGGAATAGGGATTGAACGGGAAGCCGCTCTCCTGCGCCGCCACCCGGCCTTCCTTGGCCGCGCTCACCAGTTCGCGGCGCTGTTTGGCGAGGTCTGCCTCCAGTTCGGCGGCCAGTGCAGGGATCGCGGCGGCCTCGGCCGGGTAACTGTAATCGAACTCGAAGGAAGAGGTGCGTTCCTCGGTCTTGCGGGCCACGGCCGCCATGGTTGCGGTGGCCGTCGCCAGCGGCACAGCTTCGGCAGTCGCGGCCGCGGTTGGCTCAGCCTGCTTGGCCTCGTCCTTTTCCGGCACGCAGGCCGTCGTCAACAGCAGGAACAGGATCGCGGCTTTCCGCATTTGCCAATTTCCTCTCGCACCTTGCGCCGCAGCGCGGCTATGGCGGGAACCATGACCGATAAGCACGCCTTGATCCAGCCCGACCGCGACCAAAACGCCACGCCGATCCATGTGGTCGACAAGGCGGGGCTGGAAGACTTTCTGAAGAGCTTGCCCGCAGCCGCCCGCTCGGCCCTCGCCGCACAGAAATTTGCCGCCGGGCCGTTCGAACACGCGATCTTGCCCAACGGTGAGGACTGGTCGGTGGTCACCGGCGTGGCCGATGCCAGCGAACTTGGCACCTGGTGCCTCGCCCGGCTAGGCGAAAGCCTGCCGGCCGGGACCTACCGCCTGGCCAATGCCGAAAGCGGCCCGGCGCTGTTCGGCTGGGCGGCGGGGCAGTACCGTTTTGACCGCTACCGCGCCGAGCTTCCGATGAAGGCCCGCGCGTGCTGCTGACCAAGGCGGCAGGGGCGATCGACCCGGCCCTGGCCGAAGTGGCCGCCACCGCGCTGGTCCGCGACATGGTCAACACCCCCGCCGAGGACATGGGCCCGGCCCAGCTAGAGGCCGAAGTCGAACGCGTCGGCAAGGCGCACAAGGCGGAGGTCAAGGTCACCAGCGGCGATGCGCTGGAACAGGGCTATCCGATGGTCCACGCCGTCGGCCGCGCTGCCGCGCGCCAACATGCCCCGCGCCTGCTCGAGCTGACCTGGGGCGATCCCAAGCACCCCAAGCTGGCGATTGTCGGCAAGGGCGTCTGCTTTGACAGCGGCGGCCTTGATATCAAGCCGGCCGCGGGCATGGCGCTGATGAAGAAGGACATGGGCGGCGCGGCCCATGCTCTCGCCCTTGCCCAGCTGGTCATGCAGCATCACCTCAAGGTCCGGCTGCACTTGCTGATCCCGGCGGTCGAGAACGCGATTGCCGGCAATGCGTTCCGCCCCGGCGACGTGCTGAGAAGCCGCGCCGGGATCTCGGTCGAGATCGGCAACACCGATGCCGAAGGACGGCTGGTGCTGGGCGATGCCCTGACCCGCGCGGGCGAGGAAGAGCCCGAACTGGTGATCGACTTTGCCACGCTCACCGGCGCGGCCCGCGTCGCGGTCGGGCCGGACCTCCCCGCGCTGTTCACCCGGCGCGATGAGACTGCGGCGGAAATGCTGGCAGCGGGCGAAGCGGTCAGCGATCCGTGCTGGCGCCTGCCGCTCTACGATGGCTACCGCGAGTACCTGAAGAGCGACATCGCCGACCTCAACAACTCGGCCAGCAACGGCTTTGCCGGCGCCTCGGTCGGCGCGCTGTTCCTCGACCGGTTCGTGCCGGCCGGGACCGACTGGGCCCACTTCGATACCTTCGCCTGGCGCCCCGCCGCCAAGCCCGGCCGGCCCAAAGGCGGCGATGCCCTAGGCCTGCGCGCCGCATGGGGACTGCTCAAGGGGCGTTATGGCTGAGGTCCTTGAGGGGCGGTGCCACTGCGGGGCCTGCGGCTGGACACTGACTGGCGATCCCGGGCCGGTAACTGCCTGCAACTGCAGCTTGTGCCATCGCTATGGCGCCTTGTGGGCCTATGACTTCGAAGGCGAGCGGATCGTCCTGTCCGGCCCGACCCGCACCTATCGCCGCGTCGGCAAGGCGGATCCGGCACTGGAAGTCCACTTCTGTCCGGATTGTGCCGGGGTAGTCGCCTGGCGCGGCTTGCGGCTCGAGGAGGATGGCAAACGCAGACTGGCCGTCAATATCCGCCTGACCGATGCCCAGGCCGTTGCGCATCTGCCGATCGACCATTTCGATGGACTCGATACGTTCGATGATCTGCCAAGCGATGGTCGCTGCGTCCGCGACCTGTGGTTTTGAGAAGTCATGCCGATGGATAACTTGCTAGCTGGCCAAAGCGGCGCTAATCGCCCGGTCTTCCAGTTTTCGGGGCACGAAGAGTTGACCGTAACCGCCATTCCCGAGGGCCAGTATGGCCTGTCCGGCCCGGCCGAAAAGCTTGACGCTGCGCATTGGCCGGTGCGCGGGGACCTGGCGCATATCCGCCTGGCGGGACGCTGCTTCGTGCCGCACTATGCCGTGCCGATGCCGCACAAGGTCGTCGCTGGCGGAGCGAACCTGCTGGATGCCAACAAGGCCGATGCCGCAGTGCGCGAAGCCCTGGCTGGTGGCGCGCTGTTCAACGTGCTCGATGTGACGGGCGGCTGGGCCTGGGGCCAGGTCGGCGAGGATGGCTTTGTCGGCTATCTGCCGGTCGAGGCGCTTGAAGCCTGAGGTGGCGCACAAGGTATTCATCGACGGCGCCGTTGGCACCACTGGCCTCGAAATCGTAGACCGGCTTGCCCCGCGCCACGAATTCGAACTGCTGATCCTGGACGAAGCAGCCCGAAAGGATGCGGGCGCGCGGCGCGATGCCTATCATGCGGCGGACTTTGCCGTGCTGTGCCTGCCGGACGAGGCCGCCAAGGAAGCGCTGACGCTGGCCGAGGGTTCGGCGGTGCGGATCATCGATGCCTCCAGCGCGCACCGGGTGGCCGATGGCTGGGCCTATGGTTTTCCCGAACTGATCGGGCGCGAGGCAATCGCCAGCGCTGCCCGGGTCAGCAATCCCGGCTGCTATCCGACCGGCTTTCTGGGCCTGGTTGCGCCGTTGATGCGGGCCGGGCTGCTGCCGACCGACTGGCCCTATACCGTTAACGCCGTCTCGGGCTATTCGGGCGGGGGCAAGGCGCTGATCAAGCGATTTGAAGAGGATGGCGACATCGCCTTCCGCGCCTATGGCCTCGGCATGGGGCACAAGCACGTGCCCGAGATGCAGCGCTATGCCGCCCTCACCCATCCGCCGCTGTTTGCCCCGGCCGTGATCGATGCGCATCGCGGCATGGTGGTCGAAGTGCCGCTGCCTTTGAGCGCCATGCCGATGGCCGGATCGCCGGAAGTCCTGCGGCTGGCGCTGATCGAGTTCTACGCCGGCAGCAAGGTCGTCACCGTCCACGACGAGCCCAAGGACGAACTGCTGCTGCGCCGCTCGATGCAGCCCTCGGACCGGCTCGACCTGTGGGTGTTCGGCGCCAAGGACGGCGCGCAGGCGCGGCTCGTCGCCCGGCTCGACAACCTGGGCAAAGGCGCCAGCGGCGCGGCGGTGCAGAGCCTCAACCTGATGGCCGGGCTGGGCGAAACGGCGGGCCTCAATCTCTAGTCTGC
>JACDQK010000141.1 GCA_015657645.1 Novosphingobium sp.
CCGGCTGATCCGGCAGGAAATAGCTGATCCGGAAGGCACCCGAACCGGCCTGCCGCTGGGCGAAGGACAGGGTCGCACCCGGGGCAAAGGTGATTTCGCGGGCATCTTCCTGCCGCTTGCGATCAACCCCGCGCGCAGCAATCCCGCCGGCCTGACCGCGCAGATTGGGCAGCGGTGCCCCATCGCCGGTGATCATCGTGCCGGGAGCCAGCTTGCCATCGACGAACCAATCGGCCGAGGGGCCAGGATTAAGATAGGCGCATGTTTCATCGAGCCTGGGAACCGCGCTGCGCTCACCCAGCGACAGCCCGTAGCCAAGGTTGAACAGCGCGCCTTCGGGTCCGTTGACCGGCTTGCCATCGCAGCCAGCCGGCCAGCTGAACGAGAGCCGGCCCGTGGCGGGGCGCTTGCCATAGAGCACATCGGCCACCCCGGCGCCTTCGCTGCCCGGCAGCCAGCTGGCGACAAAGGCATCGGCCGCGTTGATCTCGCGGTTCATCCACAGCGGCCGGCCCGAGAGGAACACGGCGACCGTGCGAATGCCCGCAGCCTTGAACTTGCGCAGCAGGGTCAGCCCCTCTTCATCGGTAAAGACCGCGGTCTTCCGGTCGCCTTCAAACTCGGCATAGGGTTCTTCGCCGAACACGACCACGGCGACATTGGGCTTGGTCGTGAAACTGCCGTCGGCCGAGAGCGCAGCCGATCCGCCCGAAGCCTCGGCCATCGACTTGAGACCGGCCCAGATCGAGGTTGCGCCAGGGAAGTACTTCGCATTGGTCAGCTCAAGCCCGCCTTGCCAGGTCAGGGTCCAGCCGCCCGAGGCCTGGGCCACGCTATCCGCCGCGCGGCCGGCGACCAGAATCTTGGCCCCGGCAGCCAGCGGCAGTACGCCATCGTTCTTGAGCAGGACCTGCGACTTGGCGACCGCTTCGCGCGCAACGGCGCGGTGCTGGGGCGCACCGAGCAGGGAAAAATTGCCGCCGTGCGGCCGCAGCGACGGCTTGACCGCATCCGCATCGAGCAGGCCCAGCCGCAGCTTCATCCGCAGCACCCGGCCAACGGCTTCATCCACCCGCGCCATGGGGATCGTGCCATTCCGCACATCACGCATCAGGTTGGCGTGGAGGGCGCGCCAGTCGTCCGGCACCATGTACATGTCGAGCCCGGCCAGCAGCGATTGCGAGCAATCGTCAACCTTGCATCCGGCAATTTGGCCATGGGCATTCCAATCCCCCACGACCATGCCCTTGAAGCCGAATTCGTCACGCAGCACACCGGTCAGCAGGTCCCGATAGCCGTGCATCTTCACCCCGTTGATCGAGTTGAAGCTGGCCATGATGCTTTCGGCGCCGGCGGCAATGGCGGCTGGGTAGGGCTTGGCGTGGATCGCCTTGAGTTCGGCCAGATCGCCGCTGACGTCGCCCTGGTCGACCCCTTGGGCCGTGCCGCCATCGGCGAAGAAGTGCTTGGCGGTGGCGATGACCCGGTCGCTACCTAGAAACTCGGGCGTGCCGACCTTGCCTTGCAGCCCTTCGATCAACGCCGCGCCGAGCGGCGCGACGATATCCGGATCCTGCGAATAGCTTTCATAGGAACGGCCCCAGCGCCGGTCGCGGGCCACGGCGATTGTCGGCGAGAAGTCCCACTCGATCCCGGTCGCGCGCATCTCCAGCGCGGTTGCCGCGCCGATCCGGCGGACGAGGTCGGCATCGCGGGTTGCCCCCAGGCCGACATTGTGCGGGAAGATCGTTGCGCCGATCACATTGGTGTGGCCGTGGACCGCGTCGGTCCCCCAGATTGCCGGGATCGCCGGTTCACCGTTCGGCAGCGGCTTGGTCGAGGCATCCCACATCTCGTCGGCGAGCTTGAGCCACTGCGCGGCCGGCGCGAATTCGTCGCCATAGGGGCCGCCGTTGCCGCCGTTGAGATAGCTGCCGAAGCGGTAGCGCTCCATGTCGGCGGCGGTGAACGAATTGATCTGCGGCTGGATCAGCTGCGCGATCTTGCGCTCAAGGCTCATCCGCGCGAGCAGATCGGCGATGCGGACGTCTTCGCTCTGCGGAGCAGGCTGTGATACGACTGCCGGTGTGGTCGAAACGGCGGGTCCCTGTGCACAGCCCGCGACCAACGCCAGACACGCGACCGTCAGCATCCCTATGCGCATCGAACTCTCTCACCCCAAGTTTATCTTGTGAACGTTCTCATTCGCATGAGCCGAGGGGGAAAGTCAAGCAGCAGCCTTAGTTGGCAGGTGTCATGTTCCGCAGCAGTAGTCCGGACAATGCCGCCAGCCCGGCCAGCAGCGCGAAGAGGGCCGGATAACCCGCCGCCGGAACAATCGCCATGGTCAGCCAGGGCATGACCAGCGAGGGCACCGTATTGGCAAGATTGAACAATCCCAGATCGCGCCCGCGCCGATCAGGGCGCGGCAGGATCCGCAGCGTCTGGGCCGAATGGAGCGCCAGGAACACCGCGCTTGAGACGCCAAACAGCCCATAAGCGAGCATGGCGCCGGTGATGTCGGGCGCCAGCGCCATGCCGACCAGCCCGAGCGCCGAAATCAGCGCGCAGGCCTGCAGCGGCATGATCGGCCGGTCGGTCCGGTCCGACCAGCGCCCCACCAGCAGCGCCAGCGGGGCGGAGACCAGCAGGATCACACTGAACAGCCGCGCGGTCTGGTTATCGCTGACCGAGCCATCGAGGCTAGCCAGCCAGAAGAACAGATAGGCGAACAGCGTCGCCTCAGCCACCTGCACGGCCAGCCGGGCCAACCACATCCGCAGCGCCAGCCGGCGCGCACGATGCGGCTCAGACAGCACCGCAGCCTGCACCCGGACCGCGCCCGCCGGCGGCCCATGCAGCAGGACCGGCACCACGCAGAGCGCCACGAGCGTGGCGACGAGGCCAAGGCGCGCCTGCCCGTCGGCCAGGCCGGGTATCGTCACCAGCGCGCCCGCCAGTGCCCCCAGCCCCGGCGCGAAAGCCATCAGACCGCCCAGCAGGCCTTTGCGGTCATCCGGCACGACATCCCCGGCCCAGGCCGCCAGCGGCCCCAGCATCATGTTGAGGCCAAGCTGCCAGACCACGATCGCCGCGACGATTTCCGGCAGGCTGGTCATCCGCCCGATTACCAGCAGCAGCGTGCACGACAGCGCCAGCCCCGCGACAATCCAGCCGCGCCGGTTGCGCGTCACATCGCTGAGATAGCCGAACAGGATCCCGGCCAGACTGGCCGCAATCGCCCCGATCAGCGCAATATAGGCCAGCCAGTCGACCCCGGCGGTCTTGCCCGCCAGACCGGCAACCTGCACCGGCAGCAGGATCGAGAGCAGCGGGACATAGCCAATCGTTCCGCCGGCCCAGGCCAGCGCGTAGAGCAGGATAAAGCGATCAACCAGCGCGCGCGGATCAGGCACCCGGTGCATCCGCCAGCGGCGCGACCGATTCCCGCACGAAGATGCTGGCTTGGACAACGGTCAGGCTCTTCGGGGCCGGCTCGCCCTTCTGGGCGGCGATCAGCAATTCGACCGCCTTGGAGGTAGTCGCCGCGATCGGCTGGTCGACTGCGGTCAGCGGCGGCTGGGTAAAGTGGACCAGCGGCGTGTTGTCGAAGCTGATCAGCGAGAGGTCCTGCGGCACCGAGAGCCCCATCAGCCGCGCCACTTCGAGCGTGGCCAGCGCCATCTGATCATTGCTGGCAATGATCGCGGTCGGCCGCTCCGGCCCGGACAGCAGCTTGCCTGCAGCCTCGACCCCGGAGGCAAAGCTGAAATCGCCCTCGGCCAGCAGGCCGTCGCTGGACAAGCACGCTTCCTGCATGGCCCGCCGCCAGCCATCGACGCGCCAGCCGCTCAAGGCATATTCGCTCGAGCCCGAGATAAAGCCGATCCGGCGGTGGCCCCGCTCCAACAGGTGCGTGGTGGCCTGATGCGCCGATCCCTCGTCGTCCATCGAGACGGGAATCCCCGCCCCGTTCTGGATCGAACCGATCCGTACGAACGGGATGTTCTGTTCGGCCAGGAAATTGACGATCTGCGGGCTGTCGGAATGCGGCGGGGTCAGGATGATGCCGTCCGGCTGAAGCGCGGCAATCGCGCCCAGCAGTTCGCGTTCGACGTGGTCGGAATGGGTATCGACCAGCTCGAAGATCATCCGGTAGCCATGCTCGGCGCACTTCAGCATGCCGCCCAGCAGCATCTGGTCGACCCAGTCGGTCCCCTGTCGCGCCCGCCAGTCGGCGATGGTCCGGTCACGGTCGTTGATCGCCAGGATCAGGTAGGAGCGCGACCCGCTCATCCGCTGGGCCGCGATCGAGGGGACATAGCCCAGCTTGTCGATCGATGCCTGGACCCGCTCCTTCATTTCCGGGCGGACATTCGGCTCGTTGTTGATGACACGGCTGACCGTCTGCAGCGACACGCCGGCATCGGCGGCCACATGCTTGATCGTCACAGCCTGGCGACGCCTCGCCATGGATTACTTGCCCCCTTGCTCCGAACCGGTTCCGGTGGAGATCCCCTTTGCATCAGGCGCTTGCCAGACGCGAACCCAATCGATCTCCATCCGCTTGGGATAGCCGTCCAGACGCACGCCGCCAAGCCCGCGCGTTTCGGCCAGCTTGCCGCCGATGGCGAGATTGAGGATCAGGTGGAACGGCTGATCGAACGGCGCGCCGCGCGTCGAGGAGCCGGTGGTCGACCATTCATCGGCTGTGCGCACGGCATAGGGCTTGCCATCGACCAGCCAGGTGATCTTTTCCGGCCCCCATTCGATCGCATAGGTGTGGAAGCCGCCATCGAGCACTGCGGGAAACGGCACTTCCTCGCCCTTGTGCTTGTTATTGGGCCATTTTCCGCCGAAGTGCAGCGTGCCCAGGATCGTGTTCTCGCGTCCGCCCGGGCACTTGGCGCAGGGCACGCCCAGGTTGACTGCCTCAAGGATGTCGATCTCGCCCGAAGCGGCCCAGGTGCCGTAGCGGTCCTTTTCGGGCAGCATCCAGATCGCCGGCCAGGTCCCCTGCCCCTGCGGCAGCTTGGCGCTGACTTCAACCTTGCCATAGCGCCACGATGCCTTGCCGCGCGTGCTCAGCCGGGCCGAGCTCATGTCACGAGTTGCCTCGGCCTCGGGCGTGGCGGAGGTGCGGCGCAGGTGTTCGGGCAGCGCCGGGCCGGTGACGCGCTCGTGCCGCGCGGTGATCACCAGCTTGCCGTCCTCGAGTCCAGCGTTGCGCGGGCTCTTGGTATAGCACTGGTGCTCGTCGTTCCCGCCGCCCCAGCAATCGACCTCGAAGCCCCACTTCGAACGGTCGATCTTGTCGCCATCGAATTCGTCCGACCAGACCATGGTCCAGTTGTCCGCCGCAGCGGCCGGGGCCGCGAGCGCGGCGAGGGCCAGCGCCAGAACCCGCATCATGCCGCCTCCGCATCCTGCGCCGCGCAATAGCGGGCGATGTAAGTCTGCTGATCGGGCAGTCCGGCGACCGTCTTCGCCACCGAATCCCGCAGCATGCTCAGGAACTTCTCAAGCTCGTCGGCGCGCAGCTTGGTGGCGATCGGGTGATAGCTTTGCGGCATGATCCCCTGCCCCATCATCACCTGAACCCAGCTGTTCTCCACAAACAGTTCCTCGTTCTTGCGGAAGACC
>JACDQK010000142.1 GCA_015657645.1 Novosphingobium sp.
TCGAGCGCGGCAGGCCGCCGGCTCGCCCCGCGCCAGGGCATCGATCGTCGCGAGTCCAAGCGCAACATCGTGCGTCCCCGGCACCCCGCGCGTGGCGAAGAGCGGATGAACCTTGCCCGCCAGCGCCTGCCGCGCCGCCTTGGCCAGGTAGAGGTCATCAAGCGACAACGTCGCCACCCGCAGGCCCGCTGCGGCCAACCGCTGCGCCAGGTCAGCGACCAGAGTCGACTTGCCCGAACCCTGCGCCCCGCAGATCCCCAGCACGAACAGTGCGGCGGACTGATCGCGCCACGCGAGGATCCGTTCATACAGGTCTTCGGCTAGCGACATCGCGCCACCCTAGCACGAAACCCGGCAGGGCAAGCGGCGATCCTGTGCGGCGATTTGGGTTGCGCCCGGCGCGGCCCCGCCGCTAGCCTCCCGGCCGGGAACAGGGAGGGATAACAGGATGAACGAAGCTCCGCTCAGCTGGCAGATCGGCGCGGTCAAGGTGACCCGGATTTTCGAGATGATGCTGCCGATCCCGGCCGGCCCGGACAATTTGTTCCTGGTCCAGGCTACGGCCGAGGAACTGCGCAAGCTGCCCTGGCTCTATCCCCACTTCGTCACCGAAGATGACGTGATGCTGCTGTCGATCCATGCCCTGCTGGTCGAGGCGCCGGGGCTGCGGCTGGTGGTCGATACCTGCATCGGCAACGACAAACCGCGCGGGCTGCTGGGCGGGCGCGGGCTGGCAACGCCCTTCCTGGCGCGGATGGCCGAAGCGGGCTGGAGCCGCGACAGTGTTGATGCGGTAGTCTGCACTCACCTCCACGTCGATCATGTCGGCTGGAATACCATGCTTGAGGGCGAGACCTGGGTGCCGACCTTCCCCAAGGCCCGCTACCTGTTCGGGCGGATCGAGTTCGACCACTGGAACGCCTTCGAGGAGGATAACCAGCGCCAGATCATGGCGGATTCGGTCCAGCCGATCCTCGATGCAGGCCTCGCCGATCTGGTCGAGCTCGATCACCGGCTGTCGGAAGAGGTCTGCCTGATCCCCACGACCGGGCACACGCCGGGCCATGTCAGCGTCGGGATCGAATCCCAGGGCCAGCGCGCCGTGATCACTGGCGACATGACTCACCACCCCTGCCAGCTGGCCCATCCCGACTGGTCGCCGCTGTTCGACAGCGATCCGCAGGCCGCCGCGCAGACCCGGGCGCGGCTGTTCGGCGAATGGGCCGATGCCGACCTGCTGGTAATCGGCACGCATTATGCCGGGCCTACTGCCGGCCGGATCCGGCGCGAGGGGGATGTCTTCCGTTTCGAGGTTTAGGCGGCTCGCTTCGGCTCCGGGTCCTTGCCTCCAACCGGTTGCATCTGTAACGACTTGCGCGGATACGAGGAGACCTCCCCATGCGCGTCGGCACCGTCACGGAAATCAAGAACCACGAATACCGGGTCGCCTGACTCCGGAATCGGTCCGCGAACTGGTTAGCCACGGGCACGAGGTCTGGGTTGAGAGCGGCGCCGGCCTGGGTATCGGCGCCGACGATGCGGCCTATGCCGCTGCTGGCGCCGCCATCAAGCCCGACGCCAGGACCGTGTTTGACGGCTGCGAGATGATCGTGAAGGTCAAGGAACCGCAGGCTGGTGAGCGCGCCATGCTGCGCGCAGGCCAGATCCTCTACACCTACCTCCACCTCGCCCCCGATCCGGAGCAGACCGCCGATCTCGTCAAGTCCGGCGTCACCGCGATTGCCTATGAAACGGTCACCGGTCCCGGCGGCACCCTGCAGCTCCTGAAGCCGATGAGCCAGGTGGCCGGGCGGATGTCGATCCAGGCCGGGGCGACCGCGCTGCAAAAGGCGCATGGCGGGCGCGGCGTGCTGCTGGGCGGCGTACCGGGCGTGCTGCCGGGCAAGGTGCTGGTGATCGGCGGCGGCGTGGTCGGCTTCCACGCCGCGCAGATGGCCGTCGGCATGGGCGCCGACGTGACCATCCTTGACCGCGATCCCGAGGTGCTCGAACGGCTCGACAACCACTTCGAAGGCCGCGCCAAGACCCGCTTCTCAAACCTCGCCGTGGTCCAGCAGATGGTCCAGGAGGCCGAACTGGTGATCGGCGCGGTGCTGGTGCCGGGCGCGGCAGCACCCAAGCTGGTCACGCGCGAAATGCTGGGGACCATGAAGCCCGGCGCGGTGCTGGTCGACGTCGCGATCGACCAGGGCGGCTGCTTCGAGACCAGCCATGCCACCACCCATGCCGAGCCGACCTATGTGGTCGACGGTATCGTCCATTACTGCGTTGCCAACATGCCCGGCGCGGTCGCGCGGACCAGCACCTATGCGCTCAACAACGTGACCCTGCCGCATGCGCTGCGGATCGCGGACCTCGGCTGGCAGGCGGCGCTGAAGGCCAATCCGCACCTGGCGAATGGCCTCAATGTCCATGCCGGCAAGGTGACGTACGAGGCTGTCGCGACCGAGCTGGGGTACGATTACACCCCGGTGACCGAGGTGCTGGGCTGAGTTACCAGTAGTCCGCCATCAGCGCATGCGACCAATCCGGCTGGCGGACTTCGCCACGCGGGAGGAACTCGGCAAGGACCGGCTTGATATCGAGTACCGGCGTGCCGTCGATCGCATCGAGCCCGCCAACCAATAGCCGCGTACCCTCGACGCCCAGGATCCGGCAAGCGCTGACCCCGAGCCGGTTAGGGCGATTGCGCCCGCGCTGGGCGAAGACGCCCACCTTGGGCCAGTCCGGATTGCCGCGTGGATGACGGGCCGTTAGCACAACTTCGCTTTCGGGCAGCCGATCAAAGTGGAAGACAACTTCGGCGTGGCTGAAGCTCTCCAGCCCCTGCAAGGCCTCGGCGGTCAACCAGCTCGTATCAAGCTCGATTGCCGCAGTTTCAGCGTCCCAGGCATCATCCTCGGCCGCGACGCGCCCGCCGCGCACCCAGCCAACGGGGCGTAGATCGATCTTGCTCATCCTTGTTCCTCCGCAAAGGGCCGGAACGGCGCTGTAATCTCGTCCCGCACCCGCGCCAGCCTGCCGCTGGCCTTGTCGAGCATCGCCCAGGTGGTGCGGGCCGAGACAATCACCTTGCCGTCCGGCCCGCGAAAATCGACCCGCCGGTCAAACCGCGCGCCGGTCGGCGGGGCCGGGATGAAGGTTTCTGCCGTCACGCTTTCTCCCAGGCCGACATTGCCGCGATAGTCGATCTCGTGCCGGGTCACGACCCAGATATAGGCCGCCTGATGTTCCGGCGCGGCGACGGCTGACCAGTGCGCCGTGGCGATCTGCTGGATCCAGTCGACCCAGACCGCATTGTTGACGTGGCCGAGTTCGTCGATGTGCTGGGACTCAGCGGTGAAGGTCAGGGTGAAGCGATTGCTCACCCCTCAACCCCCAACTGCCACAGGATGAAAGCGAACTCCTCGGCGGTTTCCTTCAGGCTCTCGAACCGGCCAGACTTCCCGCCATGGCCCGCGCCCATGTTGGTCTTGAGCAGTAGTTCGTTGTCATCGGTCTTCAGCTCGCGCAGCCTGGCGACCCACTTGGCCGGCTCCCAATAGGTCACGCGCGGATCGTTGAGACCGGCGGTAACCAGCAGCGGCGGATAGGCCTGGGCCTTGACCTGGTCATAGGGCGAATAGGACCGGATCAGCGCGAACGCCGCCGGATCCTCGATCGGGTTGCCCCATTCGGGCCATTCGCCCGGGGTCAGTGGCAGGGTGGGATCGAGCATGGTCGCCAGCACGTCGACGAAGGGCACATGAGCCACGACCGCGCCCCACAGCGCCGGATCGGAATTGATCACCGCCCCCATCAGCTCGCCCCCGGCCGAGCCGCCGGAAATGCTGATCTTGCCCGCCTGCGTAAAGCCGCACTCAATCAGGCCCTTGGCCACGTCGACAAAGTCGTTGAAGGTGTTGGTCCGCCGCTCCAGCTTCCCCGCCTTGTACCAGGCCCGCCCCAGGTCATCGCCGCCGCGGATATGGGCGATGGCATAGGCGAAACCGCGATCGACCAGGCTGAGCCGCGTGGTCGAAAAACCCGGATCGGTCGAGATGCCATAGGCGCCGTAGCCATAGAGATGCAGCGGGCCGCCACTTGCGCGGTCCTTGCGATAGACCACCGAGACCGGGATCTTCGTCCCGTCGCGCGCGGCAATTTCCAGCCGTTCGGTCGCGTAGAGCGATGCGTCATAGCCCGAGGGGATTTCCTGGACCTTGAGCGTGGTCAGTGTCTGCGCCGCGACATCATAGTCCAGCACCGAGGCCGGGCTGACCATGCTCTCGTAGGACAGCCGCAGCGTGCTCACCGCCCATTCGGGATTGTCGCCCAGCCCGGCCAAGAAGCTCGCTTCCGGGAAGGCAATCGGCTCGACCCGCGCCGGATCGTCGTAATAGCGCACTTCGATCCGGTCGAGCCCGCGGACCCGGCCTTCGGTGACGTAGAAATCGCGGAACAGGTCGAAACCGGTCAGGTAGAACTCGTCCGTGCCTTCGATCAGCGTGGTCCAATTGCCCGGATCGGCCAGCGGCGCCGTGGCGAGGCGGAAGTTCTCGTGTGTGTCATTGGCGTGAACGAACAGTGTCTCGCCGGTTAGGTCGACGTCATATTCGACCCCGGTCTGGCGCGGCTTGACCAGCAGCGGCACGGCCAGCGGATCGGCCGCCGGGACCAGCCGGACTTCGCTCGTCTCATGGTCAGACGTGCCGATAATCAGCCATTCCTCATTGGCCGAGAGCGAGGCGCCGACGCGGAAACCCTCGTCGTCTTCGTGGTAAAGCTCAACGTCACTTGAGATCGGCTGGCCCAGCCAGTGCAACCGCGCGTTGTCGGTCCGCCACTGTTCGTTGGCGAGGGAGTAGACCAAACCTTTGTCATGGCCGACCCAGACCAGGCTGGAGAGCGTACCCGGGATCTCATCCGGCAGGACTTCGCCGGTGGCGATGACCTTGATCCGCGCCGTGAACCGCTCCGACCCGTTGTCGTCAACCGACCAGGCCAGCAGCTTGCCATCGTTCGACACCGCGATCGCGCCGAGCCGGAAATAGTCGTGCCCCTCGGCCAGCGCGACCTCGTCGAGGATGAGTTCGTCGGGTCCGCCTGCGACCGGCCGACGCCACCACTTCTTGTACTCGGCCCCCTCCTCGAACTCGATCCAGTAGAGGTAGTCGCCATCCTTCTGCGGGACCGACTTGTCCGCCTCCTTGATCCGCGCGCGCATCTCCTTGAACAGCGCATCGATCCGGTCCTGCTGCCCCGCCATCCGGCTTTCGAACCAGGCATTCTCGGCGGCCAGATGCGCCAGGATCGCGCCGTCCTTGACCTCCGGATAGCCGGGATCGCGCAGCCAGGCGTAATCGTCGGTCACAGTGATCCCGTGATGGGTCACGCTGTGGGGCTTCTTTACGGCTTTGGGGGGTGTGGTCAGACTCATGCACTGGCTCTATGGTGCGCGCAGAAGGACTGCAAGCCATGCTAATGAACACCCACGAAGCCCGATTGGAAGCCCTGCGCAAGGAATTGAAGGCCCGCGGCCTTGATGGCTTTGTTATCCCGATCTCTGATGAGCACATGAGCGAATATGTCGGCGGCTATGCCCAGCGGCTGGCCTGGTTGACCGGGTTCGGCGGATCGGCCGGAACTGCCGTGGTGCTGGCGGATCGTGCCGCGATCTTCGTTGATGGCCGCTACACGATCCAGGTCCGCGACCAGGTTGACGAACGCCTGTTCGAATACCGCTCGGTTCCCGCCGAACCGATCCCGGCCTGGCTGGGCGAGCATGCCGCACCCGGCGCCAAGATCGGGTTCGATCCGTGGCTGCATGGCAAGCCCTGGGTCGATGCCTGCGTCAAGGCATTGGCGGACAAGGGCGCGAGCATGTTGCCGGTGACCGGCAACCCAGTCGACGCCGTCTGGGCCGATCGTCCTGCTCCCTCCGCCGCCCCGGCGCTGGTCCACCCGACCGAGCTGGCCGGCCAGTCGAGCGAGGCCAAGCGCAGCCAGGTGGCCGAATGGCTCACCGCCAAGGGGCTCGATGCCGCCGTCGTCTCGGCGCTCGATAGCGTCGCCTGGCTGCTCAACATTCGCGGGGCCGATGTCGATCGCACGCCGGTCGCGCTGTCCTTCGTGATCGCCCATGCCGATGGGACGGCCGAACTGTTCATTGCCGAGGACAAGGTCACGCCGGAACTGCGCGCGCACCTGGGCAATGCCGTGACCGTGGCCCCCTACAGCGCCTTTGCCGCCGGCCTGGGCAAGCTGGCCGGCAAGAAGGTGGCGGTCGATCCGGAGCGGTCGGTCCAGGCAGTCTATGCCGCGCTGGCGGCAGCCGGGGCGACGGCGGTCGACCTGCTTGACCCGACCATCCTGCCCAAGGCGCAGAAGAACCCGGTCGAGCAGTCTGGCCAGCGCGCCGCCCAGGCCCGCGACGGCGCGGCGATTGCCAGGTTCTTGCACTGGCTGTCGGTCGAGGCCCCCAAAGGCGGGCAGACTGAACTCTCCGCCGCCGCCCAGCTGCGCGCCTATCGCGAGGAAACCGGCCTGCTGCGCGACCTGTCGTTCGACACCATCTCCGCCGCCGGGCCGCACGCCGCGATCCCGCACTACCGGGTCGACGAGGAGTCCAATCTGCCGATCGAACCGAACTCGGTCTTCCTGGTCGATTCGGGCGGGCAGTACGCCGATGGCACGACCGACATCACCCGCACCGTCTGGGTCGGCCCCGGCGAACCGCGCGCCGAGCACAAGGACCGCTTCACCCGCGTGCTCAAGGGCCATATCGCGCTCGATCGCGCGGTCTTCCCCAAGGGCACGGTCGGCGCGCAGCTTGATACGCTGGCGCGGCAATACCTGTGGGCGGCAGGGGTCGACTATGCCCACGGCACCGGTCACGGCGTCGGCAGCTTCCTCTCGGTCCACGAAGGCCCGCAGCGGATCGCCAAAGGCCCGGGCGGGCAGGCCGGCACCGCGCAGGAACTGCTCCCGGCATGATCCTCTCGAACGAGCCGGGCTACTTACAAGGCCGCGATTCGGCATCAGAATCGA
>JACDQK010000143.1 GCA_015657645.1 Novosphingobium sp.
GATTGATGATTTTGCTCCGGGTCAGGCCCTGCTCGCAGCCATCCTGGCGATCATGCCGCCAGTGCTTACGCTGGCCGTGCTGGTGCTGGTGCTGACCATTGCGGGCTCGCTGGCCGGGGGCGATGGCCGCTGGGTCGGGGCCAATGCCTTGCCCAAGGCCAACCGGCTCGATCCGATGGCCGGGCTCAAGCGGATGTTCGGGCCGACCGGCTGGATCGAGGCGGGCAAGGGCTTGCTCAAGCTGGCCCTGCTGGGCGCAATCGCCTGGTACTGGGGGCAGGACTGGTTGACCCGCCTCTTCGCGCTGGGACGCGGTGCGTCGATCTGGCCGCAACTCGCGCTCGCCTGGGAGGCGATCACCAGTCTACTGTTTGCCTTGTCGGCTGGCCTCGTCCTGATCGCGCTGATCGACTGGCCGGTCCAGTGGCTGCGCCGGAACCTGCGGCTCAAGATGACCGCCCAGGAAATGCGCGATGAGCACAAGGAAGCCGAAGGCTCGCCCGAAAAGAAGATGGCGATCCGCAACAAGCAGCGCCAACTGGCGATGGGCGGCGTCGCCAAGGCGATGCGCGAGGCGCAGTTCGTGCTGACCAACCCGAGCCACTTCTCGGTCGCCATGGCCTATGATCCGGCCAAGGCCTCCGCCCCGATCGTGCTGGCCAAGGGCCGCGGCGAAAAGGCGCTGGCGATGCGCGAGCTGGCCGCCGAGCTGCAGGTGCCGACGCTGGAATATCCGGCGCTGGCCCGCTCGGTCTACTTCACCACGCGCGAGAACCAGGTGATCCGCGAGGAGCTTTATGCCGCCGTCGCGGGCGTCCTGGCCTTCGTCCTTTCGCTCAAGCGCGGCGAGCAGCCGCAGCCGCCGGCGATCGAGGTGCCGGTGGCGCTGCGGTTCGACGCCGAAGGGCGGCTCGATCCCGCCGCGCGGACTTAATCCGGGGCCAAGCCTGCCGTTCTCGAAGGCATGGTCACCACCAGCGCCACCAGTTCGATCGTATCCGCCCTGGGCGGGGGCAGCGGCATCGACATGGCCGCGCTCGCCCGGAACCTGTCCGAGGCCCAGTTCGCCGGGCGGCTGGCGCGGATCGACAGCAGCAGCGAGCTGGTCGAACGCCAGATCTCGACCGCCTCGACGCTCAAGAACCAGGTCGTCCAGCTCGCCGCTTCGATCGGCGAACGGGTCCGCACGGGTGATCTTTCGAGCCAGCCAAGCATTGCCAATTCGACCGTCGCCTCGGTCAGCCGCGGCCTGGTCAGCGGCAGTGGCAGCTACCGGCTGGAAGTGACGGCCCTGGCCAGCAGCCAGACGCTGGTCAGCTCCGCTGTGGCCAGCGCCAGCACCGCGATCGGCGCCGGCACACTGACGCTGCGGTTCGGCAGCCTGAGCGGCGGCATCTTTACCGCCGATCCGGCCCGCACCGCGCCGACGGTCACCATTGCCCCGGGGGCCACGCTGGCCGATGCCGCCGCCGCGATCAACGCGGCCAATGCCGGGGTCACCGCCTATGTCGCCAATGGCGCGAACGGCGCGCAGCTGGTGCTGAAGGGCGGCGAGGGCGCGGCCAACGCCTTCATCCTGGAAGCCAGCGAGGATCCGGCCAATCCCGGCCTCGCGGCGCTGGCCTGGGACGGCACGCCCGATCCGGCCCGGCAGATCGCCGCCGCCGCCGATGCGGCCTTCAGGCTCGACGGGGTGGCGATGACCGCCAAGTCGAACACGATCGAGAATGTCGTCCCCGGTCTCTCGCTCCAGCTGACCGGAACCAACCCCGGCGCCCCGACCACGATCCGCTTCAGCGATCCCGCCAGCGCGGTCAGTGCCTTCATGCAAGACCTGACCTCGGCCCTCAACGAGCTGATGGCGACGCTGGGCGCGGCGATCAATCCGCAGGGCGGCGATCTGGCCCGCGACAGCGGCGCGCGCGCCATGCGCAGTGCCTTTGCCCAGCTGGCCAGCACCACGATCATGCCCAGCGCCGCGCCCGGCCAGCCGCGCACGCTGGGCGAGCTGGGCCTGGCGACCAATCGCGACGGTTCGTTCCGGTTCGATCCGGCCCGGCTGACCGCCATGACCAAGGCCTCGCCCACGGGCGTCACGGCCATGTTCACCGCAGGGATCCACGGCGTCTTCGCCACGATTGACCGGCTGGCCCGCAATGCCAGCACCAGCACCAATCCCGGCTCGCTCGGCGGGTCGCTGGCCCGCTACACGAATAAGAAAACCGATCTGACCGAGGAACGCAGCGCGCTGGCCGAAGCGCAGGAAGCGCTGCGCGCCCAGCTGACCAAGCGCTTTGCTGCCGCCGACAGCCGGGTCGGCACTTCGCGCTCCACGCTCTCCTTCCTCCAGGGTCAGATCGACGCCTGGAACGCGGGGCGTGACTGATGCTGGCGCTACGTAGTCCGCACGAGGCCTATCGCCGGGTCGAATTCGACGCCCGGATCGCCAGCGCCCGGCCCGAGCAACTGGTGGCGCTGTGCTATCAGGAGCTGGCTGTGGCCCTGGGGAGCGCGGTGCGCGCGCACGAGCGCGGCGACAACCAGCGCCGCAGCGAAGGGCTGACCCGCGCCCTGGCCGCGCTGACCGCGCTGCAGCTGGGGATCGACAGCGGCGCAGCGGCCGCGGCCGCGCTGCAGGCATTTTACGCCGGCCTGCGCCGCACGGTGCTGGGCAGCGTGCCGCAATTCGATCCGGGGCGGCTGCTGGCGGCCAAAAAGGACGTCGAAGACGTCGCCGCAGCACTCGGCGGCCAGGCTGTTCGCTCCATTCTGGAGGGAACGTGACGCCCGGATTTCAGCGGCATTGGCCGGCCCGATTAGGGACTTTCCCGGCCCTTCCCCCTCGAATCCCGGCGCAATCCGGCGCGCCGCCTGCCGCAGCTTGGGTCAATATCCCTAGGCACATACCACTAAGGGGGCACACCGATGGACAGACGCCGCACGATCGCTGTCATTGATTGCAATTCGCGTCGCCGCGCCGCGATGACGCATGCCTTCTCGGGCAGCGGGATCCATGTCGAGCCGTTCGAGACGATTGACGAGCTGGCCGATTCCTGGCCGCGCGCCGAAGCAATCATGGTTGAGGACGCCGGCGAGGCCGTGGCCGATCTGGTGATGCTGATGGCCGAGAATGGCCGCTGGCTGCCGATCATCGCCTTTGCCGAGGAGCCCGGCACCGATCAGATCGTCAAGGCGGTGCTGGCCGGCGCGGTCGATTACCTGAGCTGGCCCTGCGATGCCGCGCAGGTGATCGGGGCGCTGATCGGCGCGGAATCAACCGGCGCCGCGCTCGGCAGCCTGAAACTGCGCGAAGCCCGCGCCCGCAGCCGGGTCCAGCGCCTGACCCGGCGCGAGCGCGAAGTGCTGGCCGGGGTAGCGGTCGGCCTGTCAAACCGCCTGATCGGCGAACAGCTCGAAATCAGCCCGCGCACGGTCGAAATCCACCGCGCCAACATGCTGACCAAGATGGGGGCGCAGCACACCTCCGAGGCGATCCGGATCGCCATCGAAGCGTCCCTGGTGGCCTGACCGCCCCCCAAGACCACCTGACGGTCGGCCACGAACTGGCCCCCTTGCCCGCCCGGCAAGGGGGCCATCCTTTTATCGGCGCCGGGGGGAAGTGGCCACCAAACCCCTTGGTTCTGAACAAGAAAAGGGGCCCCGGACCGAAGTCCGGAGCCCCTGGCGTCCCTCCCAGGACTAGTCGGTTCGCGCTTAGAACTTGACGCCGGCGGTGATGCCGAAGCGACGCGGTTCAAGCGTGAAGATGTTGGTGTAGTTGCCCGAGGACTGATCGGTCACGTAGAGACCGGTGATCGCGTCCTTGTCGAACAGGTTCTGCACCCAAAGGCGGGCAAACCACTTCTTGTCGGCACCATCGATCTGGAGCTGAGCGTTCACCTGGGTGTAGCTCGGGATCTCGTTGATCGTGCCGTTGAAGATGTTGCCGAACGACTTGCCGGTGTAGATGAAGTCCGCACGCGGGGTGATCGTCATGTCGCCAGCCGGGATCTCGTACTGGGCACCAGCCGAGAACTTGTAGTCCGGAGCGCCGGGCAGCTTGTTGCCCTTGATGTTCACCGGAATACCCGACGAGTAGACGGTCACGCCGCCGAAGGCTGCCCCGACAGTCGGCGCGAGCGCGTTGAGCGCGGCGCAGATGCTGAAGGCACCGGTCGAGTTAAGCCCGCTGCCCGGTGCAAAGGCGGCAGTCGGCTGGAGGCCGGCCCCGGCATTGCCCGTCACCGCACCGGCGTTGATCAGGGTGTTCACCTGGTTGACGAACCCGTTGGCGCCCGCGGCGCTGCCGGTGTTCGAACCGACGGCGCAGTTGGCACCGTTGGTGATGTCCTTGATGATCACCGCATCCGCGCGGCCCGCCCCGAAGTCACGCGGGTTGGCGAGGAGCTTGTCCTGGGCAACCTTGGTGTTCAGGTAACTGGCGTTCATGTTGATCGTCAGCTCGCGGGTCGGACGGAAGATCGCTTCGGCTTCCAGACCCCAGACATTGGCGCTGACGTTGTCGTTGACCGAGGTCCGGGCAACGATGCGCGACAGCTGGAGGTCGTTGTACTTGTAGTAGAAGCCAGTGACGTTCAGCTGGACATTGCCGAAGGTGTTCTTCGAACCCACTTCGAAGGCCGCGACCGTTTCCGGTCCGAAGCCTTCCGGCACCGAGAAGACCGGCTGCAGCGGCGGGTTGATACCACCAGACTTGTAGCCACGCGAGAACGAAGCATAGACCAGGTTGTCCGGGGTGATCTGGTAATCCAGCACCGCACGGCCGGTCCATTCGCTGAACTTCGCGTTGCGGACCTGGAACTGCTCGCAACCCGATACGTTCGCAGCGGTCAGAACGCCGCTGGTGGTCGTGCTGGTGATCGAGCAGGCCGTGGCCGGATCGGCGTCGAACGGCTGGAGCCGCGACGACACCGGCGCGCCGGTAACCGCATAGCCGTAGACGTAAGGCGAGCTGAACAGATCGGTTCCGCCAAACGGCGTCAGGAAGCTGGCCAGAGTTGAACGAGCCCGAACGGTCTTGTCGTCGTTGTTGTAACGCAGGCCCAGGGTCAGCTTCAGCTGATCGTTGAACTTGAAGTAGGCTTCACCGAAGATCCCGTAGGTCTTGATGTCGAGCTGATCGCTGTTGTTGCGGAAGAACGGCGAGCCAAGGAAGCCCGGAGCCGGAGGCGTGGCACCCGGGATCGCCGCCAGGCCAGCGCGGCCCAGAGCGTTGAAAGTGCCGAGCAGGCCGGTCAGGTAGTCAATGCCGAACGAGTTCACATAATAGCTGTTCTCGCTCATCTGCCCCTTGCCGTAGATACCGCCGAGCAGGAAGTTGAACATGCCATCCCAGTCGGACGACAGGATCAATTCAGCCGACCAGCTTTCGGTATCCTGGTTCGAACGGTCGA
>JACDQK010000144.1 GCA_015657645.1 Novosphingobium sp.
GGCAGCCGCGGTGACATCGGTGTCCAGCCCCACTGGACAACCGAGCCGCGAAACCAGTGGCCCGACCAGGTCGGAATTCGACCAGCCGGCCTTGGGCGTGGCGAGAATATGTCCCCATTGCGGGGAGCCGCGGTCAACCTCGACCGGGCCGAAAGTGGCAATGCCAACGGCGGCAAGCGGGCCGTGCTGGGCCAGCCAGTCGACCATGGCGGAAATGGTTTCGTCAGGCGTGGTGGTCGGGATGCGCGTGGTCGCCAGGACTTCATCCGGACCATGCGCGACGCCGAGCACGAACTTGGTGCCCCCGGCCTCGACCAGTCCGTATAGCGGCTTGCTCATTCCGAAACGATCTGCGCCGTTTCCCCCTCGAGCGCAATCTTGAAGCGCGGCGCCGGCACCCCGCCGAACTGCTTGAGCGCCAGTTCGGGATGCTCGGCCGGATCAAGCCCGCCCAGCCCCCAGAAATCGATGAACCCGGCCACTTCCAGCTCCGCAGTCACCCACCAGCTATAGGTCTGGACCGGCTCTTCGGTTGGGTTGGGCGCAACCAGCCCGGTGCCGTTAAGCGGCTGCCAAGGGCCGGTCAGCCGTTCGGCCACCATGCCGTACAGCCCGTTGGGACCAGTCGGCCGGCGGGATCGAAGGTGCGGCGCTGGGTTGACCAGAACAGGTAATAGCGCCCGCCATGGACGCGCAATACCGGGCGCTCCATCTCGTTGTTGACGCCGGCCGCGCTGACCAGCGGCGGCAGCAGGGTCCAGCCGGAGAAGCCCGGCCCAGCGGCGCGGGCCAGTCCGACCACGCCGTTGAAGCTCGAAGTCGAGGCCGGGTCCGATGCGGTGAACAGCAGATAGTCCGCGCCGTCTGCCGGATCGCGGAAATGGAAGGGATCGCGAAAGCCCTTGATGAAGCCAGGCTCACCGACCGTCTGATTTACGATCACATAGGTCCGGCCATCGGCGGCCACGCTTTCGACCGGCTCGCTCCAGCCGGTCACGCGGATCGTATCGCCAGCGCGCTCCAGCTTGCCGCTGGTCTGGAACAGGCGCTGCTCAAAGCTGCGGCCGCTATCGCCGCGCCGGCCCGTGACCGTATAGAACAGCGTCACTCGCCCGCTCGCCGCATCATAGAGGGTCGAGCCGGCCCATTCGCGCGAACCGGGATTGAGCTCGTCGGGCAGCAGATAGCCGCAATCGCGCCACACGCCATCGCGCTCCAACATCAGTCGCAGCCGGGCGACATCGTGGCGCAGGTCGGGGTGCAGATCGCGCGGGGCGCACATGATCACCCAGGGCGTCCAGCCATCCAGCCCCACGGTCGCGCCCTGCGGGGTCTCGATCGTCCAGCAATCCCAAAGCTGGAAGCCGGGCAGTGCATCGTGCAGATCGGCGGCGCAGATCAAGGGAATGGCGCGGACCTGCTGCCCGGCAATCGCCGCGACAGCCGCGCGCGTCCAGACCGTGGTCCCATGCGTCATGGTCGTAGAATCAGGCACCCGTTACCCCGGCAAATGCATCCCGACAGGACCTGCCTGTCTCCCTCCGGAGGCTTGCTAAGCGAAATTGTAATCGATTGCAAAGCCAAATTTGCGCGGTTTCGGGTTTGGCCTCATTTCGCGCTCAAAGCAGGCTGGCCCCAGCCGCTGGGGTTTCGATCATGATCAGCGGCGGCTCGCCCGCCGGGGTGCGGTAACTGGCCAGCACGGC
This sequence comes from Novosphingobium sp., assembly GCA_015657645.1. Classification (GTDB taxonomy): domain Bacteria; phylum Pseudomonadota; class Alphaproteobacteria; order Sphingomonadales; family Sphingomonadaceae; genus Novosphingobium. The sequence continues at coordinate 1,707 of JACDQK010000144.1, forward strand.
GGCGCGGACCCGCTTGACCTCAGCGACCGGCAGCAACGCCACCACTGCCCCGCCGAAACCGCCGCCGGTCATCCGCGCGCCCCCGACTGAGCCGATCGCCTGCTGCAGCAGTTCCACCAGCGCATCGATCGCCGGCAGGGTGATCTGGAAATCATCGCGCATTGCCGCGTGGCTCTCCGCCATCAGCGCACCAAGGCTGGCAAGGTCACCCGCTCGCAAGGCATCGGCTGCAGCCAGCGTCCGGGCATTCTCCCCCACCACATGCCGCGCACGGGCATAGGCGACGGGATCGAGCCCTCCAGCCGCTGGCAACACGGCCAGATCGCGCAGCGCCGCCACGCCGAAATGGCGCGCGGCGGCCTCGCACTGCTGGCGGCGCAGGTTGTATTCGCCATCGACCAGCCCGCGCTCGATCCCGGAGTGGACGATCATCACCGCCAGATCGTCGGGCAGGGACACCGGCGCGCATTCGAGGCTGCGACAGTCGATCAGTAGTGCCGCGCCGGCGACCGCGCGAGCGCTGACCAGCTGGTCCATGATCCCGCACTGGCACCCGGCAAAGCGGTGCTCGGCGCGCTGGCCGATCAGCGCGAGGCGGCTGCGATCAAAGTCTGGCTGACCGGCCAATGCCGCCAGCGCCAGCCCGGCAGCATTCTCGAGCGCGGCAGACGATGAGAGTCCGGCACCTTGCGGCATGTCGCCAATGATCGCCAGGTCTGCGCCCGGAAGATCAAGGCCAGCCTCCAGCAGGCCATCCGCCACCCCGCGCACGTAATTGCTCCACGGTGCGGCACTGTCCGGCTGGATCGGTTCGCTGAGCGAAAACGCCGTGGTTACCCCGCCGAGATCGCCCGCAACGATCCGCACCTGCCCGTCATCGCGCCGCCGCGCCGCGACCATGGTCTGGCGCGAGATGGCGCAAGGCAGCACGAAGCCGTCGTTGTAGTCGGTATGCTCGCCGATCAGGTTGACCCGGCCCGGCGCACGCGCGACCAGCTCCGGACCCGCGCCGAAGTGCTCGCCAAACAGCCTGTGCAGCGCGTCGATCATTGACCCTGCCGATAGTGGACATCGCCTGCCGCGCGCAGCCGTTCGGCCGCCTGCTCGGGCGTCAGGTCGCGCTGGGCTTCGGCCAGCAGCTCATAGCCGACCATGAACTTGCGGACCGAGGCCGAGCGCAGCAGCGGCGGATAGAAATGGGCGTGGAGCTGCCAGCGCGGATGCTCCGTCCCC
>JACDQK010000145.1 GCA_015657645.1 Novosphingobium sp.
CAGATCCTGCGGATCGATGCCGAGGAAAAGCTGCTTGGCCAGGATCCGGACTACCGCGATTACATGCAGCAGACCCGCTGGCGCCTGATCCCCGGCATTTACTGAACGTCACACTCCTTAGGGAGACAAAGAAAGGGCGGCGCTTCCGGGGGGGAGGCGCCGCCCTTGGTTTTGGTTGGTGCGCAGATCGCCTCCGCGATCTGCTTGGCCTGGCCAGCCCGCTCCCCCGGCCCAACCACCCGTTCATGGTACCCTGTGGGCGGTTGGGCCGGGGGAGCGGGCCGGCCAGGCCCGGCAAGGCCTATCGCCTTGCCGCAACCGCTCACTCCGGCTGGTAAGTGATCAGGTCGCCGGGCTGGCAGTCGAGGACCTGGCAGATCGCTTCGAGGGTCGAGAAGCGGATGGCCTTGGCCTTGCCGGTCTTGAGGATCGACAGGTTGGCGAGGGTGATGTCGACCCGTTCGGCCAGTTCGGTCAGGGTCATGCGGCGCTGGTAAAGCAGGTCGTCGAGCTTGATCACGATACGGTCTCCGCTGCGGTCATCGGGGGAAGGGGCCATCACACGGTTCCTTCCAGCTCGTCGCGCATCCGGGCGCCTTCGCGGAAGACGCGGGCCAGGATGAACAGGATCAGGATCAGCAGGATCGAGCCGCCATCAAGACCGCCGTCGATGTTCATGTGCCGGTCGGCCTTGTCGAGGAACGGTGCCAGCCAGTGGGCAATCCCGGCCAGCGGCATGACCGCGACCTGGGCAATCACCATGATCCAACCCATGCGGCTCAGTCGGCCAGCATTGTCGGGGTGGAACGGATCGCCTTCGCCGACCGAATTGATGATGCCGAGCAGCTCCTTGAGGAAGCGCAGGCCCAGGAACAGCAGCACCGCTCCCACCAGCATGGCAGCAACGATGAACCAGACTGTCACGGCGGGAGCACTTGCCGCAGCGATTTCTTGCGCCACTTCGGCGCGGCCGACGGTGAACAGGGCGCCAATGCCGATACCCAGCATGACAATGCCGAAGATCATCACGATCTGGGCCAGGACGATGATCACCTTGGCTGCGGCGAGCAGCGGATCACGGGGTTTGGAACTCATGGCACGGTTCTCCTGTCAGGCGTGCGAAAGGGGTCAGGCGATGCCCGGCATGGCCAGCGTGGCCTGCCAGGTGGTCAGGACTACGAACAGCGCCATGGCGGCGGTCGAGATGCGGGTGGCGAGATTGAGGTTCATGACTGGGTGTCCTTGAAACAGGGCGGCGCGGGTCAGGCCAGCGCCGGCAGGGTGACGGTCGCCGTTTCGGCCTGGGCCGGAACGGTCAGGGTGGGGATCCAGAGCGAAGCCATCAGCGCGAGGGCCAGCAGGACGGCGCCAGTTGCTTGCTTGGGAGTGGTCTTGGTCGAGGTCATCACCGTTCTCCGATATATCCAATATCGATATTCAATAAGGCGAGTCGCGCTTATTGTCAAACGATAATATCGAAAAACAATATGCACCTTATCGTTTCCCGGAAATGGCGGAATTCCGCGGCGTTTGCCCGCTCTGCGGTTTGACTCGGCGGTTTTCCGCGCCTATAGGCCCGTCTCGCTCGGCGCTTCGAGCAAGGACGGTCCATGCGCGGGGACTGCCCATCGGAAGGAAGCACCGGGTTTTCACTTCGACGCAAAGGCTGCGGGCTGCCCCTTATGGGGTGTTTGCCGTGCGGCCTTTTCGCGTTGTGAATGCCAGCTCCGACGCATGGCGCAGTTTCCTGCCGGAATTCAGAGCTTTCTGACCCGGCCTATTGAAGAGGCAAGACCCCTCCCATGGCGAAAAAGGCCCTCCTCCAGACCGGCCCGGCCGGTGCTTCGGCCAAGAAGCGGATCCGCAAGATCTTCGGCGACATCCACGAAGTGGTGCAGATGCCGAACCTGATTGAGGTTCAGCGCGAATCGTATGAGCAGTTCCTGCGCTCCAACCCGGCGACCGGCTATGTCTCGGGCCTGGAAAAGACGCTGCGCTCGGTCTTCCCGATCCGCGACTTCGCCGGCACCAGCGAACTCGACTTCGTGCACTACGAACTCGAAGACCCGAAGTACGACACCACCGAGTGCCGTCAGCGCGGGATCACCTATGCTGCCCCGATGAAGGTCACGCTGCGCCTGATCGTGTTCGAGGTCGATGCCGAAACCGAAACCCGTTCGGTCCTCGATATCAAGGAGCAGGACGTCTACATGGGCGACATGCCGCTCATGACCGAGAACGGCACCTTCATCATCAACGGCACCGAGCGCGTGATCGTTTCGCAGATGCACCGTTCGCCGGGCGTGCTGTTCGATCATGACCGCGGCAAGACGCACTCGTCGGGCAAGTTCCTCTTCGCTGCCCGCGTGATCCCTTACCGTGGTTCGTGGCTCGATTTCGAATTCGACGCCAAGGACATCGTCAACGTCCGGATCGACCGCAAGCGCAAGCTGCCGGTCACCGCGCTGCTCCACGCGCTGGGCCTGAACGACGAGGACATCCTCAACCACTTCTACCACACCGTCACCTGGAAGCGCGGCGAAGGCGGCTGGCGCCTGCCTTACGTCGTCGAACAGTGGCGCGGGTCGAAGCCGGCCTTCGACATCGTCGATGCCAAGTCGGGCGAAGTGATCTTCCCCGCCGGCACCAAGATCAGCCCGCGCGCTGCCAACAAGGCGGAAAAGGACGGCCTGGCCGAACTGCTGATCCCGACCGAGGAAGTCTTCGGCCGCTATTCGGCGCGCGACCTGGTTGATGAAACCACGGGCCGCATCTGGATCGAATCCGGTGATGAAGTTTCGCCGGAAAACCTCGACGCGCTCGACAAGGTCGGGATTGACCAGATCGAACTGCTCGACGTTGACCACGTCAACACCGGGCCGTGGATCCGCAACACGCTGAAGGCCGACAAGGCCCCGGATCGCGACCATGCGCTGGCCGATATCTACCGCGTCATGCGCCCGGGCGAACCGCCGACGCGCGAAACCGCCGAAGCGCTGTTCGAAGGCCTGTTCTTCGATGGCGACCGCTATGACCTTTCGGCCGTCGGCCGCGTCAAACTCAACATGCGCCTCAGCCTCGATGCCGAGGACACCGTCACCACCCTGCGCACCGAGGATATCCTCGCCGTGGTCAAGGAACTGGTGAACCTCAAGGACGGCAAGGGCGAAGTCGATGACATCGACAACCTTGGCAACCGCCGGGTCCGCTCGGTCGGCGAACTGCTGGAAAACCAGTACCGCGTCGGCCTGCTGCGCATGGAACGCGCCGTGAAGGAGCGCATGAGCTCGGTCGACGTCTCGACCGTCATGCCGAACGACCTGATCAACGCCAAGCCGGCCGTGGCCGCCGTGCGCGAGTTCTTTGGTTCGTCGCAGCTCTCGCAGTTCATGGACCAGACCAACCCGCTCTCGGAAGTGACCCACAAGCGCCGCGTTTCGGCCCTTGGGCCGGGCGGTCTGACCCGCGAGCGCGCCGGCTTCGAAGTCCGCGACGTTCACCCGACCCACTATGGCCGCATCTGCCCGATCGAAACGCCGGAAGGCCCGAACATCGGTCTGATCAACTCGCTGTCGACCTTCGCCCGCGTCAACAAGTACGGTTTCATCGAAACCCCGTACCGCAAGGTGATCGACGGCAAGGTGACCGGCGACGTGGTCTACCTCTCCGCGATGGAAGAGCAGAAGCACACCGTGGCGCAGGCTTCGGCCGAAACCAACGCGGATGGCTCGTTCGTCGAAGAGCTGGTCTCGGCCCGTCAGAACGGCGAATTCGTGATGGCCCCGCGCGACACGATCACGCTGATGGACGTCAGCCCCAAGCAGCTGGTCTCGGTCGCCGCCTCGCTCATTCCGTTCCTGGAAAACGATGACGCCAACCGCGCACTCATGGGCTCGAACATGCAGCGTCAGGCCGTGCCGCTGGTGCGCGCCGAAGCGCCGTTTGTCGGCACCGGGATGGAAGAAACCGTGGCCCGCGATTCGGGCGCGGCGATCGCTGCGCTGCGCGGCGGGATCGTCGACCAGGTCGACGCCACCCGCATCGTGATCCGCGCCTCGGGCGATATCGAACCCGGCCAGTCGGGCGTCGATATCTACCGCCTGCAGAAGTTCGAACGCTCGAACCAGTCGACCTGCATCAACCAGCGTCCGCTGGTGAAGGTCGGCGAAGTGGTCAAGGCCGGTGACATCCTGGCTGACGGTCCCTCGACCGAGCTGGGCGAACTGGCACTGGGCCGCAACAGCCTCGTCGCCTTCATGCCGTGGAATGGCTACAACTACGAAGACTCGATCCTGATCAGCGAACGCATCGTCAAGGACGACGTGTTCACCTCGATCCACATCGACGAATTCGAAGTCATGGCCCGCGACACCAAGCTGGGGCCAGAGGACATCACCCGCGACATCCCGAACGTCGGCGAGGAAGCCCTGCGCAACCTCGACGAGGCGGGCATCGTCTACATCGGTGCCGAAGTGCACCCGGGCGACATCCTGGTCGGCAAGATCACCCCCAAGGGTGAATCGCCGATGACGCCGGAAGAAAAGCTGCTGCGCGCGATCTTCGGCGAAAAGGCCAGCGACGTGCGTGACACCTCGCTGCGTCTGCCGCCGGGCGTGGCCGGCACGATTGTCGACGTCCGCGTCTTCAACCGTCACGGGATCGAGATCGACGACCGTACCCGCGCGATCCAGAACGAGGAAATCGAACGCCTCGCCAAGGACCGTGAGGACGAGCGTGCGATCCTCAACCGCGCCACCTTCAACCGCCTGCGCGATATGCTGGTGGGCCAGGTGGCCGCGGCTGCGCCGAAGGGCTTCAAGAAGGGCGACACGATCAGCGAGGACAACCTGGCTGAAATCGAGCGTTACGAATGGTGGAAGTTCGCCGTGGCCGACGACAAGGTCCAGGGCCAGCTCGAAGCCGTGAAGGCCCAGTACGACGCGACCGTCAAGGCGATCCAGGAGAAGTTCGAGGACCGCAAGGAAAAGCTCGAGCGTGGCGACGAACTCGCCCCGGGCGTGCTCAAGATGGTCAAGGTCTTCGTCGCGGTGAAGCGCAAGCTGCAGCCGGGTGACAAGATGGCCGGCCGTCACGGGAACAAGGGTGTCATCTCGCGGATCCTGCCGCAGGAAGACATGCCGTTCCTCGAAGACGGGACCCCGGTCGACATCGTGCTCAACCCGCTGGGCGTGCCGAGCCGCATGAACGTCGGGCAGATCTTCGAAACGCACCTGGGCTGGGCCGCGCGCGGTCTGGGCCAGCAGATCACTGCCCGGCTTGAGCAGTGGCGCCAGGACAACCCGAACCCCGAAGCTGCCGCTCCGCCGAGCGCCTTGATCGACAAGCTCAAGGAAATCTACGGCGAGCAGTACCACGACCAGATCGACAGCCGCTCCAGCGGTGAAATCGTCGAAATGGCCGAGCTGCTGAAGAACGGCGTGCCGATGGGCACTCCGGTGTTCGACGGGGCCCGCGAAGCCGACGTTTCGGCGATGCTGGAAATGGCCGGGCTCGATACCTCGGGCCAGGTCACGCTCTATGACGGGCGCACCGGTGAAAGCTTCGACCGCAAGGTGACCGTTGGCTACATCTACATGCTGAAGCTGCACCACCTGGTCGACGACAAGATCCACGCGCGTCGATCGGGCCTTACAGCCTCGTCACCCAGCAGCCGCTGGGCGGCAAGGCCCAGTTCGGTGGCCAGCGCTTCGGGGAAATGGAGGTCTGGGCCCTCCAGGCCTACGGCGCCGCCTATACGCTGCAGGAAATGCTGACGGTGAAGTCGGACGACGTGGTCGGCCGCACCAAGGTCTACGAAGCGATCGTCAAGGGCGACGACACCTTCGAGGCCGGCATTCCCGAAAGCTTCAACGTGCTCGTCAAGGAAATGCGCAGCCTCGGCCTCAACGTCGAGCTGTCCAGCCTGACCGATGAGGACGGCGACGATCTCGCGGAGGCCGCGGAGTAATCGGGGCGGGCGGCCGCTTGGCCGCCCCTCCAACACTCCGACCGAAAGAATTCACCCCAAGAGGGACTGAAACATGAACGACCTGACCAAGTTCACGAACCAGATGGCGAAGCCGGAAACCTTCGACCAGATCCAGATCGGCCTCGCTTCGCCGGAGCGTATCCGCTCGTGGTCCTTCGGCGAAATCAAGAAGCCGGAAACGATCAACTACCGCACCTTCAAGCCGGAGCGCGATGGCCTGTTCTGCGCCCGCATCTTCGGCCCGGTGAAGGATTACGAGTGCCTGTGCGGCAAGTACAAGCGCATGAAGTACAAGGGCGTCGTCTGCGAAAAGTGCGGCGTCGAAGTCACCGTCACCAAGGTCCGCCGTGAGCGCATGGGCCACATCGAACTGGCCGCGCCGGTTGCGCACATCTGGTTCCTGAAGTCGCTGCCCTCGCGCATCGGCCTGCTGCTCGACATGCAGCTCAAGCAGCTGGAACGCATCCTCTACTTCGAAAGCTATGTGGTGATCGAGCCGGGCCTGACCCCGCTTGAGAAGTACCAGCTGCTGACCGAAGACGAGCTCTACGATTACCAGGACGAGTACGGCGAAGACGCCTTCTCGGCCGGGATCGGCGCCGAAGCCGTCAAGCACATGCTGATGAGCCTCGACCTGGTGCAGGAAAAGGAAGACCTGCTCAAGGAACTGGCCGAAACCAAGTCGGAACTGAAGCCGAAGAAGATCATCAAGCGCCTGAAGGTCGTCGAATCGTTCATCGATTCGGGCAACCGTCCGGAATGGATGATCCTCGACGTCGTGCCGGTCATCCCGCCAGAGCTGCGCCCGCTGGTGCCGCTGGACGGCGGCCGCTTTGCGACCTCGGACCTCAACGACCTCTATCGCCGCGTCATCAACCGCAACAACCGCCTCAAGCGCCTGATCGAGCTGCGCGCGCCGGACATCATCGTCCGCAACGAAAAGCGCATGCTGCAGGAAGCCGTTGACGCGCTGTTCGACAACGGCCGCCGCGGC
>JACDQK010000015.1 GCA_015657645.1 Novosphingobium sp.
AGGCCACGCCAAAATCGAGGCTCTTCTCGGCGACGAGCTTTTTCAGATCGGCCAGATTCTTCTCTTCCGTGGGATCCGGATGATGGTTCGGGAAGTTCCCATCCACTTGGGTGAAGAGAAGATGGTGTTCGCCAGGAAGCTGTTCGACCAGCAATTCGAGCGCGGGGCCGGCGGCCCCGTTACCGGCGTCCCAGCCGATCCGCAGATCGGCCAGGCTCGCCCGGTCGATCCCAGCCAAACCTTCGGTCAGGCGGGCGACATAGGCGGTGAGGACTTCGCGCTGCTCATGGGTGCCATTGCCATCGAGCCAGGCGCCCGCAGCAGCGAGCCGGCCCAGTTCCTGGATATCCGCACCGAAGAACGGCCGGCCCTGAAATACCATCTTGAAGCCATTGTAATTGGCGGGATTGTGGCTGCCGGTTATCTGAATGCCGCCATGCACGTCTTCGGCTGAAGCTTCGGCATAATAGAGCATCGGGGTTGGCCCCATGCCGATCCGAACCGCGTCGCAGCCACTGGCGTTTAGGCCAGCGACCAGTGCCTCTTCCAGTTCGGGCGAGCTCAGCCGGCCGTCATAACCCACGGCGACCTTGCTGCCGCCAGCCTGGCGCAGGAGCGTCGCAAAGCCGCGACCGATGGCATAGGCATCGGCCGTGCCCAGCGTTTCGCCGATAATTCCGCGGATATCGTATTCACGCAGGACGGTGGGATCGAACTGATGGCTCATCACTACTCCGTTTCGGTTCGCTCAAGCCGCGCCAGAAGAAGATCGCGCGCGGCATTGGCAGCGTGGACCGCATCGTTGCTGCCGCCGCGATCTGGGTGGACCCGGGCGATCAGTCGGCGATGGGCTTCGATTATTGCCGCGCGCCTAGCCGAGCGGTCCACGCCGAGCAAGGCCCGGGCCTGGGCTTCCGCCTGAGAACGCTCTGAAATGGCCCAAAGTTCCCATGGCCAGCGCCGCAGCAGCACCCGACATGCCAGGCAGGCCAGCATGACGAAGATGATCAACTTGGCCATTGGCTATTCCGGCTGGGCCAGCGCCAGCTCGGGCGCGGCGCGGGCTGGCATCGGCAGGTTGAGATTGGCAAGAAGTGCGCGCAGTTCCTGGCGGGCGACCAGGTGGCTGGTGCCAAGCTCACCCAGGTGGCCCTTGTCGAGCAAAGTCAGGCCCGAGGGGAACAATTCGCGATAGATGACGCGTTCGGACAGGCCATTGGCGATCCGGAAGCCGACGCGTTTCGACAGTTCGGTCAAGGCCTGATCGAGCCGGCGCATATTGCGCGCCTCGACATGCTGGGTGCGGTTGCGCACCACCACCCAGTCCATCTCGCGGCGCTTATCCTGCAGTGTCGCCATGGCCCGCTTCTTGCGCGCTTCCCAGATCAGCTCGGCATAGAACGACAGTTTGCGGACCTTGAAGGTTTCGGCATCGACCTGGCCGATCAGGTCGAAGTCGACGAAGCTGTCATTCAGCGGGGTGACCAGGGTATCGGCCGCCGTTGCGACATGACGGGCCAGCGGATCGTCGCGGCCGGGAGTGTCGAAGATCAGGAAATCGTGGTCTGCGGAGAGCTCCGCGCTGATCCGGTCGAGCTCGGCCGGGTCGGTTCCATCGAACACGGCGAAATCGGCCGTCGGCAGCGCGACACTACGGCGCTTGATCGTCTCGGCCCGGTTCTCGAGATAGCGATGGAAGGTGCGCTGGCGCGGATCAAGATCGACCGCTGCCACGCGCGCACCCTGATAGGCCAGCGCGATCGCCACATGGACCGCCGTGGTCGACTTGCCCGTGCCGCCCTTCTCATTGGCAAAGACAATCCGGTGGGGGCTCTTGGTGGCAGTCACGGTCAGGTCTGGCTCGCTTGTGGTTGCCGCGGGCCGCATGGCGGCGCTAGGGCGTGGATCGGCCTTCTACCCAAGGGGATTCGTCCGTGCAAACTATCACCCGGCTTGATCCACTGCGCAGCGCGCTGGAACCGCTGCGCCGCGACGGACCGATCGCGCTGGTGCCGACGATGGGCGCGCTGCACGAAGGCCATCTGACGCTGGTGCGTGAGGCGAAGGCGCGCGCGGCCCACGTGGTCGCCTCGATCTTCGTCAACCCGCGCCAGTTCGGCGCGAACGAGGATCTGGATGCCTATCCGCGCCAGCTCGCCCGAGACCAGGCATTGCTCGAGACCGAAGGCGTCAGCCTGCTGTGGGCGCCGGAAGCGGCGGCGATGTACCCGCTGGGCTACGCCACCAACATATCAGTCTCGGGCGTGTCAGACGGCCTGTGCGGCGCGGCGCGGCCCGGACATTTCGATGGCGTGGCGACGGTGGTCTGCAAGCTGTTCAACCAGGTCCAGCCCGATCTGGCGCTGTTCGGCGAAAAGGACTGGCAGCAGCTCGCCGTGATCCGGGCCATGGCCCGCGACCTTGACCTGACCCGCCCGCATGTCGACGCGATCCTGGGTGTGCCGACGGTGCGCGAGGCCGATGGCCTGGCGATGAGTTCGCGCAACGCTTACCTTTCATCCGAGCAGCGGGCCCAGGCGGCCTCGCTGCCCCAGGCGATGAAGGCCGCGATCTGGGCCATGAACCGCGGCGAGCCGGTCGGCGACGCCCTGCGCGAACTGGAGGAGATCCTGCTCGCCGGCGGCTTCGACAAGATCGATTATGCCGAGGTGCGCGATCCTGCTTTGCTGACCCTGGTCGAGGATCCAGTCCATCAAGCGGCGCGACTGTTTGTGGCGGCCCGGATTGGCGGCACCCGGCTGATCGACAACATGGCGATCAGCCCGCTGTAGTGGCGCATATTTCCAAGCCTTCCTTAGGCCATCCGGCCTAGTTTCCCCGCAGTTGTGTCGCGCTGACAGACCCTGTTCCGGGGCCATGCCAGCCGTGGATGAGGGAGAATTTCATGCGTCAGATCATCGCCAGCGCCGTCGCGCTCGCACTCGTTTCCGCCGGGGCGACCGCTCCCGCCTTTGCCGCTGACAAGGGCTCGTCAGGCCGCCAGGCCCAGTCCAAGGGCACCCGTGACATTCCGAAGTGCACCAAGAACCTCGGTTCGATCGCCATTGTCGAGCCCGACAACCAGTGGTGGCGCGAGATGAACCTGGGCAGCCCGGAAGCGATCCTCAAGATTTTCGTCCAGCAGTCAGGCTGCTTCAGCCTGGTCAATCGCGGGCGCTCGATGCAGAGCCGCGCAATGGAGCGGGCCATGGCCGATCAGGGCGAGCTTCAGGCCGGTTCGAACCTCGGCAAGGGCCAGGTCAAGGCGGCCGACTATTTCCTTGAGCCCGACATTGTCTCGGCCAACCGCAATTCGGGCGGCGGCGGCGTCGGTGGGATCCTGGGCGGGATCGGCGGCGGGCTGTTCGGCCGCGCGGCCGGGGCGATTGCCGGCGGGATCAATATCAAGAAGGGCGAGGCCAATGTGACCCTCTCGGTCGTCAATGCCCGCACCACCGAGGAAATGGCGCTGGTCGAGGGCTATTACCGCAAGTCGGACCTGGGTTGGGGCGCCGGTGGCGGCGTGTTCAGCGGCGGCACCTTTGGCGGCGCAGCTGGCGGCGGCTATCAGGATACGGCGATCGGCCAGATCATCGTGCTGGCCTATCTCGACGCCTATACCAAGATGGTGACCCAACTGGGCGGCATGCCCGAGAACGCGGCAGCAGCTGCTCCGCCGGCCAAGTAAGGCTTCGGCGAGCAACAATCGTGGGCGGTTCCGGCACCGGCCGGGGCCGCCCTTTTTGTTGGCAAAGCTGGGGGCGGTGGAGCGGGTAAGGGGAATCGAACCCCTCTAGCCAGCTTGGAAGGCTGGAGCATTACCACTATGCTATACCCGCCCGGCGATATGGACCGCAGAGTGTTGACGCCTATGCGTCAGGCGCGCCCTTCCCGTCAATTGCCCTGTCCAAGATGCTGAATTTTTGCACTTTACCGGTCTACTGAATTGGCCCAGCCTTCATTTCGCCGATGACAAATGACGGCAGGAGGGAACCATGCAGGACACAAAACGAATCTGGGCCGAGTTTTTCGGCACTTTTTGGCTGGTATTTGGCGGCTGCGGCAGTGCGATATATGCAGCAGCCACGCCAACCGGCGGCATAGGCTTACTGGGGGTAAGCCTGGCGTTTGGGCTGACCGTACTGACTATGGCTTATGCCGTCGGCCACGTTTCAGGTGGGCACTTCAATCCGGCGGTCACGGCTGGCCTTTGGGCCGGTGGACGGTTCCCACTGCGCGATGTTCCTTGGTATATCGCTGCGCAAGTTGCCGGAGCGATCGCCGCGGCACTTGCGCTGCTCTTCATTGCCGGCGGCAAGGCCGGTTTTATTCTGGAGCCTGGAGCCCTAGCCAGCAATGGCTTTGGTGGCCATTCACCGGGTGGTTACAATGTCGTCGCGGCCTTCGTAGCCGAAGCGCTGCTGACTGCCTTCTTTCTGCTGGTAATAATGGGCGCGACCCATGCCCGCGCGGCGGCAGGCTTCGCTCCGATCGCTATCGGCCTAGCGTTGACACTGATCCACTTGATCTCGATCCCGATCACCAACACCTCGGTCAATCCGGCGCGCAGCACTGGCCCGGCGCTGATCGAAGGTGGCATCGCGCTTAAGCAGCTCTGGCTCTTCTGGGCTGCACCGATCCTGGGCGGGCTAATAGGCGGCTGGCTTTATGGCCGGCTGATCGCTCGCAACGATTGAAAAAGAGCGCCCCTTGTCCGCTAAGCGGCAAGGGGCGCTTCTTGATTCGGCGGTGGTGACAGGGCTTAGTGGCCCTTCTTCTCCGCCCAGATGTTGCGGTAGGACATGTAGCCCAGCACCGTTGCGAAGATCAGGAAGCCGATCCACCAGAAGCCGGTCTGGCGGCGATGCTCAAGATTCGGCTCGCCGGTCCAGACGAGGAAGGCGGTGACATCGGTCGACATCTGGTCAACGGTGGCCTTGGTGCCATCGCTGTACGTGACCTGGCCTTCGCCGGTCAGCGGCGCGGCCATGGCCAGGTTGAGGTTCTTGAAATAGGGGTTGTAGTGCAGCCCGTCGCCGGTCTTGGCGTCGGGGAACTGCTTGAGCAGTTCGGCCGGCTGGGCCTGATAACCGATCAGCAGCGAGTGGACATAGGCAGCGCCGTTCGGGCGGGCCTTGGTGATCAGCGACAGGTCTGGCGGCACGCCAAGGCCAGCATAGACCACCGCCGGGAACTTGTCAGCGGCAGTGCCCGGACGGTCCTTGAGCTCGCCGGTCAGCGGATCCTTGGCCGAGACAGTCGCCTTGCCGGCAATCGCCTTGATCTCGGCCTCGTTGTAGCCCAGCGCAGCCAGGTCATCGGAAAGCGACATGCTTCAGGCTGTGGCAGGCGGACGCAGACTTCCTGGTAAACCTGGAAACCGCGTCTGCAGCTGCTGGCGATCAAACTTGCCGTAACATGCCGTCGCCTGGG
>JACDQK010000146.1 GCA_015657645.1 Novosphingobium sp.
CCAGTTTCGCGGTCGGCGGCCGATCATACCCAGGCACGAGAGCTCGGCAGCGGCATCCGGCGTTCCCAGGCGGCAAAGGCGGCAGTGGCAGAGCAGCTGCTTCGGGATTGTCCGGTGATGCAGCGGCGCGCAGCGCGGCCAGTTCGTCATCCTCCGGCCGTCCTTGGCCAGATCGATTGCGGCACGGGCGCGGGCAATGTCGGCATCCTTGGCCAGCGTTTCGGGCAGCTCCGCCAGCACGGCTTCGGCTTCAGCAATATGCCCGGCGGCCACCAGGGCGCGCAGCAGCCCGCCCTGGGCCGCGCCGTTGTCCGGTGCCAGTTCGGCGATCTGCATGAAGATCCCGGCCGCCCGCTCGGCATCGCCGCTGGCCAGTACCTCTTCTCCCATCGCCAGCAGCGGGGCGATGTCCTGCGCCGGCTCGGCGCCGCCCGGTTGGACCGGCAGCTTGGCGAGCAACTGGTCGAGAATGCCCTTCAATTGCGATTCGCTGCGGGCATTGGTCAGGTCCGCCACTGGCTGGCCCTGGAACATCGCATAGACCGTGGGGATCGAGCGCACCTGGAACTGCGCGGCGATGAACTGCTCCTCATCGACATTGACCTTGGCCAGGACCACGCCCTTGTCGGCATATTCGGCCGCGACCTTTTCCAGCACCGGGGTCAGCGCCTTGCACGGGCCGCACCATTCGGCCCAGAAATCGAGGATCACGACATTGGTCATCGACGGTTCGACGACATCCTTGCGGAAACGGTCGACCGCTTTTTGCTCGTCGAGGCTCAGGCCCATGCTTGCCAAGGGTAAACTCCAGGTGGATTTGCGCTTAACCCCCAATGTGGGCTTTCGCGGGCATTTGTGAAGTCACAAAGCGCTGCAATCCCATTCTGCGCATTTTCCTTTGGACCCGCCCGATTTTCTGCTTGGCAAGGCCACAGGCCGATGCTAACCGCGCGCCTCTCCCCGGCCCCTGCCGCACTGGCACAGGGCTTTGGACGTTCAGAGCGGGCGTAGCTCAGGGGTAGAGCACAACCTTGCCAAGGTTGGGGTCGAGGGTTCGAATCCCTTCGCCCGCTCCAGAAACTTCAGTCAGCGTTGGATTTCAACGTAGGGTCCGTCAGCAGGGTCGGAACCCTCGAGTCCTTTGTCTGCGCTACGCGGCACGCCGCTTCGCTGATGGTTCGAATCCCTTCGCCCGCTCCGGAAACTTCATGACCTTGTCATTTCATGAGCGCTGGTCAGCCCGAGTCCAGTGCTGCTAGGCTCCGGCCATGACCGGATTGCTCTTTGCCTTGCTCGCCACTTTGCTCGTTGGCGTCGGCGCGCGCGATCAGGTGCTGGTGGGGCAATTGGCCCAGCGGCAGGGCGCGCGGCCCAGCTTGCTCTTGGTGGCGATTGCCAGCGGGATGCTCGCGGCCGGGCTGGCGGCCTGGGGCGGGGCGCAGGTGGCCGGCTTGATGGTCGGCAATGCGCGGCTGTTCCTGGTGGCGCTGGCGCTGGGCCTGGCCGGGCTTGAACTGATCATCTTCCGGCCGCGCGCCGCCCCGGCCGAACCGACTCACTCGCTCGGCGCCTTTGCAATCGTGATCTTCGCCATACAACTAACCGATGCCGCCCGCTTCGTGGTCTTTGCCCTGGCGGCGCTGACCCGGGCGCGCTGACGACCGGGCTGGGCGGTGCTGTCGGCGCGGCGCTGGTGGTCGGGGCGGGATGGATGCTTCTGGGGCGGGCGCCGTGGCTGGGGCAAGTGCGACGCGGGCTGGGTGCGGCCCTGTTGCTCCTGGCCGTGGGACTGGGCCTGCGGGCGACAGGCACAGTCTGATTCCCGGAGCGGTTGCTCAAATAATCGCTCGCGGGTGAGGGCGGCGATGCTATGCGCTGGGCATGAGTTCCCCGCGCATTGTCCCCGCCGCCACGGACAGCCAGATTGCGGACTGGCTGTTCGATCACCTCTCCGCTGCGCTGGCCGCGAGCGACGGAGCCATTGCCATTACCGTGCCAGGCGGCTCGACGCCGTTCCCGATCCTGGCCGAACTGGCGCAGCAGCCGCTCGATTGGGGGCGGATCGCGGTCTGGCCGGGGGATGACCGGATCGTGCCGGAGGACCATCCCGCCAGCAATGTCGGCCGGATTCGGGCCCTGCTGGAGCCGGTCGGCGCAGAGGTGGTTGCGCTGACCGAAGATGCGGTGCCGCCGCACTTCGCCGTCGCCTGGCTCGGCATGGGCGGGGACGGGCATATCGCCAGCCTGTTTCCCAATACCGATCCGCAGGTGGACGATCCGCAAGTCCTGCGCCGCCTGACCCCCGATCCGCTGCCGCCCGAAGCGCCATTTGACCGGCTGAGCCTGACCATCCCGGCACTGCTGAACAGCGACGCGGTGATCTTCGTGATCCGTGGCGCGGACAAGCTGGCCCTGTTCGAAGCGGCGGTCTGGGGCGAGCATGACCTGCCGGTCGCCCGCCTGCTGGGGGCCGCGCGTCAGCCGGTGACATGCTTCGCCTGATACCTCGCCCGCTCCACCGGGTGTTGCTGGTCCAGGCGCACCGGGTGCGGCTGGTCTGGTGGCGGATCAGGAAGCCGCTGCTGCTGGGCTGCCGGGTGCTGGCCTTTGACGGCGAGGGCCGGATCCTGCTGGTCCGCCATTCCTATGGCAGCGGGCGCTGGATGCTGCCGGGCGGCGGGATCGGCCGGGGCGAAGCGCCGCTGCTCGCGGCTTTGCGCGAACTGGCCGAGGAAACTGCCTGCGCGCTGGAAGACCCGCGCGAACTGGCAGTGATCGAGGAGCCGCTCGCCGGGACCATCAACCGCGTGCACGTCATCACCGGCCGCGCGCGCGGGGTGCCGCAGGGCGATGGACGCGAGATCGTGGCGGCGGAGTTCTTCGCGCCTGACGCGCTGCCGCCCAACCTGGCCGAGCAGTTGCAGCGCAACCTGGCCGATTGGATCAGAACAGCGAAAGCTGGCTGGCCGACCTGACCATGGGCGGGGCCTCGGGCTCGTCCTCGGTCAGTTGCGACAGGGTCAGCCCCATCAGCCGCACCGGCTGGGGCAATGGCACCAGCTCTTCCAGCAAGGCATGCCCGATCTCAGCAAACTCGTTGCGGTCCCGCACGGGCCGAGGCAGCGAGCGGGCCCGCGTCAGCCCGGAGAAATCCTTGAGCTTGAGCTTGAGCGTTACGGTCCGCCCTTCGGACCGGCTGCGCTCGATCCGGTCCCAGCACAGGCCAACGATCCGCTCCAGCTGTTCACGCAGCGCCGCGCCGGAAGAGATGTCGTGATCGAAGGTCCGCTCGGCCCCGACCGACTTGCGCGCGCGGTCGGCCTTGACCCGGCGCAGGTCGATGCCGCGGGCGGCGCGGTAGAGATAGTCGGCCTGGCTGCCGAAATGCTCGCGCAGGAAGTGGATGTCCTTCGCCGCCAGGTCCGCCCCGGTCTCGATCCCCAGCTGCTTCATCTTGTCCGCCC
>JACDQK010000147.1 GCA_015657645.1 Novosphingobium sp.
CCCGACATGCCAAGGTGGAACACCAGCGTGCGCGCCCGGTCGGTATGGATCAGGCCATATTTGGCCCGCCGCCCCATGCCGGTCACTGTCGCGCCGGTCAGCGCCTGGACAAGATCGGCCGGGAACGGACGGCGCAGGTCCGCCCGGCGCGGCTCAACCCGCACCAGCCGCGCGCCCTCAAGATAACGCGCGAGGCCGCGCACGGTAGTTTCGACTTCAGGTAATTCAGGCATGAGCTTCCTACCGGATGCGCCCATGACATCCGTCATGAGCTTGGCATCACCAGCCCGCTCCCCCACCCGGCCTCCCATAGGGTAACCCTAGGTTCTGGGAGGTCGGGTGGGGGAGCGGGCTGGTGATGCATCTGCCGTGAGGCAGACAAGAATCCCCCTAACAAGCTTTGCGCAGCGCACAAACCTCGCGTAAGGGCCAGCCCATGAGCGAACAGGTTTCCTCGGCTACGAAGAGGTCTCTCCCGAAGAGAAGACCGAGCGCGTTGGCGCAGTCTTTTCAAGCGTCGCCAAGAAGTACGACGTGATGAACGATGCCATGTCGGTCGGCATGCACCGGCTGTGGAAGGACAAGTTCGTCCGCCGCGTGAAACCGCGTCCCGGTGAGCAGATCCTCGACATGGCCGGCGGCACCGGTGACATCGCCTTCCGCATGGCCGCGCAGGGTGCGCAGATCACCGTCTCCGACATCAACCAGGACATGCTCGATGTCGGGATCGAACGCGCCATGGAGCGCGGCCTCGATAGCCTGGTCTGGTCGCGCCAGAACGCCGAGGAGCTGAGCTTCCCCAGCCGCTTCTTCGATGCCTATACGATTGCCTTCGGCATCCGCAACGTCACCCGGATCGATCACGCCCTGGCCGAAGCGCACCGCGTGCTCAAGCATGGCGGGCGGTTCTATTGCCTGGAATTCTCGACCACCGAATGGCCGGGCTTCAAGGAAGTCTACGATTTCTACTCACACCAGCTGGTCCCGAAGATCGGCCAGGCGATCGCCGGTGATGCCGATTCCTATCGCTACCTGATCGAATCGATCCGCCGCTTCCCGACCATGCCGGAATTCGAGGGCATGATCCGCGCGGCCGGCTTTACCCGCACCAGGGTCGAACCGATCCTGGGCGGGCTGGTCGCCATTCACAGCGGCTGGAAGATTTGACCCGTCCGGCGACCCATCTGCTGCGATTGCTGCGCTGGGGCCGGATCCTGGCGAAGCACGGCGCGCTGCGCGGGATTGAGCAGGACCGCAATACCCCGTTGCCGGTAAAGCGGCTGTTCCGCTTGGCCCGGCTCGGCACGATCCAGCCGCGCGTACCCGACTATGCCGGGGCCTTCCAGGCGATCGGCCCGGCGGCAATCAAGCTGGGCCAGACGCTGGCGACCCGGCCCGACCTGGTCGGCGAGGAAGCCGCGCATAACTTGCTGAGCCTGCAGGACAGCCTGCCACCAGTTTCCTTTGCCTCGATCCGGGCCGAGATCGAGACGAGCTTCGGCAAGCCGCTCGATGCCCTCTTCGCGAGCATTGATCCGGTTCCGGTCGGCGCAGCTTCGATCGCGCAGGTCCACAAGGGCGTGACCATCGATGGCCGCACCGTTGCCATCAAGGTCCTGCGCCCCGGCATCCGGGAAAAGTTCGCTGCCGATATCGACACTTACGAATGGGCCGCCGCACACCTTGAGGCGCTGGGCGGTGAGGCTTCGCGGCTGCGCCCGCGGTTGGTCATTGCCAACCTCAAGCGCTGGACCATGCGCGAGCTCGACCTGCGGCGCGAAGCGGCCTCGGCCTCCGAACTCGCCGATGCGATGAAGGGTTTTGAGGGCTATCGCATTCCCGAAATCGACTGGGACCGGACCAATGGCCGGGTCATGACGATCGAGTGGATCGACGGCATCAAGATCAGCGACCGCGCGGCGCTGGTCGCCAGCGGGGTCGATCTGCCCGAACTCGCCAGCCGGTTGGTCATTGCCTTCCTGACTCAGGCGATCAGCCACGGCTATTTCCATGCCGACATGCACCAGGGCAACCTGTTCGTGCAGGCTGATGGCACGATCGCCGCGATCGATTTTGGCATCATGGGCCGGATCGACCGCCGCGCCCGCTACTGGCTGGCCGAGATTCTCTACGGCCTCACCACCGGCAACTATAGCCGCGTCGCCGAGATCCATTTCGAAGCGCAATATGTGCCGAGCTACCACTCGGTCGACGAATTCGCGACCGCGCTGCGCGCCGTGGGCGAACCGATGCGCGGCAAGCCGGTGGCCGAACTGTCAGTGGGGCAGATGCTCGATGGCCTCTTCGCGATCACCCGCGATTTCGACATGCAGACCCAGCCGCACCTGTTGCTGCTGCAGAAGACCATGGTGATGGTCGAAGGGCTGGCGACCGCGCTGCATCCGGGCATCAACATGTGGGATGTCTCCGGGCCGTTCGTGAAGAACTGGATCCGTGACGAGCTGGGCCCCGAAGCCGCGCTGGCCGACCGGATCAAGGAAGACACTGAAACCCTGCTGCGCCTGCCCGGACTGATCCGCCGGCTGGAAGACCAGTTCCCGCCCAAGGGCGGCGCACCCGAACAGCCGCCGCTACCTGACGTCGAACTCGTCTGGGAGCGGCGCCAGGCCCGCGAGGGACGCGGCTGGGGTGGCTACCTGCTGGCGCTGCTGGCGGGCGGCGGGGCGGTCTGGGGCGCGACCCTGCTGGGCTGGCTATAGGGCAATGGACCTCGACGCGCTGATCCTGCACTTTTTCGGCACCGAGGACCCGGCCGAGCTGACTGAGGCGGATTATGACCGCGCGCTCGAAAAGCTGAAGATCGGCTTTGGCGTGGAGCGCGAGCCGGGGCGCAAGTTCGCGCTATGGACGCTGATGGACGCGCTGGGCGTGGCCCCGCTGCCGGCTGAGGCCTTTGCCAAGGAGCCGCTGCTGAAAGCCGCCGCCGAGGATTACCTCAAGGCCGCCTTCCGGATGGAACGCTATGGGGAGCAGGATGACTGAACCGGCCGTGCTGTTTGTCTGCCTGGGCAACATCTGCCGTTCGCCGATGGCCGAAGGTGCCTTTCGCGCGGCGGCCGGGGCGGCCGGTCTGGAGATCACCATCGATAGCGCCGGGACTGCCGCCTACCACATCGGCGATGCCCCCGATCCGCGGGCGCAGGAAACTGCCCGCAGATATGGTGCCGAGATTGGCGGCCTGCGCGGGCGGCAACTGGTGCCTGAGGATTTCCGGCGCTTCACCCACGTGCTGGTGATGGATCATGCCAACCTGGCCAATGCCCAGGCCATCGTGCCGGACGATGCGATCTGCCAGCCGCAGCTCCTGCTAGACCTAGTCCCCGGGCGCGAGGGCGCGGCTGTGGCCGATCCCTATTACGGCGGCGAGGAGCATTTCGAGGACACCTGGGCCGATGTCAGCGCTGCCGCCGCCGCGCTGGTTGAGGCGCTGCGGCGATGAGCCATGAAAGCGTGGTCGCCTGGCTGGCGCAGCACGCCCCCGATATCCGCCTGATCGATCAGGCCCAGTCCACTGCTACTGTTGCCGAGGCCGCCGCGACGCTCGGCGTCGAACCGGCCGGATTGCCAAGACCCTGGCCTTCCGCGTCGGCGACGCACCCTACCTGCTTGTCGCACGCGGCGATGCCCGGCTCGACAATGCGCGCTGCAAGGCGGAACTGGGCGGACGCCCGCGCATGCTCGATCCTGACGAGACCTTGGCGCTCACCGGCCATGCCGTGGGCGGGGTCTGCCCCTTTGGACTGGCGACGGAAGTGCCGATCCTCGCCGATCGCTCGCTGCTGGCCTATCCGACCGTCTTCCCGGCAGCGGGATCGCGCACCTCTTCGGTTGAGCTGGAGCCCCTGCGCCTCGCCGAACTCGTCGGCGCGCGCTGGGTCGAGATCTGCAAGCTGCCCGAATAGCGCCAGCCACATAAAATGAGGGCGGAAGGGTTGCCCCTCCCGCCCTCACTCATGTCAGCCTTCTCCAGGGCCCGAGGGCCCACGGGGCCTCCTCTCCAACTCTAGAACTTGGTCCCGGCGCGCAGGCCGATTGTGCGCGGCGTGATCGGCACAACGTAGGGCCGCTGGTAGCACTGGCCGCACTGCACGAAGCGCGAGGACTGGCCCCGCTCGTCCAGCAGGTTCGCAGCGAAGAGCTCCAGATTGAAGCTGTCCCACTCGATCCCGAGCGCCAGATTGACCGTGGTGAAGGCCGGCAGTTCGCCCAGCTGCACCGCCTGGGCCACGCGGACATCGCCGCTGGCCGAACCCTGGTAGGCGACGTTGATCTGGCCGTAGGGCTTCTTGTCACCCATGTCGGCAGTATAGCGCATGGTGCCAGAGGCCTTGAACTGCGGCGTGATCGGCAGGCGCGTGCCCGTGGGCGACTGGATCGAATTGCCCGCCCCGGCGCAAGTGAAGGTCGGATCGACCACCGCGCAGAGGTTCTTGGTGGTCTTGGCATCGGTATAGGCCGCGGCCACCTGCAGGAACAGTCCGCCACCGTTGTAGCTCAGATCGGCATCGACGCCGCGGATGCGGGCATCGGGGCCGTTCTTGATCTCGGTAAAGCTGTTGGCGCCAAGGTAGGAGTACTGGAAGTCATTCCAGTTCTGCTGATAGATCGCACCGTTGAAGCGCAGCCCCGGTGCCAGGGTCGACTTCCAGCCCACTTCGTAGTTGACCAGGAAGTCGGCATCGTAAGGCCCGACGTCAGCGCGGCGGTTGACGCCGCCCGGACGGAAGCCCTTGGAGGCGGTGGCATAGACCATCAGGTCGCTGGTGGCCTTCCACGACAGGTTGAAGCGCCAGGTGAAGCCATCATCCTTGATGCGAACCGGGTCGACGCCCGAACCGTTCCATTCACCCAGGTTGGTGCAGGGCGTACCATCGACCACACCCGGAGCGAGCCGCACGCCCGGCGTGCCGGCGACCGGACGCAGGCGCGAGCCGGTAGTGGTGAAGCACCCGGCGACACCCGTGCGCGAGCTACCCGCGCCGTTGTAAGGCGTGTCGGTGAAGTTGCCGTTGGGGTTGCGGCCAAAGCCGAAGAACCCGATCAGCGTGTTGTCGAACTTGTAAGCGCGCACGCCGGCAGTCAGCGTGACGTTCTGGAGCAGGTCATAGCTGAGTTCGCCGAAGGCCGCATAGTCGCGGTCGATGCGTTCCTGCTTGGTCAGCCACAGCGTGCCGGGCGAACCATTGACCGAAACGAGCGGCCCCAGGCCCGAGACCTTGTAGTCCTGATAGATGTCGTTCGACTGGCGTTGGTAGAACACACCGCCAACGAAGCGCAGCGGCTTGTCCGCCGGCGAGGCGATCCGCAGTTCCTGGCTCAGCTTCTTGAAGTGATCGCTGCCGATCACCTTCTGGCGCGGGTCGATTGTCCGGCCCAGTGAATCGAGGAAGTAGAAGTAGCCCGCCAGACCGCCGACCGAGGCATAGAGCGAATCGTAAGCTTCCGAGTAGTCGGTGTAGTCGCTCGAGCTGTTGCGCTTGCGATCGAGATAGGCCCCGGCATAGGTCACGTCCCAGCTGCCGAGCTTGCCTTCGATCGTCAGCGCGGCCTGGATCCACTTGTCGTTGAGGTATTCCGGCGCAAAGCGCTGCAGCTTGAGATCGCCGACGCTGGGATCAAAGGCGAAGGAGCCCTGGCTCAGCATCTTCTGGTAAGTGACCGTCGGGGTCACGGTCCAGTTGTCGTCAAGATCGATCTTCAGCGCGGCGCGGGCACCGAAGGTTTCGGTCTCGTTGTAGTTCTCTTCAACGAAGGCATTGTTGTTGACGCAGATCCCGCCCGGTTGCGGCAGGAAGCAGCGGCTGCCAGCGACATTGTCGATATAGCCGGCGTCACGCTGGTAGAAGGCGACGACGCGCAGGGCCATCATGTCGTTGATCGGGGCATTGATCATGCCATCGAACTTGCCGCCGATCGCGCCGCTCTTGACGGTGTTGATCTCACCATCGAGCGAGCCTTCGAACCCGGCGGTGCTGGGCTTGTTGGTGATGATGCGGATCGTGCCGGCCTGCGACGAGGCGCCATATAGCGTGCCCTGCGGGCCCGAGAGGCTTTCGATCCGGGCGATGTCATAGATGTGGACATCAAGGTTGCCGCCGATCGTCGTCACCGGCTGTTCGTCGAGATAGACGCCGACCGAAGGCAGCGAGCCCGAGTGGTTGCCGTCCCCGCCCGAAGCGACGCCGCGCATATAGACCACGTTGGTACCCGGGGTGCCGCCCGACTGGAACGAGACCGAGGGCAGCTGCTGGGCATAGCCCTTGAAGTCCGAGATATTGAGCTGTTCGAGCTTGGCCGTGCCGAGCGCCTGGATCGAGATCGGCACGTTCTGCAGGTTTTCCGAGCGCTTCTGCGCGGTCACCACGATTTCGTTGGCATCGACCTCTTCGGCTTCCTGAGCCAGGACCGGCATGGCGGTAAGAGCAGTGGAAGCGAGCAGCAGAGCGCAAGCAGTACGGCGAACAGAAAACGTCATGGATACCCCATCCAACTTGTTGTGGCCTTTTGTCTGAATCCCCCCGCCCGCAAGGTCAAGCGGGGCCGCCATGCCGCTCGTCGATCAGCGCCGCCGCGTGGCAGAATTACAACGCTTCGGGGGCCTCGGGATAGGCATCGAGCACGGGCCCGAGCGCGGCCTTGAGCGGTCCCAGCCAGGGTTCGAACGGCACGTGCGCTTCGGTCCCCTCGCGGAAGATCGGACGGCGGACCTGTTCGGAGCTGGGGGTGCGCACAGCGCGCTCGGTGCGGTGGAATTCCAGGCAGGCTTCCTCGAACTCCAGCCCGCAGTAGGCCAGCAGCGCGCGGACCTCGGCCTCGGTATCATCGACCATGCGTTCGTAGATCACCCGGTGCACCCGCCCCGGCTGGACCCGGTCGAGGTGCGCCATCAGCCGCACATAGTCGGCGTAATAGCGGCCCATGTCTTCCAGGCTATAGGCAAAGGCCTGCCCCCGCGCGAAGTGCTGCTTGAAGTTGGAAAGCAGCAACC
>JACDQK010000148.1 GCA_015657645.1 Novosphingobium sp.
AGCCAAGGGCGTCTCCTGCAACGTCGCCTCCTTCGTCGGGGCGACGACGCTGCGGATGCACGAAGTCGGCTATGACGATGTTCGCGCCACCCCCGAGAAGCTGCGGCGGATGCAGGACCTGGTAAGGCTGGAGATGCGCGCCGGGGCCTTGGGCATCGGCTCCTCGCTGATCTATGCCCCCGGCAATTTCGCCAATACCGACGAGCTGGTGGCGCTGACTGCGGCGGCGGCGGAGAGCGGCGGCAGCTATATCAGCCACATGCGCAGCGAGGCCGAGCGCTACCTTGAATCGATCGACGAGCTGCTCGAGATCGGGCGGCGCGCCAAGGCGCGGGTGCAGATCTACCACATCAAGCCGGCGGGCAAGGAGAACTGGCACAAGGCCGACCTGGCGCTGGCCAAGCTCGATGCCGCGCGGCAGGCCGGGATCGACGTTTCAGCCAACCTCTACACCTACACTGCCGGCTCGACCGGGCTCTACGCCACCATGCCGCTGTGGGTGCAGCAAGGCGGGCACGATGCCTGGGTGGCGCGGCTCAAGGATCCGGCGATCCGCGCGCGGGTGCTGGCCGAGATGCGCGGGGTGCCGCAGGGGTGGGAGAACCTGCTCCATAACACCGGCGCACCCGAGGGCGTGCTGCTGATCGGGTTCAAGAACCCGGCGCTCAAACCGCTGACTGGCAAGACGCTGGCGCAGGTTGCGGCGATGCGCGGGACCAGCCCGGAAGACACGATCATCGATCTGGTGATCGAGGATGACAGCCGGGTCGATGCCGCCTTCTTCCTGATGAGCGAGGAGAACATCAAAAAGAACATCCGCTGGCCCTGGACCATGCTGGGTTCGGACGCCGGCTCGATGGCGCCCGAGGGCAAGTTCATGCTCAAGAACACCCACCCGCGCGCCTATGGCAATGTCGCGCGGTTCCTGGGCAAGTATATCCGCGATGAGCAGGTCATCGGGCTCGCCGAAGGGATCCGCCGCCTGACTTCGCTCCCGGCGCAGCAGGCTGGCATTCGCGGGCGCGGACGGCTGGCAGCGGGTTATGCGGCAGACGTAGTCGTGTTCGATCCGAACAAGATCGCCGACACCGCAACCTACGACAAGCCGCACTCCTACGCGGTCGGCGTGTCCGACGTGCTGGTCAACGGCACCGCCGTCCTGCGCAGCAGCGAGCACACCGATGCGCGGCCCGGTCGGTTCGTGAAGGGGCCGGGCTGGAAGGGCTAGTCGAAGCGTAGCGTTGCAGTTTCTGCGAGTGCACGATAGCAGACGCTACTCTTCGGCTGCAATCACGTACCGCTTAAGCATCGCCGGATTGCTATTGCTCTGTTACTAGACTTCAGTAAGTTATCGGAAGATTTCCTAAAACTGCGGGAGTTGGTCATGCCGATACAGGGGAGCGGGTGGGAGATACATATTCAACGGACGCTCGTCCAAATCAGGCAAAGCGATGGCAAGCCACGAACGGTGGGAACCTACCAAGTCTATCATAATGGAACGCCCGTACCCGGGCTGACCGGGACGACTGCTGAATCCAAAGGGCCGAGTTCGAACGCAGTCAAGAATGTGAGGATCAATCCCGGTCGCTATCCGCTGGCGACCCAGGATGGCGGCAAATACGCGACGATTGGCTATACCGGCAATGCTAACCCGGCCGCATTGCGCCGGCCAGGGGTTGAGTTGCTCAATACTGGCAACCGGTCTGAGATCCTCATTCATCCTGGCATTGGCTTTCTTGCGTCGGTTGGTTGCATCAATCTGTGCCGGATCCTGCCGAACGAGGCTGAACCCATCTCGTTTGGCGGCAGTCGCAACCGGGTGATCGCGATCATCGACGATATGCGCGCATTCCTGGGGGCCGCGTTTCCGACAAGAAATGGCAGACCGATACCGAACGCCTTTGCTGTGATTGACGAGGTTCCCGGCTGACGCAGCCGTTTAATGTCTTTAGTGAAACCGCAGCGCTGACGCCGCCGCCAGTACCAGCCCGAACAGGCTGGTGGTCATGGCCCAGCCGCGGTGCATGTGGGTCAGGTTCTTGAGCCAGAACTGGCTGTAGATGTCGACGAAGCCCAGGATGACGAGCGCCTCGATCATCATCAGCCCGCCGATGCCCTTCATCACGCAGGCCAGGAGGTCAGCCGGGACCCAGGGGTTGGCGAGGTAGACCACGGTGCCAATCACCAGTTCCAGCATCCCGCACAGGAACTGCAGCGCGGGTGACTTCTCGACCTCTTCCAGCATGGTCCGCCAGGCGCCCGGTTTGCGCAGCGCGCCGATGCCGGCGAACATGGCGGTAAAGCCCAGCACCAGCCCGGACCAGGCGGTCGGATCGAAGGTTTCGTTCATTGCGGCATCGCTCCATTGCCGTCCCTGTGCCGGGACTTCCCCAAGGCTGATCTAGCCGGGCGGCGCGGCAAGCGCTTTGCGCCAGATCAATTGTCTGCTGGACTTTAATCGCGCGATTAAACATACTCCCGGCCAAGGCCCGCCAGAGGCCCATCGAGAGAGGCATTCATGGCTGATACGCGCGCATTGCCCCGG
>JACDQK010000149.1 GCA_015657645.1 Novosphingobium sp.
AACAGGAAGGTGGCCGGCAGGAAGACCCACAGCTTGGCCGCGATCCAGTCCCCGAACGACAGCCAGTAACGCAGCCCCTCGTTGACGCCGGCCAGGACCAGGAAGAACACGCCCCAGTTGCGTGAAAGCTTCATCCAGCCTTCGTCGTTCAGCCCCTCGAAGGCCGCTTCGAGCAGGATCTTGAGCAGCGCCTTGCCGCGCCAGACCCCGACCAGCAGAACCACCCCGAACAGCACGTAGATCGCGGTTGGCTTGACCTGGATCCAGATCGGATCGTGCAGCAGCACCGTCAGGCCGCCGAAGCCGACAATCAGCAGCGTCGAGAGCCACAGCATCGGCGAGATCTTGCCGAGCTTCCACTTCGAGACGATCAGGGCGATCACGGCCGCGATCATGAAGCTGACCGTACCCTTGATCACCGCCAGCACCTCGGCCACGCTGTTTTCGCGGTCGGCGGGCGAGTAGTATTTGTAGATCGCGAAGAACACGATCACCGGGCCGTAATCGACCACCAGGTTGAGCCAGCCGGACTTCGGCTTGGTTTCCTCAGCCATTACGCCACCCCCGCAATCACGCGCGCGACCAGGTCTGGATCGAACGGGCGCAGGTCATCCAGCCGCTCGCCCACGCCGATAGCGTGGATCGGCAGGCCATATTGCTCAGCCGCTGCTACCAGCACACCGCCGCGCGCCGTGCCGTCCAGCTTGGTCATGATCAGTCCGGTCACCCCGGCAACCTCCTTGAAAATCTCGATCTGTTGCAGGGCGTTCTGGCCGTTCGTGGCATCGAGGACCAGTACGACATCGTGGGGAGCCTCAGGATTGATCCGACCGAGCACGCGGCGGATCTTGGCCAGTTCGTCCATCAGCTCGCGCTTGTTCTGGAGGCGCCCGGCGGTGTCGACAATCAGGGCGTCGATCCCCTGATCAGTCGCCGCCTTGACCGCATCGAACACGATGGAGGCCGGATCGCCGCCTTCGGGGCCGGTGATGATTGGCACGCCGACCCGCTCGGCCCAGACCTTGAGCTGACCAATCGCGGCAGCGCGGAAGGTGTCCCCCGCAGCCAGCATCACGCCATAGTCCAGTTCCTGGAAATAGTGCGCCAGCTTGGCAATGGTCGTGGTCTTGCCCGAGCCGTTGACCCCGATCACCAGGATGACCTGCGGGCGGGGGAAGGCGACGATGTCGATCGGCTTGGCCACGGGGCGCAGGATCTTGGCGATTTCCTCGGCCACGGCTTCCTTGATTGCCTGTTCGTCTGCGCCGCGCTCAAACCGCTCTTCGGCGAGGCGCTCGCGAATGCGCGCGGCAACCCGCGGGCCGAGGTCGGAGAGGATCAGCGCATCCTCGATCTCGTCGAGCTGGGCGTCGTCGAGGCGGGTCTTGCTGACGATCCCGGAGAGGTTCTCGCCCAGGCGTTCCGACGTCTTGCGCAGGCCGCCGAAGACCCGCTCGGTCCAGCTAGTGCCCTCGCTCATGCCAGCAGTCCTTCGACAATCCGGGTCGGGGTAACGGTCACGATCAATCCAGCCTGTGTTCCAGGCGCGAGTTGCACCCGCGCGAAGTTCGGCGCATGGCCTGTCCCGTCGCGTTCGGCAAGCACCTCTTGCGGCTTGCCGAGCAAGGCCTGCAGCCAGGCCGCGCGTTCGGCGGCGACGGCTGCCCGCAGTTCGGCGGCCCGAGACTTGATCGTGGCGGGCGGCACTTGCGGCATCCGGGCTGCGGGCGTGCCCACGCGCGCCGAATAGGGGAAGACATGGCCGTGGACGATCCCGAGCTCCCGGATGATCGAGAGATTGGCGGCATGGGCGGCTTCATCCTCGGTCGGAAAGCCGGCGATCAGGTCGGCGCCGATGGCAATCTCCGGGCGGGCCGCCTTGAGCGCGCTGACTAAGGCAACCGCATCATGGCGCAGGTGCCGCCGCTTCATCCGCTTGAGGATCAGGTCGTCGCCATGCTGCAGCGAGAGGTGGACGTGCGGCATGACCCGCGGTTCGTGAGCCAATAGCTCAAACAGGGCCGGATCGATCTCGATCCCGTCGAGCGAGGAGAGCCGCAGGCGGGGGAGGTCCGGGAAGGCGGCCATGATCGCCGCGACCAGCGCGCCGAGGGTGGGGCGGTCCGGCAGGTCGTGGCCCCAGCTGGTCAGATCGACCCCGGTCAGGACGGCTTCGCGGCAGCCTGTCGCCAGGTGCCGCTCAAGCTCACGCAGCACTTGCGCGATCGTCAGCGACCGGCTTGGCCCGCGCCCCTGCGGGATCACGCAAAAGGTGCAGGCGTGGTCGCAGCCATTCTGCACCGCGATGAAGGCGCGGGTGTGCTGCGGGCGGACGTCGGTTTGTGGCGGCGCAATGTTCCAGGCGCGCGGATCGAGCTTGGCCGTGTTGACGATCAGCCCGTCGACTTCGGGCATCGCGGCCAGGGCCTGCCGCTCCACTTCGGCCGCACAGCCAGTCACGATCAGACGGGCCTCGGGCCGATCGCGGCGGGCGCGGCGGATTGCCTGGCGAGTCTGGCGGACGGCTTCGCCCGTTACTGCGCAGCTATTGATCACGACCAGGTCCGGCTCGCTGGCTAGCATCGCCCGCAAATCTTCGCTTTCCGACAGGTTTAGCCGGCATCCCAGTGAAATAACTTCCGCCGGCACGTCAGGCTCCGAAAGCCGCCGGATCGAAAGTGCCTCGGAAGCTCTCCGTAGCTGGGCCGGTCATAGTGATGCGGTTGTCGGTGCTCCAGCCGATCTGGAGCAGGCCGCCGGGCAGGTGGACCGTTACGGTTCCCCGGTTGACCAAACCCCGGCGCATCGCGGCAATGGCCGTGGCGCAGGCGCCGGTGCCACAAGCCCGGGTTTCCCCCACGCCGCGCTCCCAGACCCGCAGGCGCAGTTCGGTTGGCGAGACGATGGTGGCGACATTGACGTTGATCCGCGCGGGAAACAGCGGGTCGTGCTCGATCATTGGCCCCAAGCGTTCCAGTTCGACGGCATCGGTGTTCGCCACAAAGAAAACGACATGCGGATTGCCGACATTGACCGCCGCGGGACCTTCCAGATCTTCCCAGCCGACGGGCATGGTCAGCGTGTCGAGCGGGTAGGCGAGGGGTATCGCATCCCAGTCAAACCTTGGCTCGCCCATGTCGACCGCAATGCCTGCGGCCACCGGGTCCGTCGCCAGTATGCCGCCCAGGGTCTCGATCGAAGCCGGCCTGCCGAGCAGCAGTCCGACCGCGCGCGTGGCGTTGCCGCAGGCCTCAACCTCGCCGCCATCGGCATTGAAAATCCGCATCCGCACATCGGCCAGGGCCGAGCTTTCGAGCAGGATCAGCTGATCGCAGCCAATCCCGGTCTTGCGGTCAGCCAGCGCGGCGGCGAGGCGATTGGTCATCGCCGGCACGCCGCCATCGCGCGCGTCGAGCACGACAAAGTCGTTGCCCAGGCCATGCATCTTGATGAACGGAACGCCCATCAGGCGCGTCTATGCGTTGGGGGCCGCTGCGTCCAGTGTCAGGCGCGGCGGGCTTGCTGCTCGCCGGGTTCCGCCGCTGGTGCCGCGTCGTTGCGTTCCAGCGTCAGGTGCAGTTGCCGCAGGCTGGCCAGGGTGACATCGGCGGGCTGGGGCTGGCCATAGAGATAGCCTTGCGCCTTCAGCCCTTCGTATCCGCCCAGCGCGGCCAGCACCGCCTCGGATTCGACGCCTTCGGCGGTCACCGGCATGCCCAGCCCTTCGCCGAGCGCCACGATCGACTTCACGATCGTGCGGTTTTCCTCGCTCTCGGGCAGGCTCGAGATGAAGCTACGGTCGATCTTGATCCGGTCAAACGGCAGGCTGCGCAGCTGCGCGAGCGAGCTGTAGCCCGTGCCGAAATCGTCGAGGCTGACGCGAATGCCTTGGTTCTTGAGGCTGGTGATCATCGAGCGGACCAGCCCGATATTCTCGTGCAGGCTGCTTTCGGTGATCTCGATCTCCAGCCGGTGCGGCGGGAAATTGGCCTCGACCAGCAGCTTGAGCAACTTCTGCGCAAACCACGGATCGCGCAGCTGCACTGGCGAGATGTTGACCGCCAGGGTCAGCTTGGGATCCCAGTCGCGCGCATCGCGCAAGGCCTGGCGGATGACGGATTCGGACAGCTCGGCAATCGCGCCGATTTCCTCGGCCACCGGGATGAAGATGTCCGGCCCGACCCGGCCCAGCGTCGGCGACATCCAGCGCGCCAGCATTTCGAAGCCGACCAGCTCGCCGGTCGCGAGGTCGATCTGCTTCTCGTAATAGGGCACGAATTCTCCGGCGGTGACGCCGCGGCGAATACCGGCTTCCAGCTCGCTGCGGAACCGCAACTCGCTTTCCATCGCCGGGGCGAACCAGGCGATCCGGTTGCGGCCCTGGCGCTTGGCGTGGAACATGGCGATGTCGGCCTTGTGCAGCAGGGTTTGCACATCGCAATCCCCGCCATCATCGCTGCGGGCCAGTCCGAGCGAAACGGTCGCTTCGATTTCGGTGCCGTTCCAATCGACCAGTTCGGCCACGCGCTCGACGATTTCGGCGCAGAGCTGCTCGATCTGATCGGGCAGGCGCGGATCGAACGGCAGGATGCAGGCAAATTCATCGCCGCCAATCCGGGCGAGGATCGCGCCCTGCGGCAGAATGGCACGCAGCCGCTCGGCCGCGGCCCGCAGGATCGCATCGCCTGCCTGATGGCTGTGGAGATCGTTGACGTGCTTGAAATTGTCGAGGTCGAGCAAGGCGACCACGATCGCCCGGCGGTCCTGTCTGGCCTTGGCCAGCAGGGCTTCGCCCGCCGCGTTGACGCTGCGGCGGTTGAGGCAGCCGGTCAGCGGATCGGTCTCGGCCAGTTCGCGCGCCTCGGCCGCTTCTTCGCGCGTCACCACCACTTCGCGGGCCAGTTCGCGGAACCGCCGCCAGCCCAGCAGGATCAGAGCGATGTTGAGCAGCATGGCGCTGGCCAGGATCTGGTCCGGCCCTTCGCCGTGGCCCAGAATCGCGCGCAAGGCCTTGGGCAGGACCTGGCCGCCCGTCACCACGAACAGGATCACCGCAGTTGCGGCAACGCCATGCGTGATCAGGTCACGTTTGGTCAGTCCGGTCTTGGTCACACTTGCCGACATCATTCGCCTCGCAGCGATCAGGTGCGGCAATTTTCCCAGACTATGCTGAAGTTTGGGTTAAGGCTCAAAAGCCTACTTTTTCAGGCCGATTTCGCGCAGCCGCTGCTGCAGGAATTCGTCGGCCGTGATCGGCGTCGGATAGCGATCCGGATGCTCGGTCGACACGCATTGCGGCAGGGTCTTGATCGGAAAATCGCTGCGCAGATGCAGGAAGAACGGCATCGAATAGCGGCTGAACTTGGCCCGCTCCGGATTGGGATTGCGCACCCGGTGAATGGTGGAGGGCAGGTAGTGGTTGGTCAGCCGCTCCAGCATGTCACCGACGTTGATCACCATCGCGCCCTCGGGCGGAGAGGCGCTGATCCATTCCTTGCCCTGGAACAACAGCTCAAGGCCCGCTTCTTCGGCGCCGAGCAGCAGCGTGATCAGGTTGATGTCGCCGTGTGCGCCCGCGCGGATTGCTTCGCCTTCCAGGTTGGGGATCGGCGGGTAGTGCAGCAGGCGCATCACCGAATTGCCGTCCTCGATCCCCTGGTCGAACCAGTGCTCATCGAGGCCGAGGTAAAGCGCAATGGCCGAGAGGATCGTTGCGCCGGTCTCGTCGAACTGGCGGTAGAGCTCGGTGAAGACCTGCTGGAACCCTTCAGGCCGGGTGGGCCAGACATTGGGCGGCATCGAGGCATCGGCCAGCGGGCTCCCTTCGGGCAGATCGCGGCCAACGTGCCAGAATTCCTTCAGGTCGTGGTGCTTGGCATCCTTGGCGATTTCCACCCCGAACGGGGTATAGCCGCGCGCGCCGCCGATCTCCGGATCGTGATAGCGGCGCTTCTCTTCCTCGGGCAGGGCGAAGAACGCTTCGGACAGCTTCCAGGCGCGATCAATCAGGTCGCGGTCGATCGCGAAATCCTTGACCATCGCAAAACCGAAAGTGCGGAAGCTTTCCCCGATCGCCTGAGCGAACTCAGCCTTGGGCATGGTCAGCGAGAGGACGGGGAGCGAGGTAAGGGACATGTGGACGCTTTCGAAATTCTAAGGCAATGGCCGCGCCATAAACCCTTTCGCGAGTTCTGGCATGACCAAAATCAAATCCTACTGGCTGATGAAATCGGAACCCGACGTCTACAGCTGGGACGATCTGGTGGCTGAGGGCGAGGGGACCTGGGACGGGGTCCGCAACTATACCGCGCGGCTCAACCTGCGGGCGATGCAGACGGGTGACGAAGTGTTCTTCTATCACTCCAACATCGGCCTTGAAATCGTTGGTATTGCGAAGATTTCCAAGGAAGGTTTCCAGGACCCGACTGACGAGACCGGGCGTTGGACCTCGGTCAAGGTCAAGCCGGTCAAGAAGCTCAAACGGCCGGTCACGCTGAAGGAAATCAAGGCCGACCCGGCCCTCGCGGAGATGGAGCTGCTGACCAAGTTCCGGCTCTCGGTCAGCAAGGTGACCGAGGCCGAGTGGCAGTACGTGCTGGGCCTGGCGGGCAAGTAAACCGGGCGGCTGATTTTCCTACATCGGCAGCGGCTGATATGACTGCCGCTGCTCTTTCAAATCGTTGAAAACCATCGGCCACGCTCGGCATGCTGCGAAAGCTGACTCGCGCCGGGAATTTTTCTGCCCGGCAAGCCCAAAGGTCCCGAAATCGCGCAAAAACCGCAGAAATATGCGTATTTCAGCCTGTTGGAAGAAGCGGACTCAGTGTCAACTGTGTCAAGTCCAGCGTAACGCTGCTGTTACTTCCCGGCCTTGGCCCGCAAGCCTGACACGCTCGCCCCGCCAGCGCTGAGCTGCTCGATATCGATCACCAGATGCAGCAGGCGCAGGCCCTTGCGGTCCTTCGCTTCCGCCAGCGCGGTATCGAACTCGGCATTGGCCTCGACCCGCGCGGCCCAGCCGCCATAGGCGCGGGCGAGGGCGGCAAAGTCCGGGTTGTGGAGCGTGGTGCCGGAAACGCGCTCCGGAAACTCGCGTTCCTGGTGCATCCGGATCGTGCCGTAAGCGCCGTTATCGACCAGCACGACCAGCAGGTCGCAGCCATACTGGACCGCCGTGGCCAGTTCCTGCCCGTTCATCAGGAAATCGCCGTCGCCGGCCAGGGCAATAACGGTCCGCTCCGGGTGGCGCCTGGCCGCTGCGACGGCGGCGGGGACGCCGTAGCCCATGGCCCCCGCGGTCGGGGCCAGCTGGGTCGGGAAACCGTTGTAGTGCCAGAAGCGGTGCCACCAGCCGGAGAAATTGCCCGCGCCGTTGCAGATGATTGCATCGTCGGGCAGCGTTTGGCGCATGGCCGCGACGACCTGACCCATGTCGAGCTTGTGCCCGTTCGGCTGCGGGGTCGACCATTCGAGCCACTGCTGGTGCGCCTCGGGTCCGGCATCGAAGGGGACGATATCATCGTCCCACAGGTCGGCCGCCTCGGCGAATTCGGCCATGTCGGCACAGATCGCCAGATCGGCACGATAGACCCGGCCCAGCTCGGCCGGATCGGGATGGACGTGGATCACGGTCTGGCCGGGATGTTCGGGGGTGACCAGCGTATAGCTGTCCGTCGTCGCCTCACCCAGCCGGGCGCCGACCACCAGCACCAGGTCGGCGTGCTTGATCCGCTCGACCAGCTTGGGGCTCGGGCCATAGCCCAGGTTTCCGGCCCAGGCCTTGCTGGAATTGGGCACGGCATCCTGGCGGCGGAAGGCGCCGGCCAGCGGCAGGCCGATTCGCTCGGCAAAGCTGGTGAAATGCTCACGCGCCTTGGCGTGCCAGCCGGCCCCGCCAACGATCGCCACCGGGGCGCAGGCATCTTCCAGCATGCGCATCATCGTGCCCATGGCATCGGCGCAGACGGCCTGGGCCGGGCGGGTAACCTGCGGGCGCGGAGCAAGGCCTGAGACTTCCTCCAGCAGCATGTCCTCGGGCAGGGCAATCACAACCGGACCGGGGCGGCCGGCCATGGCCGTGGCCCAGGCGCGGGCGATATATTCGGGGATGCGGCGGGGATCGTCGATCCGCAGCACCAGCTTGGCGAGCGGGGCGAACATCGTGCCGAAGTCGACCTCCTGGAAGCCTTCGCGGTCCTTCATCCCGCGGTCGACATCGCCGATGAACAGCAGCATCGGCTGCGAATCCTGGAAGGCAACGTGGGCGCCGATGCTGGCATTGGTGGCGCCCGGGCCGCGCGTGACGAAGCAGACGCCGGGCTTGCCGGTCATCGTGCCATCGGCGCAGGCCATGAAGGCCGCTCCGCCTTCCTGGCGGCAGATCACGGTTTCGATCTGCGGGCTGTCATGCAGGGCATCGAGCACGGCAAGAAAGCTCTCGCCCGGGACGGTGAAGATCCGGTCGCAACCTTGTTCGATCAGGCAATCGACAAGCAGGCGGCCGCCGGTAACGCTGGTCTGTTCAGTCATTGCGGCGTCTTAGCGGCGCACGGCGAAGGCGGCAACGCGGGACAACCGTTTATGACCATCAGGGTTACTGTCCCGCATTGGGATAGTGGAAATTCGGCTAGGTTACCGGGCTGGCGCGATGGTGAACGCTTTCTTAAGCCTGACCCCATGAGACGCGCACTGGTTGTCACCGATGAGACTGCTCGCCACCCGTTCCTGGCGAGCCTGCCCCCGCATATCCGCCGCGGGATCGAACCGATCCAGCGGACGGTGCAGAAGCATGTCTCGCTGCAGGACGTGAAAGAGTTCCTGATGGCCTATTGCGCCTGCTTCGTCGCGGTCAGCGCTTTCCTTATCTGACCGCCGCCGCCACTTCGGCCGCGACCAGCTTGCGACCGAGCCAGGCTGAAATGAGGCACATCGCCGCGCCCAGCAGCAACTGGTCGACCATTGGTACGCCGGCCGCGCTCATGCCCAGCGCGATCACCGAGCCAAGCACCATCGCGCCGGAATTGACGATGTTGTTCGCGGCAATGGTCCGAGCGGTTTCCGACTTGTCGACGAAAGTGGTGAGGAACGCGTAGAGCGGCACGACGAACATGCCCCCGGCCACCGCGATGCCCAGCAGGCTGAGCAGCAGCGGGATCGCGAGCGGTTCGTTGAGGAAGGCGGCCGTGTCGAGCAGCCCGTCCTGCGGATGCGCGTGCCAGGTGTGGCAAACCCACCAGAAGGCCACGACGAACCAACCCATGACCACAACCGATACGGGTGAATAGCGGGCCGAAACGGTGCCCTTGAGCAAGGCATTGACCGAGACCGAGCCGATCGAAACGCCAATCGAGAAGACCACCAGGAACAGGCTGGCCACTTCCTTGCTGGCCGAAAGCACGTTCTTGGCCAGCGGTGGGAACTGGATGAACAGCACAGCCCCGATCGTCCAGAAGAAGCTGATGGCCATGATTGCCAGGAAGACGCGCTGGTCCTTCATGGTGTGGCGGATCAGCGCGACCGACGAGCGCCAGACATGGAAATCGAGCGGCTCATTGGCGGTTTGCGGCGGCGCGGGCGGTACGAACTGGGCGGTGCCATAGCCGACCAGCGCGGTCAGCACGACGCCGACGGCGGCCCATTCGACCGGGATCCAGCCCGCCAGGATCGTGCCGGACAGGATCGCGATATAGGTCCCGGCTTCGACCAACCCGGTCCCGGCCAGCACTTCGTTCTCATGCAGGTGCTGGGGCAGGATCGCGTACTTGATCGGGCCGAAGAAGGTGGAGTGAATCCCCATGGCGAGCAGCGCCAGCAGCATCAGCCCGACTGTGAAAGTCTGGCTCAACACGCCCTGCCAGGCCAGCACCAGTCCGGCGCCGCCGACCAGCATGATGCCGATCTCGGATGCCTTGACGATCCGGATGATCCGCGCCTTGTCGCGCATGTCGGCAAGCTGCCCGGCCAGCGCCGAAAGGAGGAAGAACGGGGCGATGAACAGGGCCGACGCGACGGCGCTGAACAGCCCCTCGGCGGCTTCCGAGTTGTACAGTGTGTAGACAACAAAGAAGACCATCGCATTGCGATAGAGGTTGTCATTGAACGCATTGAGCAACTGGGTCACGAACAGCGGCAGGAAACGGCGGCTGCGGATCAAATGGGTCGAAGTTGTCACATGCGGCCCTTGCTTGGTTGCCCCTTAGCCGCTCTAGCGTGAGAAACGCTGCGGACAAGCCTGCTTGCACCCTTTTGCACCGGGCCGGACCGCGTTAGGCATGGGATCGCAATGTGGACCTTGCCCAATCTCTTGACGCTTTCGCGGATCGTGGCCCTGCCGCTGCTCGCGTTCCTGCTGTGGTGGCCGAACTGGCAATATGGCTACGGACTGGCCTTCGTCCTTTATTGCCTGATGGGCATCACAGATTACTTTGATGGCTATCTCGCCCGGACCAGCGGCGCCGTGTCGCGGCTCGGCATCTTCCTCGATCCGATTGCCGACAAGATCATGGTGGCCACCGTTATCCTGACCCTGACCGCTCAGGGCGTGCTGCGCGGGCCCTATGTTGGCGACATGCACGTGATCGCGGGCCTGGTCATCCTGGTGCGCGAGATCGCGGTCTCGGGTTTGCGTGAGTTCCTGGGCGGCCTGCAGGTGTCGATCCCGGTCAGCCGGCTGGCGAAGTGGAAGACGACCTTTCAGCTGGTCTGCCTTGGCGCGCTGATCCTTGGGGTCGCCTTGCCAGAATGGACGGTCGATCTGATGGGCCTGACCATCAACTTCCCGCACACAGTGGGCCTGACCACATTGTGGGCGGCGGCCGTGCTGACAGTGATCACCGGTTGGGACTACCTGCGCGTCGGCCTCAAGCACATGGATTGAGTTAGCCGGCGCGAAGCTCTTCCGCCAGCAGCCGAAACTCTTCGCCGCGCGGGCTGTTCTTGCGCCAGACCAGCGCAATTTCGCGGTTGGCGGATTCGCTGATCAGGGGCCGCGCTACAACCTGGGTCCCGTTGAGGATGCCCGCATCGAGCGCCATTTCCGGCAGCATGGTCAGGCCGAGGCCATTATCGACCATTTGCACCAGAGTGTGGAGCGAGGTGCCGATCATCGTCGCACTCGCGCGCAGTTCCGGGCGGTTGCAGGCGGCGAGCGCATGTTCCTTGAGGCAGTGGCCATCCTCGAGCAACAGCAGGCGGGTTTCGTCGATCAGATCGGCTGAGATTTCCGCCGGCGGATCGCGCGGATCGTCCTTGGGGAAGGCCACATAAAGCGCGTCGAGTTCGATCGTCTCCTTCTCGACCTCGCCGGTCGGGAAGGGCAGTGCCAGCAGGACGCAGTCGCTGCGCCCGTGGTGCAGGCTTTCAATCGCAGCCTGGCTGGTCTCCTCGCGCAGGTAGAGCTTCAATTGCGGACGTTCCCGGCGCAGGCGGGGTAGCATGCGTGGCAGCAGGAAGGGCGCGATGGTGGGGATCACGCTCATCCGCACTTCGCCAGACAAGGGCTGACCGGCGCTCTGGACCATGTCCGAAAGTTCTTCGGCCTCGCGCAGCAGGCGGTGCGCCTTGGCCACTACCGCGTTGCCAAGCGGCGTGAATCGCATGGCGCGCTTGGTCCGTTCGACCAGCACCACGTCCAGCAAGGTTTCCAGATCGCGCAAGCCGGCCGAGAGCGTTGACTGCGAGACAAAGCAGGCATCGGCAGCGCGGCCGAAGTGGCCATGCTCATGCAGCGCGACAAGATACTGGAGCTGCTTGAGCGTGGGTAGGTAGGTGGTCATGGCATCCTACTCGGCCACAGCGACCTTGGTCTCGCTGCTATCGCCAATCTTGTCGATGTGGGCCATCTTGAGGCGGCCCTTGACCACGGCGAAGGCCAGCTTGCCTTCGACCAGTTCTAAAGCATCCCGCCCGAACTGTTCGTAGCGCCAGCCTTCCAGCAGCGGCAACTGGCGCACGCCGGCCGCCAGCAGTTCCAGGTCTTCACTCCGGGCGAGCAGGCGCGCGGCGACATCGATCTCGCGGCTGCGAATCTTGAGCAGCAGCTTGAGCAGGTCGGCCACCAGCGCGCCTTCCTTGCCCAGTGGGGCTCCGCGCGGCGTGCGCGGGGGCAGCTCGTCATCGGTCAGCGGCTTGGCGGCTTCGAGGACGGCCATCATGCGCCTGCCGATTTCGTTGTCCTTCCAGCCAGCCGAGAGACCCCGCACCTTGGCGAGGTCCGCCTGGGTCTTGGGCGGGTGGCTGGCGATATCGGCCAGCGTTTCGTCACGGGCGATCCGGCCGCGCGGGATGTTTTTGTCCTGCGCCTCGGCTTCGCGCCATGCAGCCAGTCCCTTCAAGCGGCCGAGCATGGCGGGGTTACGGCCGGCGGCCTTGATCCGCTGCCAGGCAATCGAAGGATCGTTGCGGTAATTGGCCGGATCGGCCAGCTTCTCCATCTCGATATCGAGCCAGGCGCCGCGCCCGGTCTTGATCAGGCGGGCCAAGATCTTGGGGAAGATCTTGGCGAGATAGGTCACATCGCCAATGGCATACTCGATTTGCCGCTCGGTCAGCGGGCGGCGCGACCAATCGGTAAAGCGGGCGCCCTTGTCGATCTGCAGGCCGATCCAGCTTTCGACCAGGTTCGAATAGCCGATCTGCTCGCTCTGGCTGATTGCCATCATTGCGATCTGGGTGTCGAAGATCGGGTGGGGGGTCTTGCCGGTCAGGTTGTAGATGATTTCCACATCCTGGCCGCCGGCATGGAAGATTTTGAGCACGTCCTGATTGTCGACCAGCAGGTCGAGCAGGGGCGACATATCGAGGCCCTTGGCCAGCGGATCGATCGCCGCCGCTTCCTCGGTATCGGCGATCTGGATCAGGCAGAGTTCGGGCCAGTAGGTGTTCTCGCGCATGAATTCGGTGTCGACGCACACGAATTCTGCCTTGGCGAGCCGTTCGCACAGCGCGGCAAGTTCGGCGCTGTCGGTGATCAGGGGGTGTATTTTCATGCTTCTTTTCTGTAGTTGGGCCCGTGCGAGCCCCCGGCTTGACAAAAGCGCGGCCATCGCCTGTTAGCCGCGCCTTCGCCCCTGCATCATTGCAGGCCGATTGGAAAGAGTTTCGATGCATCTTTATCGTTCGCACACCTGCGGCGCGCTGCGCGCCAGCGATGTAGGCCAGACCATCCGCCTGTCGGGCTGGGTCCACCGCAAGCGCGACCACGGCGGCGTGCTGTTTGTCGACCTGCGCGACCATTACGGCATGACCCAGATCGTTGCCGACGTTGATAGCCCCGCGCTGGCAATCCTGGAGGCCCTGCGCGTTGAATCGGTCGTGACGATCGAGGGTGAGGTCAAGGCCCGCAGTGCCGGCACGGTCAATCCGAACCTGCCAACCGGCGAGATCGAGGTCTATGCCCGTTCGGCTACCGTGCTGAGCCGCGCCGAGGAACTGCCACTGCCGGTGGCGGGTGAGCAGGAATATCCGGAAGATGTCCGTCTGCGCTACCGCTTCCTCGATCTGCGCCGCGAGACGCTGCACGCCAACATCATGACGCGCACCGCGATCATCCGCGAAACGCGCCGCAAGATGGAGGACATCGGCTTCACCGAGTTCTCGACCCCGATCCTGACCGCCTCCAGCCCCGAGGGCGCGCGCGACTTCCTGGTGCCGAGCCGCATTCACACCGGCAAGTTCTTTGCGCTGCCGCAGGCGCCGCAGCAGTACAAGCAGCTGCTGATGGTGGCCGGGTTCGATCGCTACTTCCAGATCGCCCCCTGCTTCCGCGACGAAGACCCGCGCGCCGATCGTCTGCCGGGCGAGTTTTACCAGCTCGACCTCGAAATGAGCTTCGTCACCCAGGAAGAAGTTTGGGAAACGATGGAACCGGTCATGGCCGGGATCTTCGAGAAGTTCGCGAATGGCAAGGCGGTGACCCCGGCCGGCCAGTTCCCGCGCATCCCCTATGCCAAGGCGATGCTGGACTATGGCACCGACAAGCCGGACCTGCGCAATCCGCTGATCATCCGCGATGTCACCAGCGAATTTACCGCTTCGGGCTTTGGCCTGTTCGAAAAGATTGTCGGCACTGGCGGCGTAGTCCGCCTGATCCCGGCACCGGAAACGGCCGGTCTCAGCCGCAAGTTCTTCGATGACATGAACGAACGGGCCCGCAGCGAAGGCCATGCCGGCCTTGGCTATGCCACCCGCAAGGACGGCGTCTTCGGCGGCCCAATCGCCAAGAACCACGGCGAGGACAAGATGGCCGCGCTGTGGGACAGCCTTGGCCTTGGCCCGAATGACGGCGCCTTCTTTGCCGCCGGCAAGGAAGAGCAAGCCGCCAAGCTGGCCGGTGCGGCCCGCAGCCGCGTGGGCGAACAGCTGGAACTGATCGACAAGGATTCGTTCCGGTTCTGCTGGATCATCGACTTCCCGTTCTATGAATGGAGCGAGGAAGAGAAGAAGCTCGATTTCGCGCACAACCCGTTCTCGATGCCGCAGGGCGGGCTTGAAGCGCTGGAGACGCAGGATCCGCTAACCATCAAGGCCTATCAGTACGATATGGTCTGCAATGGCTATGAACTGGCTTCTGGCTCGATCCGCAACCAGCACCCGGACCTGATGGTCAAGGCGTTCGAGCTGGTTGGCCTGTCCAAGGCCGATGTCGAAGCGCGCTTTGGCGGCATGTACCGCGCGTTCCAGTATGGCGCACCGCCGCATGGCGGGATGGCCGCCGGGGTTGATCGCATGGTCATGCTGCTGTGCGGTGTGCAGAACCTGCGCGAAATCACGCTGTTCCCGATGAACCAGCGCGCTGAGGATCTGCTGATGGGGGCGCCGTCACCGGCAGAGCCGAAGCAGCTGCGCGAGCTGAACCTGCGGATTGTCGAGCCGCCGAAGGCATAAACCGGGCGTTCAGACCAGACCGGGCAGGCATCGGGCGGGAAACTTGGTGGAGGGTTTCGGGATGCGACGGATCGTGATTGCGCTGGGATTTCTGGCTGTTGCCAGTGCAGCCGGGGCAGAAACCTTGCGGGTGGAAAACTTCTTCCCGGCCCGCTCCGATGCGCTCGTCATGCTGCGCGAAATTCAGGTCGATACGCTCGGCGGCGATGTCGGGCCGGCTATGACCTTGCAGGTCGAGGATCGTCTGCGTGCGGTCGATCAAGGCCAGGGGCCTTGGTTCCGCATCATCCCCGCCTCGCTGCGGTCGGAGACTAGCGACGCGGTGCTGCGCGGCATGGCGGACATGGACTTCCGGCGGTCTGAAGTGTTTGAGGAGCGCGAGCGCTGTGTTCGCGATGCCAACAACAAGTGCACCGACGAGAGGGAAAAGTACCAGGTCAGCTGCCAGGTCCGCGATTTTGCTCTGAACACCAATCTGCGCCTGATCGGGCGCAAGGGCGAGCTGCTCTGGTCCGATGACGGCCGCGAACCGCTTAGCGACAAGCGTTGCAGCGACCAGTCCGGCACCCCGCGCCATCCGCGCGATATCGAGCGGCAGCTGATTTCCCAGGTCGTGCGGCGGATGGAGCAGGACTGGGTCCCACGCCGCGAGGCGCTGGACGTCCGGGTCGATGAAAGCCGCAAAGGGCTGACCAAGGAAGATGCCGATTCGTTCAAGCAGGCGGTCCGGATGGTGCGGGATGGCCGCCCGAATGAGGCATGCGATGCCTGGGGCCTGCTTGGGCAGCGCTATACCGTGCATGTCCCGACCCAGTTCAACCTGGGGCTTTGCGCAGAATTCAGCGGCCGAACCGCAGAGGCGAAGGCCAAATATGGCGAAGTGCTGACCATCAATCCGCGCTATAACGCGGCCTCGACCGGGATCGGGCGGCTCGGCTTGCGCGAACAGGCGCTTCGCCAGCTTGAGATGCGCAGCGCCGGTTGAGATTCCGTGCCGGATTGCCGTCTGAATACGGATGGGGCGGTGCGCTTTCCTTGCACCCTCTTGCCAGCCGCCGCGCCCTTCTCTAGGGCGGGGTTCAACACTGTTTCATCTGCCGTTCACGAAGGGGTAAATCCATGAGCGACACCGCCGACCGGGTTAAGAAGATTGTCGTCGAGCACCTCGGCGTCGAAGCCGAAAAGGTGACTGAGGACGCGAGCTTCATCGACGATCTGGGCGCTGACAGCCTCGACATCGTTGAGCTGGTTATGGCGTTCGAAGAAGAATTCGGCGTCGAGATCCCCGACGATGCGGCTGAGAAGATCAGCACTGTCTCGGACGCGATCAAGTACATCGACGAGAACAAGGGCTGATCCAGCCCCTTTCCGCACTGGCCCCAAGCCTGTCTGGGGGTTGAAAGGCGGAAACCGAGACACGAAATTTGACAGGCCCAGTCCCGCAGAGGGTCTGGGCCTGTCGCATATCCGGAGAAGTGCATGCGCCGCGTAGTGGTTACGGGACTAGGCCTGGTGACGCCTCTTGGGGGCGATGTCGAAACGACCTGGGCAAACCTGCTGGCAAGTAAGTCCGGCGCGGGCCCGATCACGCGGTTCGATGCCAGTGACCAGAAGTGCCAGATCGCCTGCGAGGTGAAAGGGCCTGATCACGAGTACGGCTTCGACCCGAGCAAGCGCGTCGATCACAAGATCCAGCGCCAGGTCGATCCGTTCATCATCTACGGTCTTGATGCCGCCGGGCAGGCGCTGGAAGACGCCGGCCTGACCGAGATGGACCAGGATCTCAAGGAGCGCACTGGCTGCTCGATTGGTGCGGGGATCGGCGGTCTGCCGGGCATTGAATCCGAATCGATCGTGCTGCACGAAAAGGGCCCCGCGCGCGTCAGCCC
Organism: Novosphingobium sp.; assembly: GCA_015657645.1. Lineage (GTDB taxonomy): Bacteria > Pseudomonadota > Alphaproteobacteria > Sphingomonadales > Sphingomonadaceae > Novosphingobium. The sequence continues at coordinate 16,773 of JACDQK010000149.1, forward strand.
GCACTTCGTCCATGGCCGGATCATCAATCTGATCTCGGGCCAGGTTTCGATCAAATATGGCCTGATGGGCCCAAATCACGCGGTCGTGACTGCCTGCTCGACCGGTGCCCATTCGATCGGCGACGCCGCGCGGATGATTCGAGATGACGATGCCGATATCATGCTGGCGGGCGGTGCCGAGGGCACTGTTAACCCGCTTGGTATTGCCGGCTTTGCCCAGGCTCGTGCCCTGAATTGCAGCTTCAACGATCGCCCCGAAGCGGCGAGCCGCCCCTACGACAAGGATCGTGATGGCTTCGTGATGGGCGAAGGCGCTGGCGTCGTCGTTCTTGAGGAATACGAGCATGCCAAGGCCCGCGGCGCGAAGATCTATGCCGAAGTGGTCGGTTATGGCCTGTCGGGCGATGCCTATCACGTCACCGCGCCGCATCCGGAGGGCAAGGGGGCCGAACTTTCGATGCGCATGGCGATGCGCAAGGCCGGGATGGGGCCGGGCGACATCGACTATGTCAACGCCCACGGCACCTCGACCATGGCCGATACGATCGAACTGGCCGCCGTAAAGCGCGTGCTCGGCGATGACCTTTCGGGTGCCTCGATGAGCAGCACCAAGTCGGCGATCGGCCACCTGCTGGGCGGGGCCGGTGCGGTTGAGACGATCTTCTGCATCCTGGCGATCCGCGATCAGGTCGTGCCGCCGACGCTCAACCTCGACAACCCGGACGAAGGCACCGAAGGTGTCGATCTCGTCCCGAAGGTGGCGCGCAAGCGCAAGGTTCGCGCTGCGCTCAACAACAGCTTCGGCTTCGGCGGGACTAACGCTTCGGTGATCGTCAAGGCACTCGAAGACTGATGCTAGGCCGGCGGGGCTGCTGGCCGCTGCTCGCAGCGGCATTGCTGGCGCTCGCCGCGCTGGGTTGGTTGGTTACGGGCTGGTTCACCGCCGGGCCGCTCAAGCAGGAAACGGCGTTCGTTGTTCCTGACGGCGCCAGCTTGTCTTCGGTTGCCACCAAGCTGGAGACAGAAGGCGTAATTGGCAACGCCGAAGCCTTCCGCATCCGCGCCCGCATTTTCGGCGCGGGCGCACCGATCAAGGCCGGGGAATTCATGTTTCCCAAGGGCGCCAGCCCGTCCCGCATCCTCTCGATCATCCAGGGTGACGAGGTGCTGCGGCGCTTTGTGACGATCCCGGAAGGGATGCCCTCGATCATGGTCTATGAGCGGTTGATGGCCAACAGCCAGCTGACCGGATCGATCGAGGTGCCGCCCGAAGGCTCGATCCTGCCCGATACCTATGAAATCGAGCGCGGTGAAAGCCGCCAGGCCGTGGTGCTGCGGATGCAGGCCGCGATGCAGCGCACCCTGGCTGAGCTATGGGCCAAGCGCAGCTCGCGCACGGCTGTCGCAACGCCGGAAGCGGCCCTGTCGCTGGCCGCGATTGTCGAGAAGGAAACGGGCAAGCCCAGCGAGCGCCGGACCGTGGCCGGGCTCTATTCCAACCGGCTGCGCCAGGGGATCATGCTTCAGGCAGATCCGACGATCATCTACCCGATCACCAAGGGCAAGCCGCTGGGCCGCCGGATCCGCCAGAGCGAGATCCAGGCAGTCAACGACTACAACACCTATTCGATGGTTGGCCTACCGAAGGGTCCGATCACCAACCCGGGCCGCGCCTCGATCGAAGCGGTGCTCAACCCGGCCCAGACCGATGTGCTCTATATGGTCGCAGACGGTACTGGTGGGCACCTGTTTGCGAAGACGCTTCCGGAACACAACGCCAATGTCGAACGCTGGTTCGCGATCCGCCGGGCCCGCGGGGACTTCTGACGAAGCCCCCGCCGGACCTGGTCAGGGTTCGACGATATTGAAGGCCCCTGGGATCGGCTCAATCGCGTTAAGCCAGGCTTCGGCAGCGGCGCGATCGCCTTCAACCTTCACGCCCATCATTTCCAGCTGAGCCAGCGGCATTTTCAGGAAGAGCAGGCCGAGCAGCGCCCGGCGCGGTCCGGTGATGGTCGCGGCCGGTTGAGCCACCGGTTTCATCCGGCCGATCATGGTGGTGCGCGTCAGCTCGATCCCAGCGGTTTCCTGCCGCTCAGGCATGACCAGATTGATCCCCATGGTCTTGCCGCCCAGCTTGAGTGGATCGAACCGGGTAGAGACCGAGTCGAGCAGCTCCTGGGTTGGAACCGCAGCGATCATGTCGGCATTCTGCGCAGAGGTTGGCCTGGACATCACACCCTGACGCAGTTCCTTCGCTCCCATCAGGAACTGGTTGCGCCAGATCGCGCTCTCGGCCTGATAACCCTGCTGCTCGAGGCTGTCGGCGAGGAGCAGGCGAGCCGGCTTATTGGCCGGATCGGCAAAGACGATCTGGCTGAGCAGGTCTGATGACCAGCGGTAATCCCCGGCATTGAAGGCCTTGCGGGCCGCGGCCAGCGCCTTCTTCGCGCCGCCCATCGCCGCCACCATGCGCTTCGCCCGTTCAGCCGGGGGGTGAGCGTTCAGGTTGGCCGGGTTGCCGTCATACCAGCCAAGGTAGAACTGATAGACCGCCTTCGAATTGTGATTGTAGGTTCCGTAATAGCCGTGGTTGAACCAGTCCTTGGCGATCTCCGGCGGCTGCTTCAGGCCCTCCGCGATCTCGTGCATCGTCTCGCCCTTGTTCATCCTGCGTACGGTCTGATCGTGGAGGTAGCGATAGTTGTCGCGGTTGGAGGCAAGGGCGCTGGTCACCTCACCGGTGCCAAACCGCGGCCAGCAGTGGCTTGAAATCAGGCTGTCACTGCGGCTGCCCAGGTCTGCAGGGCTTCATCGATAAAGTTCGCCCAGATCCGTGCATCGCGAACCTTGGCGCCACGCGGGGTCAGGATGTTGTGCAGCGAACAGGTGGTCATTTCGGACGACAGGAAGGTCCGGGTCGGCGCGATATAGACATTGAGTTCCGATGGGGCCTCACTGCCCGAAACGATCTGAAACTCCATCGGCACGCCATCGACCACGCGGCTTTCATCGGTCTTGTTGATGGTGTCGGTTGGCGCAATCAGCGTTATCTCGGCACCCGAAACACCCGAACCGATCCCGCTGCCGATCTGGCCTTGGGCACCGGGCTGAAGCGCGGTTCCGAACTGGTACATCACGCGCCGTCCCATCGCTGCCCCGGCCATGATGTTCTCCGACACCGTTTCGGCCATGAAGTGTGCTGGGGCAATGATCGCGACCTTGCCGGACTTGACGTCCGCCTCGTCCACCACGCCGCGCACGCCGCCGAAGTGGTCACCGTGGCTGTGGCTGTAGATCACGGCCGTAACCGGCCGCTGGCCCAGCTTCTCGTTCACCAGGTCCATCGCGGCCTTCGCGGTTTCCCGCCCGGTCAGCGGATCGATCAGGATCCACCCGGTGTTGCCGCGCACCACGGTCATGTTCGAGATATCAAAGCCGCGGACCTGCCAGATGCCATCAGCCACCTGGAACAGACCGTGCTGGCGCAGGATGCCGATATGCCGCCACAGCGAAGGATTGACCGTGTCGGGGGCGGCCCCGGCGACCCAATCATAAGCGGCAAGGTTCCAGACTGGCCGCCCGTCCGCCGCCTTGATCAGCGGATCGGCGCGAGTGGCAATGAACCCTTGCCGAGCGAAAGTTGCATCGCGGTTGTCCTCCTGAGGCAGGGCAGCCGCAGCGCCGCGCTGTGCCGCCAAGGTAGCCGACGTTGCAGGCTTGGGTGCATCGGGCGCCGGGGCCTGGGCCAGCAGCAGCGGGGCGAAGGCGAGCAGGGCAGTTCCGGCGAACCGGCGATGGCGCAAAGCAGTCATGTGAAATCCTCCCGAACGCAGGGTGAAAGCGCCGTCCGATTCGGGCAAGTGGCTTTGCTGATCGGCTGCAACGATCATGGGCATCGGAACTGCCTGTTAGATGCCAGACCGACCCAAGGGTATCGAGACTACATCCCTCGGATGCCGGAGCGGCTTGGCGGCGCTTCGGTCAGGGCGGCAGACGAACCCACCCCCTCCCAGTCTGCCGCCCCCAAGGGTATGGTGCCCGAATGGCCTTTGAACCTTTCATCGTCACGGCAGAACTCCCGTCCGACCTGTTCGCCTGGGCGAATGGGTTGCGGCGAGCCCATTTCCCGCCTGAACGCAACCATTTGGCGGCCCACGTGACGCTGTTCCACGCCTTGGCGCCGTCGCTGCGCGAGGAGCTCCCGTCCGTCCTGGCGCGGATAGCGGGTGAGTTTGCCCCGCCTTCAGCAGAGCTGACCGGTCTTATGAACCTGGGGAAGGGCACGGCGCTCGCACTGACCAGTCCGGCGATGTTGCGCATCAGAGAGGAGATCGCGGACCTGTTCCACGGCATGCTGACCGCGCAGGACCAGCACAAGCCGCGGCTCCACATCACGGTCCAGAACAAGGTCACGCCAGAGGCCGCCCGCGCGCTCCAGGCAGAGCTTGAGCCTGTGATCCAGCCTCGCAAATTTGCCTTCACCGGCCTCGGCTTGCACCGCTATTGCAACCCGCATTGGGAGGCAGTCGGGGTCTGGTCGTTCCGGGGCAAAGTGAGTGGTTGACCGCAGCCGCGCCGCACCCTATGTGGCCCGCCTGCCGGGGCGCCATGCGGTGCCGAAAGCCTGTTCGGGGCGGAGTAGCTCAGCCGGTTAGAGCAGCGGAATCATAATCCGCGTGTCGGGGGTTCGAGTCCCTCCTCCGCTACCAACTTCCTCGCAGTGTCAAGTCTTTAGCTGTGCCAGAGCGATCCGAGCGATCGGCTCAAGGCCCGAAAGATCCGCCGCCAGGATTGCCGCTTTCATCCGCGGATCCCAGAAGTCGCGAATATGCTGCGCTGTTGCGGCGATTGCAGCGTCTTCGCCTTGCGCGGCGAAGTTGCGGGCGATCTGGTTGGCCATGTAGACCAGGCGAGCGCTATCCATAGCTACTCGGCTGGCTCGGCCGCGATGCGGCGGCTCTTTTCCGACCAGCTGGCATAACTCTCCTGCCATTCGGTCGGGCCGTTGCTGGGGGTCACCTGAACTGCTGTAACCTTGTATTCCGGGCAATTGGTCGCCCAGTCGGAGAACTCGGTGGTGACGACGTTTGCCTGGGTCGCGGGGTGGTGGAAGGTGGTATAGACCACGCCGGGCGCGACCCGTTCGGTCACTTCGGCGCGAAGGGTAGTCTCGCCCGTGCGGCTGGCTAGGCGGACCCAGTCGCCGGTCTTGAGCCCGCGGTTCTCGGCATCGGTGGGATGGATTTCGAGCAGGTCCTCATCATGCCAGACCGTGTTGGCGGTGCGCCGGGTCTGCGCGCCGACGTTGTACTGGCTGAGGATGCGGCCGGTGGTGAGGAGCAGGGGGAAGCGGGGCCCGGTTCTTTCGTCGGTCGGGACGTAATCGGTCACCACGAACTTGCCCTTGCCGCGCACGAAACCATCAACATGCATGATTGGGCTGCCGTCGGGCGCTCTGTCGTTGACCGGCCATTGCAATGAGCCTTCGCGGTCGAGCCGCTCGAACGAGACACCGGCAAAGGTCGGGGTGAGGCGGGCTATCTCGTCCATGATCTCGCTCGGGTGCTGGTAGTTCCAGTCCAGCCCCATCGCGCAGGCGAGTTCCTGCGTGACCTGCCAATCCTCCAGTCCGTTGGCCGGCTCCATCACCTTACGGACCAACTGGATCCGGCGCTCGGCATTGGTGAAGGTGCCGTTCTTCTCGAGGAAGGTCGAACCCGGCAGGAAGACGTGGGCGTAATTGGCGGTTTCGTTGAGGAACAGGTCGTGGACGATCACCAGGTCCATCGCCTTGAGCCCCGCGGCGACGTGGTGCGTGTTGGGATCGGACTGGAGGATGTCCTCGCCCTGGACGTAGATCGCGCGGAACGAGCCATCGAGCGCGGCATCGAGCATGTTGGGGATGCGCAGGCCCGGCTCGGCGTCGAGGGTGACGCCCCAGTCTTGCTCGAACAGGCCGCGTGTCGCCGTGTCGGAGATGTGGCGATAGCCGGACAGCTCGTGCGGGAACGAGCCCATGTCGCAGGCGCCCTGGACGTTGTTCTGCCCGCGTAGTGGGTTCACCCCGACCCCGCGGCGGCCGATATTGCCAGTGACCATGGCGAGGTTGGCAATCGCCATGACGGTCGATGAGCCCTGACTGTGCTCGGTCACGCCAAGGCCGTAATAAATCGCACCATTGCCGCCGGTGGCAAAAAGCCGCGCGGCCCCGCGCAGTTCCGCCGCTGGGACTCGGGTCACCGCTTCAAGCACTTCGGGGCTGTGTTTCTGGTCCGAAACGAACCGCGCCCAATCCTGGTATTCGTCCCAATCACAGCGCTCGCGGATGAACACCTCGTCGGCGAGGCCTTCGGTGACGATCACGTGGGCCATCGCGGTCAGCACCGCGACATTGGTGCCGGGCTGGAGCGGCAGGTGATGCGCGGCCTGGACGTGCGGCGAGCGGACCAGGTCGATCCGGCGCGGGTCGATCACGATCAGCTTGGCGCCCTGCCGCAGCCGCCGCTTCATGCGGCTGGCAAAGACCGGGTGGGCATCGGTCGGATTGGCACCGATCACCAGAATCACGTCCGAATCCATCACGCTGTCGAAATCCTGCGTTCCGGCTGACGTCCCGAAAGTGGTCTTGAGCCCGTAACCGGTCGGAGAGTGGCAGACCCGCGCGCAGGTATCGACGTTGTTCGATCCGAACCCGGCGCGCACCAGCTTTTGGACGAGGAAGGTTTCCTCGTTGGTGCAGCGGCTGGAGGTGATCCCGCCGAGCGCGCGGGCGCCGTATTCGGCCTTGATCGCGTTCAGGCGGCTCGCAGTGTGCGCGAAGGCTTCGTCCCAGCTTACTACCCGCCAGGGATCCTCGATCGAATCCCGGATCATCGGCTCGGTGATACGGTCCTGGTGATTGGCATAACCCCAGGCAAAGCGCCCCTTGACGCAAGAGTGGCCGCGGTTGGCTTTACCGTCTTTCCACGGCACCATGCGGACCAGCTGCTCGCCCCGCATTTCGGCGCGGAAGGTGCAGCCGACCCCGCAATAGGCGCAGGTGGTGATCACCGCGCGCTCAGGCTTGCCGATCTCCTTGACCGCCTTTTCCTGCAAGGTCGCGGTCGGGCAGGCCTGAACGCAGGCGCCACAGCTGACGCATTCGCTCGACAGGAAATCGTCGCCGGCCTGCCCGGCGCTGATCGTCGAGGCGAAGCCGCGGCCATCCATCGCAAGCGCCAGCGTGCCCTGAACCTCGTCGCAGGCTCGCACGCAGCGCGAGCAGGCGATGCACTTGCTGGGATCGAAATCGAAATAGGGGTTCGAGGTATCAGCTTCGAGGCCAAGGTGGTTTTCGCCCGCATAGCCATAGCGCACATCGCGCAGGCCGACCTCGGCGGCAGTATCCTGCAGCTCGCAATCGTTGTTGGCGCTGCAGGTCAGGCAGTCGAGCGGGTGGTCAGAGATGTAGAGCTCCATCACCCCCTTGCGCAGCTTCTGCAGCAGCGGGGTCTGGGTTTGGACGACCATGCCGGGTTCGACCGGAGTGGTGCAGCTGGCGGGCGTGCCGCGCCGCCCCTCGATCTCGACCAGGCACATCCGGCAGGACCCAAAGGCCTTGACGCTGTCGGTCGCGCAGAGGCTGGGGATCGAGCCGCCACATTCCGCCGCGGCGCGCATCACGCTGGTCCCGGCGGGGACGGTTACATCGCGGCCATCGATGCGCAGTGTTACCGCTTCGTCCGATTGGACTGCGGGTGTGCCGAAATCGGCCTGCCGCTCATAGCCCATGGTGCGTCTCCACCGCCCGGAGGTCATCGGGCGTGTTGATGTTGGCAGGGGCCGCAGCCAGCTCCACAGGCCGCGCATTCACGGCTTCGGCCAGCGCGCGCATCGAGTGCTTGCCGGTGCCGTGGAGGATCGCCTCGATTGCGCTGACGGCACTGACGGGCCAGAGCCCGATCACCGGTTGAGCGGCCAGATATGCCGGAGCCGGGGCGAGCAATGCGGGCAGGTCTTCCGGCAGTAATGGTGCGTCGACGCCGCAAGTGAGCACGGCCTCATACCCCTCATCCGCCGCGAGGTGCAGTGCCGCTGCGACACCGCCAAGCGGGCCCATGCCGGGGCGCGGCCAATCGGGCAGGGTGGGGGCAGGGGCCTCGGCCCGGCCGACCACCACAACATGCTCGCACCAGCCCGAAAGGGTATCGACCGCGCGCGCCAGCAGGGTCTGGCCGTGCAGCTCGGCCAAGGCCTTGTCGCTGCCAAAACGGCTTGATTGCCCGCCAGCCAATACGCAGCCCAGGATCATGCGAAGTCCTCCGGCCAATGCTTGAGCGCCGAACGCACCGGATAGGGCGTGAACCCGCCCAGTGCACACAGCGAACCATACTGCATCGTCTCGCAGAGGTCTTCGAGCAATTGCAGATCCTCGTCGCGGCTGCGCGGTGCTTTGCGGGCATTGTGCATCTGTGGCAGCGTTTCGATTGCATCAGGTGCCTTTTCGCCGGTGCGGATCCGGTCGATCAGTTCCACGCCTCGCGTCGATCCGATCCGGCACGGCGTACACTTGCCGCAGCTCTCCGCCGCGCAGAACTGCAAGGCAAAGCGGGCGAGGGCGCCCATGTCGGCGGTGTCATCAAACACAACGACGCCGCCATGGCCGATCAGGGCGTTGGCGTCGGCATAAGCTTCGTAATCGAACGGCAGGTCGAACTGGCTGGGGTGGATATAGGCACCGAGCGGACCGCCGACCTGCACAGCCTTGACCGGGCGACCCGAGGTCGTTCCGCCGCCTATGTCGTGGATCAACTCGCCAAGCGTGATGCCAAAGGCTGTCTCAAACAGACCTCCATTACGCACATTGCCAGCGAGCTGGATCGGCATCGTGCCTTTGGAGCGGTCGATCCCATGGCTGTCGTACAGGCTCGCGCCGCCCTCGCTCATGATATGCGGGATCGCCGCCAGGGTCAGGACGTTGTTGACCACCGTCGGGCAGCCGAACAGTCCTTCCAGCGCAGGCAGCGGCGGCTTGGCGCGAACCTCGCCACGTTTGCCTTCGATCGAGTTCAGCAGCGATGTTTCCTCGCCGCAGACATAAGCGCCGGCGCCAACGCGAACCTCGATGCGAAATGGTGCAATCTGCTGCTCGGCCAGCGCGATAGCCGCTCGCAGCTTGGCGATGGCGTGGGGATACTCGCTGCGGACGTAGATGTAGCCTTGGCCCGCACCCACGGCATAGGCGGCGATCGCCATGCCCTCAATCAGTTGGAAGGGATCGCCTTCCATCAGCATTCGGTCTGCGAAGGTGCCGCTGTCGCCCTCGTCGGCGTTGCAGACCACGTACTTTCGGCTGCCTGACGCATTGCGGACGGTCTTCCACTTGATCCCGGCCGGG
>JACDQK010000150.1 GCA_015657645.1 Novosphingobium sp.
CCCAGCCACTTCTATCCCTGGAAATGGAGCATTTTGCCTTGGCTGCGCGGCACTGTTGCGTGCGATCAACCTCCGCGTTCCGAGGAGGCGCCGGTTCTTGCTGAGTTTCTTCGCGCCTTGCATCAGTCCGCATCGGATGACGCTCCGGCTAACTCCGTTCGTGGGTGCCATCTGGAGGACCGGACTGAGGCAGTGAGCGCGCGCATTGCGCAGTTACGGACGCTTGATCTCCCGTATTTGTCCGCAGCCGAATCTATCTGGCGTGAAGGCTTGGATGCCCCGGTGTCTCACGAGGCATGCTGGTTGCACGGGGATTTGCATGCACGCAACGTGCTAGTCGATAAGGGCAGGATAAGCGCGATTATTGATTGGGGCGACATCACATCGGGCGACGTGGCGACCGACCTCGCTGGTGTCTGGGCATTGTTTGATAGCGCGGCTGCGCGTCAGGACGCGTTGGATGCCTATGGCGCAAGCGTTGCGGAGCGCGCCAGAGCGCGCGCTTGGGCCGTCAATTTCGGAACGATTCTACTGGCGACCGGATTGGTGGACAACGCGCATCACGCTAAGATGGGTGCTGATACACTTCGACGTGTCGCTGAAGACCAAGACCTCGGCCCTTGATTGGCAAGGTGCTCGCAGTGCTGGAGCTTGGTGGTCCCTGCGATTTCAGGTTTTTCCTACATTACCGCTGCCTGCTACCTTCGCAGCGGCTCTTTCTAATCGTTGTTTTCGTTGCGTTTCATGGCGCGCGCTTGTTCATGCTGGTGGAACCGTGTTCTGCGCGCGTGTTTCATCAACTAACTTGCCACGACTCGGCGAAACCGCGTTGGCGACAACGCGCGTTCAGTCGCGAGTTTCGGGGTTACGCACCGCGATCAGGCCGATCGAGCGGAAGGTCATGACCTTTTCGTCGTTCTGGTTGAGCACGGTGACGATCGATTTGAAGCTGCCCATTTCCGGGCGCGAGCGGCTGCGGGTCTTTTCGAGCAGTTCGGTTTCGACGCGCAGGACGTCCCCCGGATAGACCGGGCGGTGCCAGCGCAGCTCGTCCTGGCCGGGCGAGCCGAGCCCGGCCTGTTTGCGCTCGGTGATGTTGTCGACCAGCATCCGCATGGTCATCGCGCAGGTGTGCCAGCCGCTGGCCGAGATGCGGCCGAAGTGAGTCTTGGCGGCGGCCTCGTCACTGAGGTGGAAGGGCTGGGGGTCGTACTTGGCCCCAAACTCCAGCACTTCCTCGCGGGTCACCTCGTAGCGGCCGAAGCTGGCCTTGGTGCCGATCTCGAGGTCTTCGAAGTAGAGCAGATCGTCAGACATCGCCGCCTCACACGTTGAACTTGAAGTGCAGCACGTCGCCATCCTGGATGACGTATTCCTTGCCTTCCTGGCGCAGCTTGCCGGCGTCTTTGCACGGGCCTTCGCCGCCGAGGCTGACGTAATCGCCATAGGCGATGGTTTCGGCGCGGATGAAGCCGCGCTGCATGTCGGAGTGGATTTCGCCCGCGGCCTCGGGGGCCTTGGCGCCGCGGTGGACGGTCCAGGCGCGGGCTTCCTTGGGGCCGACGGTGAAGAAGGTGATCAGGTGGAGCAGATCGTAGCCTGAGCGGATCACGCGGGCGAGGCCGGTTTCATGGAGGCCCATTTCCTCGAGGAAGACCATGCGTTCCTCCGGGTCCATGCCGACCAGCTCGCTCTCGATCGCGGCTGAGACGATCACGGCGTTGGCGCCTTCGGCCTTGGCCTTTTCGAAGACAGCGGCGGAGAAGGCGTTGCCATTGGCGGCGCTCTCTTCCTCGACGTTGCAGACGTAGAGCACCGGCTTGGCGGTGAGCAGCTGGGCCTGGTTGAAGACCCGCAGTTCGTCTTCACCCTCCGGGCGGGCGAGGCGAGCGGGCTTGCCATCGCGCAGCAGTTCGAGCGCAGGGGCGAGGACAGAGGCGATCAGCTTGGCTTCCTTGTCGCCCTGGGCGGCCTTCTTCTGGGCGGCGGGGACGCGCTTTTCCAGGCTTTCGAGATCGGACAGCATCAGCTCGGTTTCGACCGTGTCGGCGTCGGAGACCGGATCGACGCGGTTGTCGACGTGCTGGATGTCGTCATTCTCGAAGCAGCGCAGCACGTGGACGATGGCATCAACCTCGCGGATGTTGCCAAGGAACTGGTTGCCCAGGCCTTCGCCCTTGCTGGCGCCGCGCACCAGCCCGGCGATGTCGACGAAGCCGAGCTGGGTCGGGATGATCTTGGCCGAACCGGCGATGGCGGCCAGCTTATCCAGCCGCGGATCGGGCACGCCGACATTGCCGACGTTCGGCTCGATTGTGCAGAACGGATAGTTGGCCGCCTGGGCCGCCTGGGTCTCGGTCAGCGCATTGAACAGCGTCGACTTGCCGACATTGGGCAGACCGACAATTCCGCAACGAAACCCCATTTCACACTCCGATCGAACTGATGCGCGGCGGCCCATAGCCGGGGAGGGCGGGTTTGGCCAGTTGTCGCGAGGCAATCGGCGCGTTTCACCGAATTTTCAGGGGTTGGTGGCATTGTTAGCTGATGCGCAAGATGATCATTCTGCCCGCCCTGCTGGCCCTCGCCGCCTGCTCCGCCTCGCCCGAAGAGCAGGCCGCCGATGCGCGCGCTGCCTTTGCCGCCAATGACTATGCCAAGGCGCGGATCCTGGCGGCTTCGGCCCTGGCGGGGATGCCCGGCAACAAGGACCTACTGTTGCTGCAGGTCAAAACCTTGCTCGCACTGGGTGACGGGGCCGGGGCCGGAGCGGCCTTGCAGAAGCTCGCCGCTGCTGGCGGCGTGCCCGATCAGGCCGAACTGACGGCCGAAGCCGCGCTGCTGCGCAATGCCCCGCAAGTGGCGCGCGATGCGCTGGGCAGCAGCACTTCGTCCGAAGCGGACCGCCTGCGCGGTCTGGCGGCAATCCAGGACGGCGATACGGTCGCTGCCGCCGGGTTCTTTGCCAAGGCCGTCGCGGTGGGTGACAATGCCCGCGCCTTTGCCGACTTGGCCCGCCTGCGGCTGATGGAACGCGATGTGGCCGGGGCGACCGAACTGGCCGACAAGGCCGCAGCCCTGGCGCCGCAGGCCATCGACACCCTGCTGATCAAGGGCCAGATCGCGCTGGTGAAGGGAGATCTCAAGGCCGCGCTCGATACCTACAGCGCGGCGGCCAAGCGCTATCCCACCAGCCTGGCCGCGCTGCTGGGTCAAGCGGCGGCACTCGGGGATCTGGGGCGCTACAAGGATATGCTGGCGGTGACGGACAAGGCTGCGGAAGTGGCCCCGCGCGATCTGCAGGTCGCGTACCTGCGCGCCCGCGCCGGGGTGGCGATGCAGAATTGGGAGCTGGTTCGCACTACGGTCCAGCCGCTTGAAGCGGAACTGCCGGCGGTTCACCCGCTCCGCGCGCTTTACGCTGAAGCCTTGCTGAAGCTGGACCGCAGCGAACTGGCAGCGGCGCAGTTGACCCCGATCGCGCGGGCTCAGCCCGGTAACCGCCAGGTGGCGCTGCTGCTGGCCGAAGCGCGGCTTGCTGGCAAGGATGCCAAGGGGGCGATGGTCGCGCTCCAGGCGATTGCTGACAGCCCGCAGGCTCGTCCCGAAGAGCTGGCCCTGATGGCGCGCGCCGCCAAGGCGGCCGGGGATCCGCGCGCGGCCGACTATGACCGGCGCGCCAAGAGCCCAACGCCGCAAGTGGTGGGAGCTGACCTCGCCGAGGCCGATACCGCGATCCAGCGCGGTGACTGGGCCAAGGCAGCCGTCGCCTATGACCGGATCCTGGCCGCAACCAAGGGCGGCAACGCGCTGGTGCTGAACAACATGGCCTATGCCCAATCCATGCTGGGCAACCATGACAAGGCCCGCAGCTTTGCCGATCAGGCGCTCAAGCTGATGCCTGACAATGCCTCGGTGCTCGATACGGCGGGCTGGGTGCGGTTCCGGGCCGGACAGGACCTGGAAAATGCGAAACGCCTGCTCCGCCGTGCGGCAGAACAGGCGCCTCAGAACAAGACCATCCAGATGCACCTGGCCGAAGCCACGCGCACCGGAGGTTAAGGCTTAAGCCAGCGCGAGCCGCTGCTGGCGGCGGCGGGCCAGCGCCAGGCCGGCGAGAGCGGCGCCCAACAGTCCGACCATGCCCGGTTCGGGAACCGGCGTACCGCCCGTGCTGGTGCTGCCGCCGGTGCTGGTCAGCGTGCCGGTGCCGCTGCCCGACGAGATGTTGCCTGCGCCGGTGATCGACTGATACCGCACGAAGAAGTCGCTCAGCGTCAGCGAGGTCAGCGGCTGCGCGAAGTTCAGGGTGAAGCTGCCGATGCCGGTCTGGCCATCGAACAGCCCGCCGCTGCCGCCGCCGGCGCAGCTACCGGTCGAGGCGTCCTTGAAGCAGACGTCAACGCTACCGATGCCGTTGGGATAGTTGCCGCCCAGCGTGGTGTAGCTGAAGGCCCCGGTCGAGGTGGCGCTCGAAATGTTCGGATCGGTGTTGAAGGCAAAGCCAGAGACACGCGAATTGACCGGATCGCTAGTCGTGTTGCTCAGGCTGTAGTTGAAAGTGTAGCTGGTCGGGGTGACGCCGGTCAGCGTGAACTTCGCAGTCGAAGTCAGGCCCGCCACCGTGGTGCTGCCCGAGTAGCCGTTAAAGGCGAAATCCCAGCTCTGGCCGACATTGCCAGAACCAAGGGTGATCGCATCGGCCCAGGCCGGAGCGCTGGCAAAGACCAGGCTGGCGGCAACGGCAAGCTGCGAAATCTGACGGGCAATACGCATGGAAATCCCCTGCAAACGAATGGTTGATGGCTAGTCACGCAATCGCCGTGCCAATTGTGCAAAGCAGGGGGTGTCAGTGGTTAACCGCAGTTTCGAGCTGTTAGATTTGTAAGTGAAACCGACAGTTTCAGGCTAATCGTGGACCGCCTTGATCCAGGGGCCGAACGCTGAATTGCCCAGCCAGTTGACCTGCGTTTCGGCAGATATCCGATTGATCGCTTCCTGCGGCTTGGCACCTGGATGGACCGCGCGGCGCAAGGGTCGGCGACCAGCTGGCAGTGCGGCAATCTCGGCAATCGCGCGGGGAACATCGAGTACGTCAGCATTGCGGCCGCCGCCCGTTTCCGTGCCCATCCGCGTGACCAGATCGGCGTAGCCCTTGGCCCGCTCGGCATCGATCCGGCCCTTCAGCTCCTGATTGTAGCGATTGCGGTTGGACCAGACCTTGGTCGGGTACCCGCCGGGCTGGATGATGCAAACCTCGACGCCGTGCGGGGCCAGCTCATAGGCGAGTTGTTCGCTCAGCGCCTCCAGCGCGAACTTGGTGGCCGAGTATGGACCACCCGAGGGCACGATCACGCGCCCGAGCTGCGAGGAAATGTTGACGATCAGACCGGACTTCTTCGCCCGCATCGCCGGCAGAGCCGCGCGCTGGACGCGCTGCACGCCCAGCACGTTGGTATCGAAAGCCAGCTGCATCGCCGCCATGTCCTGGACCTCGACCGGGCCCGACTGGCCGATCCCGGCATTGTTGATCACGACGTCAAGCGCGCCGCCAGCGAGTCGTTCGGCCTCGTGGACGGCCTTGAGCACCTGATCGTCCTTGGTTACGTCGAGTTGGAGGATCGTGATGTCAAGCTGCTCGGCCTTGGCGGCTGCGGCCAGTTCGTTCGCTTCGGGGCGCGGGAGATTGCGCATCGTCGCGAAGACTTTTGCGCCAAGACGCGCATAGTGCAGTGCGCCGGCATGGCCGAAGCCCGATGAAGCACCGGTGATCAGGATCGACTTGCCCTTTAACGAGATCGCGGCCGGTTCATTCGCACCGGATTTGCTGGCAGCAAGTGCTGCCGCCGATGCGGCGCTGGCGGCGATCAGGTTGCGGCGGGTCAGCTTGGTCATGTTCTGCTCCTCTAGCCCATCTACCGCCTAGGTATCGCAGTCACGGGTCAACTCAAGCCCGGGATAAGGTCGCTAGCCAGTCCGCTGCGGCATCGGGCGAGGCGAATCGATGTACTGCCCCATCGAAACTGGACAGTGCTGCCGCATTGCGATGCTGCCACGCGTTACGAAAGTTCAGAACATAGAGCAGAAACTCGAGGTTGAGGTTTTCCGGGCAACCCTCGGTCATGTCGGGCCGCGCCCGGCCGCGGTATTGCCACCAACGCTTGAACACCCGCCCGAAGCACAGCCAGGTCGGGTAATCGAGCCAGACCACCGTATCGGCGCGGGCAATCCGCAGCGGCAGGGTGGAGCCGTAATTGCCGTCAATGATCCAGCGCTCGCCGGCCAGCACCTCGGCCAGTTCCGCGCGGCCTTCATCCCGGTCGCGTTCGACCCAGCCCGATAGCCAGAACAGCTTGTCGAGGTGGAATAGCGGCAGTCCGGTACGCGCCGCCAGTTCGTGCGACAGGGTTGATTTGCCCGCGCCCGGCGAGCCGATGACGAGAATGCGCTGCATGGCCTTCAGTCCGCGAGACGGAGCGCCAGATCGCTCATGAAGCGGGCGTCCTCACACTTCGCGAGCCACTCGGCCTCGGCCGCGATCCCGCCGAGCATGGCGGCCAGGTCGTCCTGCTCGGCCTTGGCGTAGTTGCCCAGGACATGGCCGGTCACCCGGTCCTTGTGGCCGGGATGACCGATCCCGATCCGCACGCGGCGAAAGTCAGGGCCAAGGTGCTGGTCGATCGAGCGCAGGCCGTTGTGCCCCGCCAGCCCGCCGCCTTGCCGGACCTTGACCTTGAACGGGGCCAGATCGAGTTCATCATGGAAGACGGTAAGCGCCTCGACGCCCAGCTTGTAGAAGCGCAGCGCCTCGGCAACCGAGCGGCCACTCTCGTTCATGAAGGTGGCGGGTTTGAGCAGCAGGACCTTCTGCCCGCCGATCCGTCCTTCGCGCAGCCAGCCCTGAAACTTCTTGGTCTCGGGGCCAAAGCTGTGAACCTCAGCAATGGTGTCGAGCGCCATGAAACCGACATTGTGCCGGTGCAGGGCATATTGCGGACCCGGATTGCCAAGGCCGACCCAGAGCTGCACGCCATTCCTCCAAAACGAAGCCGGGCCGCATCGCTGCGGCCCGGCCTGTGTGGGGCAGCAGGGCCGCCCCGGTCAACCTGAACGGCTTAGGAAGCCGCTTCGGTCTTGGCGTTGTCACCTTCTTCGCTGCGCAGGCCCGAGGGGGCAACGATCGTGGCGATGGTGTCGTCGCGATCGGCGTGGGCGGCAGTGACGCCGGCCGGCAGCTTGACGTCGTGAAGGTGGATCGAGGCGCCGACTTCGAGGCCGGTGACGTCGATCTGCACTTCGTCAGGGATGTTGTCGGGCGAGCAGACCAGGTCAAGATCGTGCAGCACGATGTTGAGCACGCCGCCGCGCTTGAGGCCCGGCGAAGCATCTTCGTTCACGAAGTGCACCGGCACGTTCACGTGGACCTTGTGGTCCTTCGAAACGCGCAGGAAGTCGGCGTGGACCGGACGGTCGCTGACGGGGTGGAAGGCAACGTCCTTGGGGAGCGTACGCACGGTCTTGCCGCCAACTTCGACCTCGACGATCGAGTTGAAGAAGTGACCGGTGCCAAGCTGCTTGCGCAGCAGCTTTTCTTCGACGTGGATCGCCAGGGGCTCTTCATTGCCACCATAGACGACGGCGGGGACGCGGCCTTCACGACGCAGGGCACGGGAGGCTCCCTTGCCTGCCCGTTCGCGCGTCTCGGCCGGCAGGTGCAGCGTATCGCTCATTGCATTGCCTTTCAAAACTCTGGATTTCAGTACTTCTCCGTCACGCCTCCAGGGATGACCATGACGGGAAGCGGGGGCCGTTAGCGGCAAACTGGCGGAATTGCAAGGCTACTGAAGCCGCGTCACCTTGTAGCCCTGCGTTTCGAGCTGCGCGACCAGGCCATCGCGGCCAACCATGTGCAAGCTGCCCACCGCCACCAGCGGCTTATCCCCGCGCTTCAGCATGGGCACAAGCTGCTCCATCCAGGCCCGGTTGCGGCCAACCAGCAGGGCCTCGCGCAGTTCCGGATCGGCCAGCAGGCCCTGGTGATCGAGCGCGGCCAGTTCGGCAATGTCGCCGCGCAGCCAGGCTTGCTGGAGCCGCTTGCCGTCTTCC
>JACDQK010000151.1 GCA_015657645.1 Novosphingobium sp.
GGCATTCGTCGAAGGCCATGACGATATCGCTGCCGAGCAGCCGCTGGATTTCCATCGAGCGCTCCGGCGTCAGCAGGTGGCGGCTGCCGTCGAGGTGGCTTTTGAAGGTCACCCCGTCCTCGGTGATCTTGCGCAGGTCGGACAGGCTCATCACCTGATACCCACCGCTGTCAGTCAGGATCGGGCGGTCCCAGTTCATGAACTTGTGCAGCCCGCCCAGCCGCGCGACCCGCTCTGCCCCGGGCCGCAGCATCAGGTGGTAGGTGTTGCCCAGCAGGATATCGGCCCCGGTGGCGCGCACAGTCTCAGGCTTCATCGCCTTGACGGTTGCGGCAGTGCCAACGGGCATGAAAGCGGGCGTGCGAATCTCGCCGCGCCGCATCCGGATCGTACCGGTGCGGGCCTTGCCATCGGTGGCATGGATATCGAACTGGAAGCGCGGCGCGGTCATCGCCGCACCCGCTAGACGAAACGGTTGCGCTCGACCAGCCCGACCAGTGCGGCGCGCATTTCGTCCCAGGCCGTTTGCTCGGCGTCATCCAGTGCCGGAACGCCCAGCTCAATCACATCGATCAGCGCTTCGATCAGGCCGCGAAACCAGTCTGGCGGCACATCGAGCGCGACGCGGTGGTGCGGCACCGAGGTATCGAAATAGATTCGCGCCTCGATCGGCGCTTCGAACCAGGTCATGACGTAGTAGAGCGTATTGCCGACCATCTCGGCCTCGAGCCGCTCCGGCCCGTGCGGCGCATGGTGGACGAAACTGGCGCGTGCAGCGGGGTAGCGGCGGTAATACTCCGCGATGACCGGCGCGGTCAGATCGCCCAGCGCTTCGGCCGCACGCTCAAGTCGCGCTTCGATCGCTGCCTGCTTTGCTTGATCCGTCATCCACCCCTCCGCCGCGCAGGCTAGCCGCAGCGGAGGGTGAATGTCTTGCCTGAATTCAAGCGTCGGGCAGCCAGTTGCCGTGGAAGCCCGGCGGGATCCGGTGCGGGATATGAACCGAGGCGACCGGCGGGGCCGCAATGTTGGCGGCATCGAGGATGACCAGATCGGTCGTCTCATTCGCCGCGTCGATCACAAAGCCCATCACCCAGCCATCGCCTTCGGGCGCATCCTTTGCGCGCGGCACGAAAACGAACTCCCCCGGCACCGGCCGGGTCCGAAATCATGCTGGCTGCGTTCGCCGGTTTCGAGATCATAGCGATAGATCGGCGCTTCCCCCAGGAAGCCGACGTCCTCCTCGTTCGGCAGGCCCATCGACCAGGCATAGCGGTAGGGCTGACCGAAGAAGCGCTCGTCCGGGCGGTGGAATTCCTGCGGCGCGCGGTCGAGCACCTTGCGCGTGACCTTCCCGGCGGCCGGATCGATCGTCCAGCGCTCCATGCCCAGCGGCTTACCATTGGGGCCGTCCGGCCCGCCCGCGAACATCGTTTCGTGGACCGACATATCGACCACCACCGTACCGTCCGCAGCGTCATAGGCATTGGCAACGTGGAAGACGTAGCAGGGATCGACATCGCACCAGACAATGTCAGCCGCCGTGCCCTGGCGCGGCAGCAGGCCGACGCGGGCGCGGTGCGCCGGGTTCCAGGCATAGGGGAACTGCTCACCCCCGATCAGCGCCTTCATCGAAAAGGTCACCGGCAGGTCGAAGACCAGGACATATTTCTGCGTGATCGCACATTCGTGGATCGAGGGCCCATGCTCGACCGGGATCGGCTCTTCGCGCAGCACCTTGCCGTCCTTGGAAACCACGACATGCCAGACGGTGTCCTGCGTCATGCCGTCATAGGTGATCGCATGGAGCTCGCCGGTCAGCGGATCCTCATGCGGGTGGGCGCTGAAGGGGACATGCAGCGTCCCGCCAAGGTCGGTGTAGGCAACGGTTTCCAGCTCGTCATTGAGCTGCGCCGGGAAGGAGCCGGCCTCGACGATCGCCAGGGTCTGGCCATTGTGCTGGATGACATTGGTATTGACCAGATCGCGCCGCCCGCGCCGCGGCCCCGGTGCGGCCTTGGGGCCACCCTGCGCCTCAAGCGTCTGGCTGCGGACATAGCGGTTGCGATACCACAAAGCCTTTCCGTCCTGCAGGCGGACGCCGTGGACCATGCCGTCACCGATGAACCAGTGGTGGCCGCGCGGATCGGGCTTGAACGGATTGGGGCCGATGCGGACATAGCGGCCCGACAGCTCGGCCGGGATCGTGCCCGTGACCGTTAGGTCGGTCAGCGTGCGCTCCTCACTCATCGGCGTGTGAATGCCGGTCAGGAAGGGATGCTGCTCCTCGGCATCCTGGCGCGCGCGATTGAAACTGGCGACGGCCGTAATGCCCTTGGTGACGACGCTGCGAATAACGGTCTCGACTGCGCTTGCCATGATGCGAATCTCCGCTTAATGTTTATGGCGTAAACATAGCAGCCATGGTAACAGTGTCAACATCACCTCAAACCCGCGCCTATCACCACGGCGATCTGCGCTCTGCGCTGGTCGAAGCCGGGTTGAGGGCGCTTGAAACCACGCCAGTCGAAGAGCTGTCGCTGCGTGCCCTCGCCCGCGAAGTCGGCGTGTCACCGACGGCTGTCTATCGCCACTTCCCGGACAAGCAGGCCCTGCTTGGCGCCCTGGCGGCCGAGGGGATCGAGCAGCTGGGCCAATACCAGCAGGCCGCTGCGGCGGGGGCAGAAGGCAACAGTGACGCCTTTGGGGCGACAGGGCGGGCCTATGTCCGGTGGGCGCTCGCCAACCCGGCGCTGTTCCGCCTGGTCTTCGGACAATGCCGCGATGTCGGTCCGTCGATCTTCGGCGACAACCTGGCTGCGCGGCTCTTGCAGGACAAGGCGCTGCGGGCCGTGCGCGGCGATGCGGCCGGGGCCCAGCAGCTGATGATCCAGGCCTGGGCCGTGGTCCACGGGCTCGCCATGCTGATGCTCGATGGGCAGCTGCCGCAGGACGATGCGCTGATCGATCGGGTGATAGATCCAGCCACCCTGTTCGCGCGCTAGGCAGCGGCGGGCATAAACTTCGCCGCGATCCGCTTGATCGCCTCAACGAACAGGCCGAAAAACAACCCGCCGACCACAGTCGCCAGCGTCAGCTCGACGAAATTTATCTTGAGCTGGATCAGCGGCGCCGCGGCCACGGTCAGAAACAGCATCGCCGCAGCGTTGAACAGGAACGGCAGCACGTTGATCACCTGCAGGTAAATCGCCGCCACCATGATCAGCAGGCCCAGGATCGTGCCGTTGCTGCCCATGATCGTGGTCAGGTAAACCACCTGCCAGGCCAGCGCGATGCCGACCAGCGCCCCGGCAATGGTCGCGGGCAGCCGCTTGATCTCGAGCGCTTCAAGGTTGGCCCAGTGCCACAACAGCAGGAAGGCACCGAACAGCGATACATCTGAGAACAGCGCCGTGCCAATGATCACCCAGGCCACCACCGCCACCACCACAATGGCAACGATCCCCAGCCCGGCCAGCGGCCCTGGCGCCGATGCGGGCGCCACATTCGTCTCTGTCATGAACATTCCCCTCCGCCCGGCCCTGTCCGGGCCTTGTGACAAGGCCGAACAGAGCCGAACGGGGGCGCAGTGGCAAGCAGCGAATGCTTGCCGCGAGCCAGCGGCTTACCCGGCGTGGTGCTTGGCCATCGTAGCTGCATCCAGCCGCAGGAAGCGGGCGGCATTGTTGTAGAGGATATCGCGCTTCTGTTCGGGGCTGAGGAACGGCGCCTCCTCAATCACCTTGATCGAGCGTTCGATCGCCTCGGGCCAGACCATCTGATCCGATCCGAACATGATCCGCTGCCCGAACCCGGCATCGACCAGCCCTTGCAGATAGCGGTAAAACGCCGGCCTTGGCTGGGTGTAAACGATCACGCCGGTATCGAGATAGACCTGCGGATGGGCGTAAAGCAGCGCCAGCGTATCATCCAGCATAGGGAAACCGGCATGCATCACGTTGACGCGCAGCTTGGGGTGCTTGACCAGCACGTCCTCCAGCGCGAGCGGGCTGGACAGCTTGGCGCGGTAGCCGGACCCCGGCATATAGGCCACTCCCGGCGGCCCTGGGCCAAAGTGCACGGCGACCGGAATGTCGTTCGCCTCGGCCGCGGCCCACAGCGGTTCGAGCGCCGGGTCGGTCACTGCAATGCCGTCGTACTGGAAGCCAAGCTCGCCGATCACGGCCAGAATTCCGCTTTCCTTGCCGCCCTTCAGTTCCTCGGCCAGGCCGGGCTTGAGCGGGAATTCGGGCGTCAGGCTGGGGATGACGCGGTCGGGTGAGGCCTTGCGCCATTCCGACACCATGCGGAACCGGCCGCTGACCACGCCGTAGACGTTGTTGCGCTCCATCACCTCGAGCGAGCGCTTCATCAGTTCGGCATCGGTGGCCGGTGACCAGATCGGATCGGCGCAGGCGGGCTGTTTGAACGGCGCAATGAAGTTCTGCATCAGCGGCTTGGACCGATCCCAGGTCGGCATCGGGTTCATCGGGGTGCACATCGCCATCGGCGGCGGCCCCTGATCATCGGCGGCCAGCGCATGGACATGCATGTCAATCACCGGCGGACGCGCGGCGGCCCCTATCGAACAACCAGCCAGCAGCATGGCTGCAATCAGTTTCATCTTTCGCATCACGTAGACAAGCTCCCATCGCTCAAGGGCTTAGTCTGCGAAGCTCACGCTGGATTGGCAATGCAGCAGTTAGGCCGGTAGCCCGTCAATCCACAGGCAACAGCAGGCTGCTGTCGCCATAGGAATAGAACCGGTATTCATTGGCGATCGCATGGGCATAGGCGGCCTGCATCCGCTCCAGTCCCATCAGCGCCGAAACCAGCATGAACAGGGTTGATTTCGGCAAATGGAAGTTGGTCACCAGCGCGTCGATCCCCTTGAAGCGGTAGCCGGGCGTGATGAAGATCGCGGTGTCGCCTTCGAAGGGATGGATTACGCGGGCATCATCCGCCGCGCTTTCCAGCAGGCGCAGGCTGGTGGTGCCCACCGCGACAATCCGGTTGCCGCGCGCCCGCACGGCACTGAGCCGCGCGGCGGTTTCGGCGGTGATCACGCCCCATTCGGCGTGCATCTGGTGGTCCGCGGTATCGTCAGCCTTGACCGGCAGGAAGGTGCCGGCGCCAACATGCAGCGTCAGCGTCTCATGCCCGATCCCGCGCGCGGCCAGGGCCTCCATCAACCGCGGGGTGAAATGCAGCGCGGCGGTCGGGGCAGCAACGGCACCGTCCTTGGCCGCAAACATTGTCTGGTAATCGCTCTTGTCCGCCTCATCGATCGCGCGTTTGCCGGCGATATAGGGCGGGAGCGGCACTTGCCCGGCGCGGTCGAGCAGGAGCTCGACCGGTTCCTCACCCGCGAAGGCCAGAGTCCAGCTGCCATCGGCATGGCGCTCCTCGGCAATTGCAGTGACACCGGCCGCAAACTCGATCACGTCCCCCGCCTTGAGGCGCTTGGCATTGCGGACGAAGGCTTGCCAGCGGCGCAGGTCGATCCGCTTGTGCAGCGTCGCGCCGATCCGGGCCTGGCCGCGATAGCCTTCCAGTTGGGCGGGAATGACGCGGGTGTCATTGAAGACCAGGACATCGCCAGGCTCGAGCAGGTCGGGCAGGTCGAGCACACCCTTGTCGGTAAAGTCCCCCTGCCCCGGCACATAAAGCAACCGCGCGGCATCGCGCGGGCGGGCGGGCCGCAAGGCTATCCGGTCGGTCGGAAGCTCGAAATCGAACAGGTCAACGCGCATGGCCGCGCCCTAGCGGGGCGCGGGGCATGGTCAAGCCAGTAAAGCGGCCTAGTTGGACTTGGAACTGCTCAGCATTTCAGCCGAGATGGCTGACGGAGCCGTCGCCGCCGGCGCTGGTGGGCGCGGCTTGCCCTCGCTCAGCAGCGAGGCCTGGACGATCTTGGTCGGATTGGCCGGCGGCTCGCCCCGCTCGATCGCGTCGACATGGTCGATGCCCGCGATTACGCGGCCGAAATTGGTATAGCGGTGATCAAGCGCGAAACGCGGATAGAAGACGATGAAGAACTGGCTGTTGGCCGTATCCGGCTGATCAGTCCGGGCCATCGAGACCGAACCGCGCACATGCGGGATATAGTTGAACTCGGCCTTGAGGTCCGGCAGCGGCGAACCGCCCTGCCCGGTCCCGGTCGGGTCACCGGTCTGAGCCATGAAGCCGTCGATCACGCGGTGGAAGATGATCCCGTTATAGAAGCCCTGGCCAACCAGCGTCTTGATCCGCTCGACATGGCCCGGGGCCCAGGCCGGCATCAGCCGGATCAGCACGCGGCCGCCATTCGACAGGTCCAGCGCGAGGATATTTTCCGGCTCGACGGTCGGATCGGGATTGATCACCGCGCTCAGGACCGGCGCGGCCGGGGCCGGCGGGGTCTTGTCCTTGGCCAGACCGGGGACGGCAAACAGGGCCAGGCCCAGGGCAACGGTGGCAAGCTTGGCTCGGATCATCAAATCAGGTCTCGGAAACTGGAGGGTCGCTCGTGCTGGCGCGGGATAGCGGCGTCAGGCTGTCGTGGCAATGAACGACGCAAGACTATGAACGCGCGGTCCACCCGCCTTGGCAATTTGCGACAAAACATCGGCGCAAACCGTCGGGGTGACGAATTTGGAGATATCGCCGCCGTAGACCGCGATCTCCTTCACCAGCCGCGAGGCGATCGGTTGCAGCGAAACGTCGGCCATCAGGAAGATCGTCTCGATCCGGTGATTGAGCTGGCGGTTCATCCCCGTCAGCTGGTATTCGTATTCGAAGTCCGTCACCCCGCGGATACCGCGGATCACCACCTGCGCGCCCTGGCTTTCGGCAAAATCCATCAGCAGCGAATTGAACCCGACCACCTGGATATTGGCATTGCCGATGGTCGCAACCTCACGCTCAACCATCGCAATCCGCTCAGGGTCGGAAAACATCGGCGACTTGGCGATATTGGTGGTGACCCCAATGATCAGCCGGTCAACCAGCTTGGCCCCGCGGGCAATGATATCCATATGCCCGAGGGTGATCGGATCGAACGTCCCCGGATAAACCCCAACCCGTTCCATCAGTGGTCCCTCTCCACAATGAACCGCGCGAGATCACGCAGCAGGTCCGCCTCTGCCCCATGCTGCCCCAGGTGCGCAATGGCCTGATCGACCAGCATCCGCGCCTGGTCTCGCGCGCGTTCCGGCCCCAGCAGCGAAACGAAGGTGGCCTTGCCGGCCGCAGCATCCTTGCCCACGGCCTTGCCAGCCTTTTCGGCATCGCCTTCATAATCGAGCAGATCGTCGGCAATCTGGAAGGCCAGACCGATGTCGCGGGCATAGCCGCGCAGGTGCGCCCGGCCTTCTGCCGGCACGCGGCCCAGCACGGCGCCCAGCTCCACCGCCGCGCCCAGCAGGGCGCCGGTCTTGAGTTGCTGAAGCTTGGTGATCGTGTGGAGGTCAAAGGTGGTTGTTTCTGCCACCATGTCCATCATCTGCCCGCCGGCCATCCCGTTCCAGCCACTGGCCGTGGCGAGGACCTGGATCAGCTCGGCGCGGACGAAAGGATCGCCGCTGGCCGAAGCATCGGTGAGAATTTCGAAGGCGAAATCGTGCAAGGCATCGCCGGCCAGCACGGCGGTTGCCTCGTCAAAGGCGAGGTGCGTGGTCGGCTTGCCGTGCCGCATTGCGTCATCGTCCATGCAGGGCAGATCATCATGGACCAGCGAATAGACGTGGATCGCCTCGATCGCGCAGCCGACCCGCAGCGCCGCTTCGCGGTCGACCCCGTAAAGCGCCGCCGTGGCGGTTACCAGCAAGGGCCGCAGCCGCTTACCGCCGCCCAGCAGGGCATAACGCATCGCCTCGACCAGGCGGGCGCGGGGATCTTCGGGCACCGGCAGCAGGGCATCGAACAGCGCTGCAACATCGCGGCCGATATCGCTGATCGCCTGGGCCAGCAGGGGCGTAGCCTTGCCCGTCATCGGCTCAGCGCCCAGCTTCGGGATCGAAGGGGCGGGCGCCAGTGGCCAGGCCATCGGCGCCAGCAATGATCTGCTCGATCTTGAGCTGCGCCGCATCAAGCCGGGCCTGACAGTGCTGACGCAGCTTCTCGCCCCGCTCATAGAGCGCGATTGAGCTGTCCAGCGGCACCTCGCCGCCCTCCAGCTTGCGCACGATGTCTTCCAGCGCGCGCAGCGCATCTTCGAAGCTCAGGGCGGCGATATCGGAATTGTCCTCGCTCATCGCCGCGCAGCATTGACCGCGCAGCCCACGCCGGTCAAGCTGATCGGCAAAGGAGAATGTCGATGCAGTGGATTATCGCTTACGTGACTGCGGCTGTGGCCTTTGGCGTGCTGGACGCACTGTGGCTGCGCTGGGCCGCGCCGAACCTCTACCGCCCGCTGATCGGGGAATTGCTGGCGGACAACTTCCGGATGGTTCCGGCGCTGGTGTTCTATGCGCTATATATCGCCGGGATGGTCTGGTTCGCGGTCCGTCCGGGCCTGGAACAAGGCGTGCCTTACGGGGTGCTCAACGGCGCGCTGCTTGGGGCGCTGTGCTATGCCACCTATGACCTGACCAATCAGGCGACGCTGAAGGTGTGGTCGACGCAAATGACCGTGATCGACATCGCCTGGGGTGCATCGGCCACCGCGCTGGCCAGCGGCCTGGCGGTCTTCGCTGTGCAGAAGTTAGCCTCGCAATAGGGCTTAAACGGGAGGGGGAAAGCCATGTTCATCGGTCACTGGGCCCCGGCCCTCGCCGCTGCGGCTGCTAGCAGGCGCGCGCCGAAGATCGGCACGCTGTTCATTGCGGCGCAACTGGTCGACTGGGCCTTTTTCGGCCTGCTCCTGATGGGCGTGGAGCAGATGCGCTTTTCGCCCGGCATCAGCGTGATGAACCCGATGGACCTCTATCACATGCCGATCACACATAGCCTGCTGGGCTCGGCGGGGTTCGCGGCGGTGTTTGCCGGGCTGATCTGGCTGGCCAGCAAGGACCGGGCCGCCGCGCTGATCGGCGGTGCGGTGGTGCTGTCGCACTGGTTTCTCGACCTGCTGGTCCATGTGCCGGACCTGACCCTGGCTGGCAGCCCGCCCAAGCTGGGCTTCGGCTTGTGGAACCACCCGATGATCGAAATACCGCTGGAACTGGGGATCACCCTGGGGGCGCTGCGGTGGTACGCCAGAGTGCGCCGCCCTGCCCCGTTGCGGGTCGCCGCGCTGGCCGTGGTTCTGCTCGCGCTCCAGGCGGTCAACTGGTTCGGCCCGGTCGAACCGGAAATGACCGCCGGCACCAGCCTGCTCGCCTTCTTCGCCTATGGCCTCGCCACGCTGGTGGCCTGGTGGATGGGCAAAAGCGAGGGCGCCCGGTCATGACCCAGGTAACCACCAGCGATCGCGGCCCGGTCCGGGTCATCACGCTCAGCAACCCGCCGCGCGGCTATATGAATGCCAGCAACGCCGCGGAACTGCTGGTAGCCTTGCAGGATGCTCTCGCCGCGCCCGAAATCCGCGCGATCGTGTTCACGGGCGGTCTGCCGGGCGTGTTCATCCGCCACTATGACGTCGGTGAGATCAAGGCTGTGGCCGGCGGGCTGCGGGCTGGCGCAATCCAGGCCGGCGGGGATCGGGCCGCTTCGCCGGTCTATGCGCTGATCGACCTGATGCTCGCCTGCGAGAAGCCGACTGTGGCCGCGATCAACGGCCTGTGCATGGGCGGCGGCTGCGAATTCGCGCTGTGCTGCGACATCCGGATTGCCGAGACCGGCGATTTCACGCTCGGTCTGCCCGAAACGCGGCTTGGGATCATTCCCGGCGTCGGCGGATTGCAATTGCTGGCCCGCACCGTCGGCCTGGCGCGCGCCCGCGAGATGGTGATGCGCGGCCGGGTTGTGGGACCGGACGAAGCGCTGCGGATCGGCTTGGTTGACGAGGTTGTCCCCGCAGCGCTCGACCGCGCACTTGCAGTCGCGGCGGAGCTGGCCGCAAACCCGCCCCATGCTGTCGCCGCGGCAAAGCGCATGGCACAGCAGGTTGCGGCCGGAGAAAGCCTTGAAGCGGGGCTGCTCACTGCCGCGCGCGAATTCATGGGCACGCTGGACAGCGATGAAACCACCCGGCTGATCGATGGCTTCCTCGAAGGTGGGGAAGATATCCTCGCGGGCTAGCCTTCGCCGCAGGTGGGCGCTAAGGGCCGCCCATGGCCGAGATTACTCCCGAAATCGTCGCCCAGCACGGGCTGTCCGAGGATGAATACCAGCGAGTGCTGCACGCCCTGGGGCGTGAGCCGAACCTGGTCGAGCTGGGGATCTTCTCGGTCATGTGGTCCGAGCATTGCTCGTACAAATCGAGCCGGATCCACCTCAAGAAGCTGCCGACCGAAGCCCCTTGGGTGATCTGCGGTCCGGGTGAAAACGCCGGCGTGATCGACATTGGCGACGGCCAGGCGGCCATCTTCAAGATGGAGAGCCACAACCACCCGAGCTACATCGAACCTTACCAGGGCGCGGCGACCGGCGTCGGCGGCATCCTGCGCGACGTGTTCACCATGGGCGCACGGCCGGTGGCCAACATGAACGCGCTGCGCTTCGGCCGGCCCGATCACCCCAAGATGAAGAGCCTGGTCCAGGGCGTCGTTGCGGGCATCGGCGGTTACGGCAACTGCGTCGGCGTGCCGACTGTTGGCGGTGAGACCAACTTCCACAAGGCCTATGACGGCAATATCCTGGTCAACGCGATGACGTGGGGATCGCCGATACCGACAAGATCTTTTATTCGGCCGCCACCGGGATCGGGCAATCCGAGTCGTCTATGTCCGGCTCCAAGACCGGCCGCGACGGGATCCACGGCCGACGACCATGGCCAGCGCCCGACTTTGACGAGAAGAGCGACGAAAAAGCGCCCGGACCGTGCAGGTGGGCGATCCCTTCA
>JACDQK010000152.1 GCA_015657645.1 Novosphingobium sp.
CGCCACCTTCCTCCACGCCTGGATCGCCGGCTGGAACACTTCGAACGAGTTTGGCGGGCGGGTCCGGACGAGATGTTCGAAATCTTGACGCCGTCCGCACCTAGCTCGCGCATCTTCTTCTCGCTCGCCAGGATCAGCGCCACCCCGCCTTCGGCCGGCGAGCAGAACATGTACTTGGTCAGCGGATCGTTGATCATCGGCGCATTCAGGATCGTGTCGAGATCGACCTCGCTGCGGCGCCAGGCGTGATCGGTCTTGGCGCCGTTGCGGAAGGCCTTCTCCGCCACCAGCCCCAGCGTGCGGCGGCTGATCCCGTGCAGCTGCATATAGCGCTGGATCTTCAGCGCGAAGAACTGGGTGGTCAGCATCATCCCGGTCTGGCCGTACCATTCGGGCAGGCCATAGGACTTGGGATCGGCGTTGAAGGCGCCGCGATCGTGCTTGTCGAAGCCGGTCGCCAGCGCCAGGTCATAGGCGCCCGAGGCGACGGCATATTGCGCCGAGGCGAGCGAGCTGCCGCCGGTCGCGCAGCCATTGGCCACGTTGATGAAGGGCAGGCCTGTCAGGCCCAGCTCGTTGACCATGATGTCGGCCGCGCCCGATGCGGCGGAGCCGCCATAGGCGCACTGGATGTCGCTCCATTCCAGACCGGCATCGTCAAGCGCCTGGCGCACGGCGTAAACGCCCTGATCGCGCCCGCTGCGGTGGTCGGTGCGGCCAAACGGGTGGATCCCCGCGCCAATGATATAGACGTCGCTCATGCTGCGCGCTCCGGACGGAAGGCAAAGGTGGTGTGCTGGCTGTTGAACGGCACGATGGTCAGCTCCATCGCCATGCCGAGCTTGAGATCTTCCAGCTTGGCATCGACGATCAGGCTCTCGACGATGACTTCGCCCGGGATCTCGACATAGCCGATGAGGTAGGGGACGAAATCATGTTGGCTCTCGCCCGGCCCCTCATAGGGCGACTTGGGGCGGAAATCCTGGCGGGTGAACGACCACAACGTGCCCTTGCGCGACAGCGGCCAAGGCTCGACGTCGGCGGCGGCATCGCCGGCGGGCATCGGGAAGACGATCTTGCCCGAAGCCAGCTTGCCGCCGATCAGCCGGGGCTCGGCCTCATTGGTCCACAGGTCATCGGCAATCGGGGTCAGGACGCTCATGCCGCCTCCGCATATTCGGCCAGAGTGGCGTCGGTGCCGCCAAACAGGCTGGCCAGCATCAGCACCCGCTTCAGTGCATGGCCGATCGACAGTTCTTCGGTGACGCCCATCCCGCCGTGCAACTGCACTGCCTCGCGGGCGATATGATCGGCCACTTCGCCGATATAGGCCTTGGCGCCCAGCACCGTGCGGCGCCAGGTTTGGGCCTGGGCCGGATCGGCCATGGCTGCGCGCAGCAGGGTGGAGCGGGCCTGCTCCAGCTTGGCATAGCAATCGACCATGCGGTGCTGGATCACCTGGAAGGTGCCGATCGCCACGCCGAACTGCTCGCGCTGTTTCACATAGGCCAGGGTATCGTCGAACAGCCGCTGGGCCAGGCCGACCATTTCGGCCGCCGCCAGCAACCGCGCTTCGGCCACCGCCGCATCGAGCGCATCGGCATCGAGCGCCAGGCGGCTGTCTGCGGGGCACTGGACGTCAAGCAGCTGCAGTTCGCTCGCTACGCTGCCGTCGACGATCCGGTAATCGCGCCGGGCGATGCCGGGAGTATCGGCGTCGAGCAGGAACAGCGCGGTCGCGCCGTCGAGATCTGCCGAGATAATGAGCTTGTTGGCGAGGCCGCCGCCGAGCACGAAGGTCTTCTCACCGGTCAGGACATAGCCGCTGCCGCTGGTCTTGGCCTTGGTCTGGCGCGGCCTGACGCTGTAGCGGGCCTGGCGTTCGGCCAGGGCGGCGGCCACCACGATCTCGCCCGCCAGCACGCCGGCCAGCACTTCATCGGCCC
>JACDQK010000153.1 GCA_015657645.1 Novosphingobium sp.
ACCAGCTTTATCCAGCTTGATCCCCAAGGCGCTGAAGGCCATCGGCCCCCGCCGCGATCGAGCTGGCCCAAATGCCGAGGGCCTGACCGCCCCATGCGCGCTCAATCGAAGTGAGACTGGGAATATGAGCAAGTCCAAAGCCCGCCCCGCCGCCCGCCTCGCGGCCGTGCAGGCGCTTTATCAGCACGCGATGGAAGGAACGCCGCAGGCCTCTCTGCTCGACGAATTCCACCGCCACCGGCTTGGCGCGGAGATCGAGGGCGACCAGTACGCTGCGGCCGAAGTCGCCTTCTTCGATGCCATCGTCCAGGGCGTGATCGCTCGCTACGAGGAAATCGATGACCTGCTCGAGGCGCGCCTGGCCGAGGGCTGGAAGCTGGAGCGGCTCGACAAGACCATGCTCCAGATCCTGCGCGCCGGGACCTGGGAACTGCTCGCCCGCCCCGACGTGCCGACCGGCACCGCGATCAGCGAATATGTCGACGTCGCCCACGCCTTCTTCGAGGCGCGCGAGGCGAAGTTCGTCAACGGCCTGCTCGATGCCGTGGCCAAGGACGTGCGCGGCTGAACCGCGAAGCTGCCTTCATCGCTGCCCTGCGTGGTTTGGCCACGCATCCCGCCGCGCGCGGGCTGGTTGATGACTGTGCCGTGCTGGAGCTGGGCGGCGAAGCGCTGGTGCTGTCGCATGACGCCATGGCGGAGGGCGTCCACTTCCTGCCCGGGCAAGATCCGGCCGATGTCGCCTGGAAGCTGGTCGCCAGCAATCTGTCCGATCTCGCCGCCAAGGGCGCGGAGCCGCTTGGCGTGCTGCTGGGCTACCAGTTCGGGGCGGACGACCAGCGCTTCCTGGATGGGCTGGCCGAGGTGCTGGAGCATTATGGCGTCCCGCTGCTCGGCGGCGATACGATCAGCGCCAGCGGGTCGCAGGTATTGGGTCTGACCGCGCTGGGCCGCGCGACCCATCGCCCGGTGCCGGCGCGCAGCGGTGCAAGCCTTGGCGACGGTCTCTGGATTACCGGCCCGGTCGGCGCAGCCATGCTGGGTTTCGAGGGCTTGCGCGATGGCTCCGGGGCAGACAGCACCGCCTTTCGCCGTCCGCTGGCCCTGCTGGCCGAAGGCTGGGCGCTCGCCCCGCTGGTCACGGCGATGATGGACGTCTCGGACGGGCTGCTGCTCGATGCCAGCCGCATGGCCCGTGCTTCCGGCGTCAGTTTCGGGATCGACAGTGCAGCGGTGCCGATCGCCACGCCCGAAGCCCGCCGCGCCGAAGCGCTGCGCTGGGGAGAGGATTACCAGCTGCTGTTTACCCTCCCGCGGGGTGGAGCCGCCGGTGAAAGCTTACCGGATCGGCGAGGCTGTGCCGTCAGCGCAAGCGCCAATCCTGCTCGACGGACAGCCGCTCAGCGAAGAAACCGGCCTCGGCTACGAGCACCGCTAAAGCGGCGAAACGTCCACGCCGCGCGCCTTCAGGATCGGCTTGAGCGCGTAATAGGCTTCCTTGGTCCGGTGGTTCGGGATGCCCGGATAGAGGTGGTGGACGATGTGGTACTGCATCCCCATCGACAGGATATGGCCGACCCGGCTCTTGAACAGGTTGGTGTTCTCATAGCGGCCAGTCTTGCCCTCACGCGGATGGTGCGGGGCCCAGGACAGGAAGAAGCGGATATAGCTGAGGCCGATGTGGCGCGGCAGCCACCAGATCAGCGCGGCTTCGATCGCATAACCGTTCCAGGCCATGGTGAAGAGCGTGGCCATGAAGAACAGCTGGAGCACCATGGTTTCCACCAGCGCGCGGCGCGCCTCAGGCGTGCCCATTTCGGCCAGGATCCGCTTGTAGTGATGGATCGAACCATCGACGCCGGGCTGGCGGTTGTACCAGGTCTTGTACCAGGCCAGCCACATGTTGGGGGCCTCATCGGTATAGTCCGGGTCCTTCTCGGGATGGTTGGTGTGGTAGTGATGCTCAAGGTGCATCAGCCGCGCCATCGAGAAGGGGAACACGATCGGCAGGGTCGAGACCGCGCCAACC
This sequence comes from Novosphingobium sp., assembly GCA_015657645.1. Classification (GTDB taxonomy): domain Bacteria; phylum Pseudomonadota; class Alphaproteobacteria; order Sphingomonadales; family Sphingomonadaceae; genus Novosphingobium. The sequence continues at coordinate 2,030 of JACDQK010000153.1, forward strand.
GCCTCGTTCAGCCAGCGATACTTGGTGCCCGCGCGCCGATGTTCGAATGCATCGCTTCATGGCTGGTGACATAGCCGCCAACACAGAAGAAGCATGACAGGACGAAGGCCAGCGGCAGGTTGAGCTGGCCCATGATCGCCAGCGGGAAGAACGACAGCCAGACCGCAAAACCCAGGAAGGCCGCCACGGAATAGGGCCACATCGTGCCGCCATGATACTGGCGGGCAATCGCGATCTCTTCCTTGCGCAGGTCGCGCCGGGTGTAGCGGTCCATCCCGTCCGGGCCGAGCGGGAGGGCGGCGCGATCCTGTGCCGGAGTGTCTGATCGGAGCAGCAGATCCTGTTCGCTCACAGCCAGCGCCCCCTGATATTTGCGACGAGTCCCCAGGTGCCGCCGATGATCAGGCCAAAGGCAATGTTGCTGATCCCGAAGGGTGTGGGCACATCCCAGACCGCCATCAGTTGTGCGATGAGCGGAGCGATAAAGCCGATGCCGAAGAAGAACGGCATCCAGGCAAGCACTTGTTTGAGAACGGTGGCCATGGCGTTAACTTCTCACAAACCATCCAAACACGCAAGATTCCTTGGATTCGCCCTGCTGTCCCATCTGGATACGCCCCTAGCGGAAGTGGCGGGGAAAAGGCCGCGCGAAATTATTGCATGGCCGGAAAACGTGCTCTAGCGTCCCGCCCAGCCCCGCGTTCGCGGGGTTCCTACTAAGATATAAGGGGGAGCGAACTCGTGGATCTCGTCACGCTCGCAATTATCCTTGGCCTGGTAGCCGTGCTGTACGGCTTCATTACCAGCCGCCAGGTGCTCGGCGCATCCGCCGGGAATGCCAAGATGCAAGAAATCGCCGCCGCCATTCAGGAAGGGGCGCAAGCCTATCTGAAGCGGCAGTACACCACCATTGCCATCGTCGGCGCGATTGTCGCGGTGATCGTGTTCTGGGCGCTGGGGGCCGTTTCGGCTGCCGGCTTCCTGATCGGCGCGATCCTGTCGGGCGTTGCCGGCTTCATCGGGATGAACATCTCGGTGCGCTCGAACGTGCGCACAGCCGCCGCTGCCCAGACCGGGCTGCAGGCGGGTCTGACCCTGGCCTTCCGCGCCGGTGCCATCACCGGCATGCTGGTGGCCGGCCTCGCGTTGCTCGCCATCGCGGTGTTCTATTACTACCTGACCACCGTGGCCGGCTACACCGTGGGCGGCGATGACCGTACCGTGATCGACGGCCTGGTCGCCCTCGCCTTCGGTGCCTCGCTGATCTCGATCTTCGCGCGTCTCGGCGGCGGGATCTTCACCAAGGCTGCCGACGTCGGCGCCGACCTGGTCGGCAAGGTCGAAGCGGGCATTCCCGAAGACGATCCGCGCAACCCGGCCGTGATCGCCGATAACGTGGGCGACAACGTGGGTGACTGCGCCGGCATGGCTGCCGACCTGTTCGAAACCTATGTCGTCACCGTCGGCGCCACCATGGTGCTGACCGCGCTGCTGCTGAAGGGCCTCGGCGACATGCTGATGCCGATGATGGCCCTGCCGCTGCTGATCGGCGGCGTCTGCATCGTCACCTCGATCATCGGCACCTACTTCGTCCGCCTGGGTGGCGGCACGAACATCATGGGCGCCATGTACAAGGGCTTCCTGGTCACGGCCGTTCTCTCGATCGGCGCGATCTGGTGGGCGATTTCCTATGCTCTGGGCAGCATGGAAACCGTGATGAGCTACACCGTCCTCGACACCACGGTGAACTTCACCGGCCGCGTGCTGTTCTACTGCTCGCTGCTGGGCCTGGTCATCACCGGGCTGATCATCTGGATCACCGAGTACTACACCGGCACGAATTATCGTCCGGTCCGCTCGATCGCCAAGTCGTCGGAAACCGGCCATGGCACAAACGTGATCCAGGGTCTGGCGATCAGCCTTGAATCGACTGCGCTGCCCACGATCGTGATCTGCGCCGGCATCATCATCGCTCACCAGCTCGCTGGCCTGATCGGGATTGCCTATGCGGCAACCGCGATGCTGGCTCTCGCCGGGATGGTCGTTGCGCTCGATGCCTATGGTCCCGTCACCGACAATGCCGGCGGCATTGCCGAAATGGCCGGCCTCGACGATTCGGTCCGTGAAAAGACCGACGCGCTCGACGCGGTGGGCAACACCACCAAGGCCGTGACCAAGGGCTATGCCATCGGTTCGGCCGGTCTGGCCGCGCTGGTGCTGTTCGCAGCCTATACGACTGACCTTCGCGAGTTCTTCCCTGATCTGGTCGTCAGCTTCAGTCTGGAGAACCCCTACGTGATCGTCGGCCTGCTGCTCGGCGCGCTGCTCCCGTACCTGTTCGGTGCGATGGGCATGACCGCCGTGGGCCGCGCCGCCGGTGACGTGGTGAAGGACGTGCGCGACCAGTTCGCCAACGACAAGGGCATCATGGCCGGCACTTCCAAGCCGGACTATGCCCGCACCGTCGACCTGGTGACCAAGGCGGCGATCAAGGAAATGATCGTTCCGTCGCTGCTGCCGGTGCTGGTGCCGATCGTGGTCTATTACGTGATCACGGCCGTTGCCGGTCAGGCCAATGGCTTTGCCGCACTCGGCGCGCTCCTCCTGGGCGTGATCGTCGGCGGCCTGTTCGTCGCGATCTCGATGACCTCGGGCGGCGGCGCATGGGACAATGCCAAGAAGTACATCGAAGACGGCCACCACGGCGGCAAGGGCTCTGAAGCCCACAAGGCTGCGGTGACCGGTGACACGGTCGGCGATCCTTACAAGGATACTGCCGGTCCGGCCGTCAACCCGATGATCAAGATCACCAACATCGTCGCGCTGCTGCTGCTCGCGGCGCTGGCCGGGGGGCACTGAGGCGGCACCAGCCACCTCGCCCACCGCCGGGTGAAGAAGACCCCGTCCGGAGCGATCCGGGCGGGGTTTTTCTGTTGGGATTAGGTCCTTTGGCCCATTGCAAGCGCCCCGCGTTTCGGTAGGTTCCCCACATTCGGGTTGCACTGGTCGCGCCCTATCGGAGGTTTTGGAAGTGCTTGGAAAGAACATCCTGCTCGGCGGCGCACTGGCTGCCGTGCTCAGCCTGTCGCTGTCTGCCCCCGCTGCAGCGCAAACCACGCCGGGGACCCCGGTTGCCACCAAGGTTTCGCTCAGCGTCCTGACTGAACTGCCGGCCCTGTCGCAAGTGCGGATGTCACCCGACGGGACCAAGGCAATGGTCACCCTGGGCGGCGGCAATGACTTCGTTTATGCCCTGCTCGACCTGATCAATGGCGGCAAGCCGAAGGTCATCGCCTCAGCCGAAACCTACAAGGAAGCCGGCCAGAGGGCCATTTCCAGCTATCGCTGGGTCGGCAACCGCTACATCCTGTTGACACTCAACTCGCGCGAGGCAATCGGCGGGCGGCGCGTCGATCTGTCGCGGCTGGTGTCCTACGATACCGAGACCGGAACGAGCACGCCGGTCGCCTGGCGCGATTCAACCGGCGGCGCGGCAAATGTCCTTTACGTCGATGAGAAGAACCTGCGCATCCTGCTCGCGCGCGGTGTTGATACCGGCAACACCGAAATGATGTTCCGCGATCGCGTCGAATGGGTCGACATTGTATCGGGCAAGCCGATCGAAATCGTCCAGCAACCAAACCCGATCGTCGGCGGCTGGGCGGCTGACAGCAACGGCGTGGTCCGGCTCGGCTTTGGCGGCGACCGCGACACCGGCGAAGAACGGTATCTGTACCGCTCCAAGGCAGGTGAGCCGATCCAGACCGTACAGAAGGTAATCGACAAGGACTTCGCCGGTGGTGGCCTGCGCCCGGCGATGTTCCTTCAGGAACCCGACATGGCTATCGTGACTAGCAATCACGAAGGCTTCAACGCGGTCTACAAGGCCAACATGCGCACGATGCAGATCGTGTCGAAGATGTTCTCGGCTCCGGTCGGCTATGAAGTCGATGGCGTGATTACGGGCGAGAACGGCAGCAAGCTGCTGGGCTACGCGTTCACCACCGATCGCCCGCGCCAGTACTTCGTCGATCCGCAGCTCAAGCAGATTAAGGCCTTCCTTGACGAAAGCTTCGGCAAGGACAACGCGCAGATCGTCTCGCGCGGGGAGAAGAACCAGAAGCTGATCGTGGCCCTGTCGCAGCCGCGCCAGCAGCCGGCCTATTACACTTACGATACGATCTCCGGACAGATGCAGCTGATCGGCTATGCCAGCCTGACGATCAAGGACGGGTTGATGAACCCGGTCGAGGCGATCCGCTACAAGGCCAGCGACGGACTGGAAATCGAAGCAATTTTGACCCGCCCCCGGCTGCGCGCCGGCCAGGGCAAGCTGCCGATCGTGGTCCTGACCCATGGCGGCCCCTATGGCGTGCGCGATGACGCGGTTTACGATCAGTGGGCCCAGTCGATTGCCGAACAGGGCTATGTGGTAGTCCAGCCGAACTATCGCGGTTCGGGTGGCTATGGCCGTCAGTTCCTCAAAGAAGGCCGCAAGGACGGCTTCGGCACGCGGATGCAGGACGATCTCAATGACGTAGTCGATCATCTCGCCGCCAAGGGCGAAGTCGATCCGGCCCGCGCCTGCATGATGGGCTGGTCCTATGGCGGCTATGCCTCGGCCCGCGCCGCCCAGCGCGATCCGCAGCGCTGGCGCTGCACCATCGCCGGAGCGGGCGTCTATGACCTGCCGATGATGCGCTCCTACGACCAGGGCTACCTTGGCTCGTTCGGCGCGAACTACCTCGCCAAGGGTGCAAACTCACTGCAGGACGTTTCGCCGGCGCTGCAGACCAAGACCAGCTGGTCACCGATCCTCGTCGTCCACGGCGTGCGCGATCCGCGCGTGCCGATCGCCCAGAGTCGCACCCTGGTTTCCAGGCTGCGCTCTTCGGGCAAAGTCGAAGGCGTCGATTTTGCCTATATCGAGCAGCCCAAGAACGGCCACTACGGGATCTTCTTCACCAAGGAAGAGCGGATTGAATGGCTGGGTGGCACTGCTGCCTGGCTCAACAAGTTCAACCCAGCTTACGTGCCGAGCGATGCCGACTATGCCAAGACGCCCGAGCCCGATCCCGAAGTCGTGAAGATGGCGACCCGGTTGTTCGGCGGCAGTGGCGGCACGCCCAGCGCGAGCAAATAGCCCGCGTTAGCCAATCCTTGGGATTTCAAGGTTAAAACTCCCGGTTGCGGCGCCTTCTGGCCGCAGTAACCGGGGGTTTTTCTTGGCAAGCAGCGCACCGCTGGTCCTGCCTGACACGACGCGGCCCAGTGCCGCCCCCCTTGCTGCGCCCGCAGTTGACGTAAGCGTCACCGACTGGCGCGGCGCCGACAGCCCGGATTTCCGCGCCGCCTGGGACGCCCTGGCCCGCCACGCGGCCGATCCCAATCCATTCTTCGAAAGCTGGTACCTGCTGCCGGCCCTGCGCGCCCACGATCCGGCTGGCGAAGTGCGGCTATTCTGCCTTCGCCAGAACGGTGAGCTGGTCGGGCTAATCCCGCTGGCCCGCCTGCCGCGCTATTACGGCAAGCCGATCCCGCACTGGTCGGTCTGGATCCACGGCAACTGTTTCCTTGGCGCGCCGCTGGTCGCCAAGGGTCATGAAGCGGCATTCTGGCAAGCGCTGCTCGATTGGGTCGACGGCCATGCCGCTGCCGGCCTGTTCCTGCACCTGCCGCACTTGCCGCTGGATGGCCCCAACCACCGCGCACTCTCCGCACTCTGCACCGAACAGCGCCGCCCGGCCGGGCTGGTCCACCGCGAGGAGCGCGCCTTGCTCGCTTCCGACCTCGCGCCCGAGGCCTATCTCGAAGCCGCGCTGACCGGCAAGAAGCGCAAGGAACTGCGCCGCCAGTTCGCCCGCCTGTCCGAACTGGGCGAACTGACGATCAGCCACAGCCGCGACGATGCGGGCCTCGAGCAATGGATCGAGGACTTCCTCGCGCTCGAGCACTCCGGCTGGAAGGGCAGCGCCGGATCGGCCCTCGCTTCGCACCACACCACCGCGCAGCTGTTTCGCGAGGCCCTGCCCGGCGCCGCCGCGCGCGGGCGGCTCGAGCGGCTGACCATGGCGCTCGATGGCGAGCCGCTGGCCATGCTGGTCACCTTCCTGACCGCACCGGGCGCCTTCTCCTACAAGACCGCGTTCGACGAGCGCTTCGCCCGCTTCTCCCCCGGCGTGCTGCTACAGCGCGCCAACCTGGCCATGCTGGATGATCCGGCGATTGCCTGGACTGACTCATGCGCCGCGGCCGACCATCCGATGATCGATCACATCTGGGGCGAGCGCCGCGCAATCGGGCGGATCTCGCTCGGCATCGGCGGCGTCGCTCGCCGTCTGACCTTTTCCGCCCTGCTCCGGCTGGAGCTGGGCCGCCATCCTGCAGGACTGGACCGATGACCGTCTTTTCCCCCGCCGAACGCGAACGTTTCGCCGCGCACTATCCGGAAGTGCCGCACAAGCTGGCCCATGCCCTGGGCCGCCATCCGCTGCTCGAGCTGGATGCCCTCGCCCGCCTGGCCGAAGCGCTGCCGGCGGAATCGATCGAGTACAACCAGGCTGACCTGCCGATCGGCATCGACGGCAAGCCCGACCCGACCGGCATCCCGATCGGCGAAACGATCCGCAAGATCGAACAGACCGGGTCCTGGGCCGCGCTCAAGAATGTCGAGCAGGTGCCCGAATATGCCGCGCTGCTGGCCGACCTGCTGGCCGAAATCCAGCCGCAGATCGAGGCGAAGACCGGGCGGATGATGAAGACGCAGGCCTTCATCTTCATCACCAGCCCGAACGGCGTGACGCCCTATCACTTCGATCCGGAGCACAACATCCTGCTGCAGATCCGCGGCTCCAAGGTGATGACCCAGTTCCCGGCGGGCGATGCCGCCTATGCCCCGGACGAGGTCCACGAGGCCTACCACACCGGCGGCGGGCGCGAGCTGAAGTGGCGCGACGAGCTGCTGGCGGGTGGTACCGAATTTCCGCTCAAGGCCGGCGAGGCGCTGTTCGTGCCGGTGATGGCCCCGCATTTCGTCCGCAACGGGCCGGAGCCGTCGGTCTCGCTCTCGATCACCTGGCGCTCGGAATGGTCATTTGCCGAGGCCGATGCGCGGGCCTTCAATTCGGTCCTGCGCCGGATCGGCCTCAGGCCGCGTCAACCGGGCCGCTGGCCGCATCGCAACGTTGCCAAGGCGCTGGGCTGGCGGGTGGTGCGGCGCTTGTCGCTGCGGGCTTAACCGACCGGCTAAAACCGGATTGACGGGCGCGGACGCCGCCCGCAAAGGGCATGACATGGCTGATGCTGATCCTACGCCCCAAGAGCTCGTTCGCTGGCTGGTCAAGCTGCTGGACGTCAAGCACGTTAGCGGAGACGAGTTTACCGGGCGCCGCAAGCGCGGAGGGATCGGACGGGTGTTCGGCGGTCAGGTCATCGCCCAGGCGCTCGCCGCTGCGGAACGGACCGTATCGGAAGACCGCTCGGCGCACTCCCTGCACGCCTATTTCCTGCGCGGCGGCAGCGAAGATCATGAGATCGAGTTCTCGGTCGCGCGGGACTTTGACGGCAAGTCCTTCTCCAACCGGCGCGTCGTGGCCAGCCAGCAAGGCAACCCCATCCTGAACTTCACGGCTTCGTTCCAGCGGCACCAGGAAGGCTTGCACCACCAGGAATCGTCCATGCCGGACGTGCCTGGACCCGAAGAGCTCCCCTCTGAAGCAGACCTGCGCCGCCAGATTGCGGACAAGATGGATCCGGCCCAGCGGCACCAGTTCCTGCAGCCGCGGCCGATCGAATTGCGCGGTGTCGAAGGACGGCACTGGCTCAACGACGGGCCTGCCCCGCCCTATGCCAATTCCTGGTTCCGCGCAGTTGCACCGCTGCCCGACGATCCGCGCATCCACCGCGCCGTGTTGGCCTATGCCAGCGACATGACACTGCTTGGCACTTGCGCCCTGCCGCACGGCCTGTCGTGGTCCCGCGGCGAAGTGGTCAGCGCCAGCCTGGACCACGCGGTGTGGTTCCACGATGATTTCCGCGCCGACGAATGGCTGCTCTATGCCACCGACAGCCCCTGGTCCGATCGCGGCCGCGGCTTTAACCGCGGCCGGATTTTCACGCAGGACGGCCGCCTGGTCGCCAGCGTCGCGCAGGAAGGCATGATCCGCCGGGCCACGCCCAAGGCCTGAGGCCGATCGCGTCAGGGCTGGTAGGGCTTAGGCTCCCACAGCTCGATCTTGCGGCCTTCGGGGTCCATCAGGTGCGCGAAGCGGCCATTGCCTTCGTCGGGGAACAGCTTGACCGGTTCAACCCCCGCCGCTGCAGCCTGGGCCAGCATGCCGTCGAGATCGTCGACCATCAGGTTGAACATGAATTCCTTGTCGGACGGCGCGAAGTAATCGGTTTCGGCTGAAAAGGGTGAGAACACCGTGCCGGCGCCCGGATGGGCAGCAGCAAGATCGGGCGTGAAGAAGGCGCCCCATTCGTCGCCGGCAATGCCCAGCACGCGGTTGTACCAGTCACGCGTTGCCGCCGGATCGGCCGACTTGAAGAACAGGCCGCCGAGGCCAAGAACTTTCGCCATTTCAGACTCCTGCTGTGGTTCAGCCACCTGGATGGTAGAAGTCATAGACTGTCTGGGCAACCGTCCCGCTCACCCCCGGCGCGCGCTGCAGGTCTTCGAGGCTCGCCGCGCGGACCTTGCTGGCCGTGCCGAAGTGCAGCAGCAGCGCGCGCTTGCGGGCCGGGCCGATGCCGGGGATTTCATCGAGCGGTGATGCGGTGATCGCGCGGCTGCGCTTTTCGCGATGCGCCCCGATGGCAAAGCGGTGAACCTCGTCGCGCAATCGCTGGAGGTGGAACAGCAGCGGCGAATTTTCGGGCAGCATCTTTTCGCGCCCGTCAGGGAAGTGAAACACCTCGCGCCCGTCGCGCCCGTGGTGCGGCCCCTTGGCGATGGCAATCAGCGGCACGTCCTCGATCCCGAGGTCCTCCAGCGTATCGCGCGCAGCTGACATCTGGCCCTTGCCGCCGTCAATCAGGACCAGATCGGGCCACATCCCGCTGTCGCGATCCGGGTCCTCGTCCTGGACGCGGGCGAAGCGGCGCTGGAACACTTCGCGCATCATCGCGAAGTCATCGTTGGTCTGGGCGGTCTTGATGTTCCACTTGCGGTACTGGCCCTTGATGAAGCCATCCGGCCCGGCCACAATCATCGCGCCCAGCGCCTGGGCGCCCTGAATGTGGCTATTGTCGTAGACCTCGATCCGCTGGGGCGGCTCCGGCAGCTCCAGGAACTCCGCCAGTTCGCGATTGAGCCGGGCCTTGGTGCCGCTCTCCGCTGCCCGGCGATCCAGCGCTTCAGTCGCATTGCGCTGGGCCTGCTCCATCAGCCGCCGCCGGTCGCCGCGCTGCGGGACTGACAGCTCGACCTTGCCGCCGGCCGGTCCGGCAAAGGCCTCCGCCAGCAGGTCAGCCTCGGGCAGCTCGCGGTCGACCAGGATCAGCCGCGGCGGTGGCACCTCTTCATAGAACTGGGCGAGGAAGGCGGTCAGCACTTCCTCTGCGCTCAGGCCATCGGTGTGGCCGGGGAAGAAGGCGCGGTGCCCCCAGTTCTGCCCGCCGCGAATGAAGAAGGCCTGGATCCCGAACTGGCCACTCTTCTCGGCAATCGCGAAGACATCGGCATTGCCGACGCCCTCGGCATTCACGGCTTGGCTGCCCTGAATGAAAGTCGCGGCGCGCAGCCGGTCGCGCAACATGGCCGCGCGTTCGAAGTCGAGCGCTGCGGCGGCTTCCTCCATCTGGGCATTGAGCTTCGCCTGGACTGCCGAGCTTTTACCGCCGAGGAAATCCTTCGCCTCGCTGACCAGCTCATCATAGCCCGCAGCGTCGATTCGCCCGACGCAGGGGGCCGAACAGCGCTTGATCTGGTAAAGCAGGCACGGCCGATCGCGGCGGCTGAAAAAGTTGTCAGTGCAGGACCTTAGCAGGAACAGCTTCTGCAGCGCGTTAATCGTGGTATTGACCGACCCCGCGCTGGCGAAGGGGCCATAGTAATTGCCCTTGGCCTTGCGCGCGCCGCGATGCTTGGTGATCCGCGGGAAGTCGTGATCGGCGCGCAGCAGGATGAAGGGGAAGCTTTTGTCGTCGCGCAGCAGGACGTTGTAAGGCGGGCGATAGCGCTTGATCAGCTGTGCTTCGAGCAGCAGCGCCTCAGCCTCGGAATTGGTGGTGACAATCGTCATCGCCCGGGTCTGGCTGACCATCCGCTTGAGCCGCAGCGGCAGCCGCTCGACCTGGGTATAATTCGCTACCCGGTTCTTCAGCGCCCGCGCCTTGCCGACATAGAGCACATCGCCGCGCGCATCGAGCATGCGGTAGACCCCCGGCTTGGGCTTCAGCGTCGCCTGCACCTCGCGGATCGCAGCCACGCCAGCCTCCAGATCGGGCTGGCTGCCCTTGACCGTATAGGTCGCGCGCTCCTCGTTGAAGCGTTCGGCGGCATTGGGTTGGTCAGGACGTCCGGCGCGGGCCATGGGTCCCCATTAGGGACGATGTGGGCTAGGCAAAAGGCCAATGTTGACGCCGGGGGATCGTCTGTTAGGCTCTCCCGCAATTACAGGCCGTTGCACCGGTCGGATGCAGGAGGGGATCAGGTTTGCGTCAGCTCCAGGGGATGGATGCGTCGTTCGTGGCGCTTGAGACGCGCAACTCGCCGATGCACATCGGCTCGATCCTGATCTACAATCCTGAAACGGCCCCGGGTGGCTTTGTCCGCTTTAAGGATATCCTAGCCTTCATGGAAAGCCGGATGCAGCTGTCGCGCACCATGCGGCAGCGGCTGGTGCGGGTGCCGTTCGATCTCGACTATCCGTACTGGATCGAGGATCCGGATTTCGATCTGGAATACCACGTCCGCCACGTCGCCCTGCCCAAGCCGGGTGACTGGCGCCAGCTGTGCATCCAGGCTGCGCGGGTCTTCGCCCGGCCGCTCGACCTCACACGCCCGCCGTGGGAATTCACGGTGATCGAAGGGCTCGACAACATCCCCGGCGTGCCCAAGGGCAGCTACGCCATGGTCACCAAGGTGCACCATGCGGCGATCGACGGGATGAGCGGGATCGACCTGATGGAGGCGCTCCATACGCTGCTGCCCGACACGCCCCCGCCCTCCGAGCCGGACAACTGGCAGCCGGAAGCGGTCCCCAGCCCGGCCTCGCTGATCGCCAAGTCCTGGCTCAATGCCGTTGCCAATCCGGTCCGCCAGCTTGAAGTTGCCGCCAAGGCCATGCCGGGCCTCGCCCGCGCTGTGAAGGGTCTCGCGACCAAGGATTTTGCCCTCCACGGCGAGATGATCGCCCCGCGCACCCGCTTCAACCAGGTGATCTCGACCAGCCGCGTGGTCGAAGGCCGCTCGGTCCCACTGTCCGATATCAAGGCGATCCGCACCGCGGTGGAAGGGGCCAAGGTCAACGACGTGTTCCTGACCATCATCGGCGGGGCCATGCGCAAGTACCTTGAGGCCAAGGACGACCTGCCGGACAAGACCCTGACCGCGATGGCGCCGATTTCGGTGCGCGGGAAGGACGAAAAGGGCGACATGGGCAACCAGGTCGCGGCGATGATCGCGCCGCTGGGCACGCACCTGGCCGATCCGATTGACCGGCTCGAATACGTCTTCTCGCAGACCGCCAATTCCAAGGCCATGACTGACGCGCTCGGCGCCCGCAACATGACCGAGATGAGCAAGGTCAGCCCGGCACTGTTCATGGCGCTGGCCGCCCAGGCCTATACCCGCCTTGGCCTCGCCAACCGGGTCGCCCTGCCCTTCACCACGGTGGTGACCAATGTTCCGGGTCCGCCAGTGCCGATCTATTCGGCCGGGGCGCGGCTGGAAAGCATGATGGGCCTGCTGTGCCTGACCGATGGCTTGGGCCTGGGTCACGTCGTGCAGAGTTATGTCAAGGAGGCGACGATCGCCTTCACCGCCTGCCGCAACCTGCTGCCCGATCCGGAGTTCTACGCCCAGTGCATCGAAGACAGCTTCCACGAGCTGCGCGAAGCCGCGGCGAAGATGCCGGAACCGCGCGTTCCCTCGGCAAAACCCGTCAAGCCAGCAAAGGCCGCAGCCAAATCGGCCAAGCCCACCGCGAAGCCAAAAGCCGCGCCCAAAGTGAAAACCACAACGACAAAGAAGCCGGCCACCAAGAAGCCGGCCACCAAAAGCAGGAAGGTCGCCAAAAAATGACAGCAGCCAGTGCCGCATTCCCGCAGCCGAGCCATGCTCGGCCGCCCTCGCGCCTGTTCGCCTTTGCCGAGCCGCGCGCCTTGCTGGAACTGGCGGCGTTCTATGCGGTGCGGCCCTATCTTTCCAACCTGCCGGAAGGCGATGGCCACCCGGTGCTGGTCCTGCCGGGCTTCCTGGCCTCCGACAGTTCGACTGCACCTTTGCGCAAGCTGCTCAAGCAGCTTGGCTATGATGCGCGCGGCTGGGGCATGGGCCGCAACGTGCGGATCGACGCGCCGCGCGTGCACGAGATGGAATCGATGCTGCTGCGGATCTACCGCGAGACCGGCCGCAAGGTCTCGATCGTCGGCTGGAGCCTGGGCGGCGTCTTCGCCCGCGAGCTGGCCAAGGCCCACCCCGAAGCGGTCCGCTGGTGATCTCGCTCGGCAGTCCGATCTCTGACGACCGCCGCCATTCCAACGCCGCGCGCTTGTTCGAATATCTCAATGGCCGCGATCCGGAGCCGATCCGCCAGGGCCGCTTCGTCGATCTCCACCGCGCGCCGCCAGTGCCGACCACTTCGATCCTGACCAAGACCGATGGCGTGGTCCACTGGCGCGGTTCGGTGCAGAAGCGCTGCGCCCATCCGCACACCGAAAACATCGAGGTGCTGGCCAGCCACTGCGGTCTGGGCTTCAATCCCAGCGCGGTCATCGCCATCGTCGACCGCCTGTTGCAGCCCGAGGGTGAGTGGAAGCCGTTTGAGCCGCGCCTGTCGCAGCGCTGGATGTTCCCCAAGACCAGCCTGCAATAGACTCAATGTCTACCCGTCACCTGGTCGATCCCGAGCTGCTGCCGCTGCTCGATCTGCTGCCACCGACCGATCTGGCGGCAATGGACCTGGGTGAGCTGCGCGTGACCAGCAACGCGCGCTATGCTTTCCTGGGCGCCCCGCCGCTTGCCCCGGTTGTCCACACCATCGCCGGACCGGGCGGTCCGCTGGAGATCTATCTCTACGATCCGGCGCCCGGCGCACCCGGACGGGCCGCGCTGCTCCATATCCATGGCGGCGGGATGATCATGGGTTCGGCCAGCGTGATGCAGGCCGGGCCTGCGGCCATGGCGCAGGCGCTGGGGATCCCGGTTGCCTCGGTCGAGTACCGGCTCGCCCCGGAGCACCCCTTCCCCGCCCCGCAGGAAGATTGCCTCGCCGCACTGAAGTGGCTGGCCGGACTTGCCGAAGTCGATCCCGAACGGATTGGCATCACCGGTGAAAGCGCCGGCGGCGGCCTGGCCGCAGCGGTCGCGCTGATGGCCCGCGATCTGGGTGGTCCGCAGCTGGCCGCGCAGTTCCTGACCTATCCGATGCTGGACCACCGCACCGGCAGCGCCAATTGCCCCTATGACAACGCGACGACCGGGGAGTTTGTCTGGACCCGCTCCTCGAACCGCTTTGGCTGGGGCGCCTTGCAGGGGACTTACCAGCCGACCGACGAACGGCGCGGCTGGTACTCGCCCACCCTGGCGGAGGACTTGTCCGGCCTGCCGCCGACCTGGATCGGCATGGGCAGCCTTGACCTGTTTTACGACGAAGACCTCGACTTTGCCCGCCGCCTCGTCGCGGCCGGGGTGCCGGTTGAGCTCCATTCCTATCCCGGTGCGATCCACGCTTTCAACGCGGTCGCGGAAAGCCGCCTGGCCAAGGCCTATGGCCGCGATCTGATGGGCGCCATGGCGCATTGGCTGCAGGTCGCCAGATAAGCAAAAGGGCCGCGCGAGCTTCCCCGCACGGCCCCTTCCTTCATTTCCGTCCGATCAGATCGCCTGGCCGTCCACGTTGACGTTGCGGATTCGGCCGTCGCGGTCGATCACGCAGCTGAAGCTGCCATTGCCGGTAGTCGTACCGGCAACCCGCCAGCCGCCATCGGCGCGGTTGACACTCTCGACCTCGCCGACGCGGGTCTTGCCGCGGTTCACTTCATCGATGCAGCGGTTGATTGCGCTGTCGATGCCGGTGCCTTCGCGCCATTCGGGGCGATCGTCGTCGCTGCCATAACGCGGCGCTTCCTCGCGATCGCGGGGGAGCGGCTGGCGATAATCGTCCTGCTGCTGGCGCTGCTTGTTGGCCTTGCTGGCGGCGCTGGCGATCGCGGCGATCCCGCCGATGATCAGAATGCCGGCGAGGATATCGCCGCCATCGACCCGGTCGTGGTTGCGGTAATGCCCGCCCCAGCCGCCACCCCAGCCGCGTGCCATGGCTGGCGTTGCGGCCATCGAAAACGATGCTGCCAGCGCCAGGGCGGCTGCGCTCCGCTTGAACTTACCCGTCATCTGCTTGACCCCTTCCACCGCGCGACTCGCGCCAATGCTAACAAGGACTTGGGCGATTCAGGCTTTCGCTTGCCTGAACCGCCCGTCGTCCGGATGCTCAGCGGTTAGAGGCCGCGGATCCCGTTGTAGTCGAGGTCGACAATCCGGCCCCGCTCGATCCGGCACTTGAACGAGCCGGAGTCATAGCCGCGCAGGTTGTCGTTCCAGCCGCGGTAGTCACCGCCCCAGCCCCGGCCATAGTTGCCATCGCCGCGGCGCCAGTCGCGCCCGTTGCTGTTGACCGCGATCCGCCCGCGCACTTCATAGCCATAGCGGGTTTCACGAATGTCGCGGACGTCGGTCACGTCGGCGCGGCCATAGCTGTAGCGCGCGGCGTTGCGCTCGGCGGCAAAGACGCACTGTTCAACAGCGCGGCGCGGGTTGCCGCGGCGGACATTGTCATCGCGATAGCCGTAGCCCTGGTTATAGCCATAGTCATTGCCGTAACCGGCCCGGTCATAGCGATAATCGCGATCGTAGCGGTCATTGTTCTTGCTGGCTGCCGAAGCGACGGCAGCGATGCCGCCGATGATCAGGGCGCCGGCAATTACATCGCCCGCGCTGACACCGTCGCGATCGCGGCGATCGGCAAAAGCCGGAGTGGCCGAAGCGAGTGCCATCGCGCCAGCCGCAACGGTGGCAATGGTGCCCTTGGCCAGAGCTTTGGACATGGTCTTCATGGCTTGGTTCCTTCACTGCGCCGGAGCAATGTCGTCCGGCCATGAAGGTGGTCTAGCGACTCGTCCGTGGCACGAAGCTGAACCCTGCTGTTAGGCGACGTTCAGATTCAAGGGCATTTACATGAACGAGGATTTTAGCAGTCCATTAAGCATGAAAGCCTATGATTCCGGCCATGCCTGATTGGTTCGTGTTCTACTCAGCCCCTGCGGTCGCGCTGATCCTCATCGCCTGGGAGCGACTTATCGGGGCGCCTTCAACCGATTGGCTGATCAACCTGCAATCCTGGGCACTCAAGCTGCTGGGCGCGTTCACGGTCTACGAAGTGGTTCGCGCCTGGGATGGCCCGGCCCTGATCGATGGCGCCGCCCTGCCCACCTGGCTGGCAGTGATCCTTTACGTGCTGGTCTATGACCTGGCCGAGTACCTGTTCCATCGCATGCAGCACCGGGTGCCGCTGTTGTGGGCGATGCATTCGCTGCATCACTCCGATCCGAACATGTCGGTGCTGACGACCAACCGCCACTTCTGGGCCGATCCGCTGTTCAAGTCGGTAACGGTCTGGTCGGCGGCAGCCCTGCTGATCTCACCCACGCCGACGGCGCTGGCGGTCTATACCGTGCTGAGCCTGTTGAACTTTGTCTCGCACTCGCAGCTGCCGCTCAACCTGGGCAAATGGTCATGGGTGATCAACACCCCGGCCTATCACCGGCGGCACCATTCGGCCCTGCCTGAGCATTACGACAGCAACTTCGCCGCGATCCTGCCGATCTGGGACGTGCTGTTCGGAGACTATAACCGGCCGGAAGGCATGCCCCCGACCGGTTATTCAACCCGCCCGCGCAACCTGCGCGAGCAATTGTTCTGGCCGCTCTACCACGGCCGCAACGGGGCCTAGCGCGCGGGCACCTGCAGCCCGCTCCATTGGGCCAGGAAAGCCAGCACGTCGGCTCCTTCAGCCACGGCCTTGTCGGTCGGTTTGCCCGAGCCGTGGCCGGCGCGGCTTTCGATCCGGATCAGATGCGGCTTGTCCCCGGCCTTGGCGGCCTGCAGCGCGGCGGCGTACTTGAAGCTGTGGCCCGGCACCACGCGGTCATCGGTATCGGCCGTGGTCACCAACATGGCCGGGTAATTCACCCCCACCTTGATGTTGTGATAGGGCGAATAGGCCCGCAGCACGCGCCAGTCGGCTTCCTTGCTGGGATAGCCGTAGTCATCGACCCAATAGCGCCCGGCGGTGAAGCGATCGAAGCGGAGCATGTCCATCACGCCGACCGCGGCGTTGCCGGCCGCGAACAGGTCGGGCCGCTGGTTGACCACCACGCCGACCAACAAACCGCCGTTCGAACCGCCCTGGATAGTCAGGCCGCTCTTGGGCGTGATCCCTTCGGCGATGAGGTATTCGCCGGCTGCGATGAAGTCATCGAAGACGTTCTGCTTGTTGCCCAGCCGACCGGCATCGTGCCAAGCCTTGCCGTATTCGCCGCCGCCGCGCAGGTTGGCGAGCGCAAAGGCCCCGCCCGCTTCCAGCCAGGCCATCCGCGCGGCGGAGAAGCCCGGCGTCAGCGAGATGTCGAACCCGCCATAGCCATAAAGCAGCGTCGGCACCGCCTTGCCGGCCTGGGCCACGTCCTTCTTGCGCACCACGAACATCGGCACGCGCGTGCCGTCCTTTGAATTGTAGAAACGCTGTTCGATCGCGTAGTCGGCCGGATTGAAGGTCAGCTTGGGCAGCGCGAAGGGCTCGCTCTTTCCGGTGCGGGTATCGAAGCGGAAGATCCCGCTCGGCTGGTTGAAGCTGGAGAAGGAATAGAAGGTCTCCGGATCGCCCGGCTCACCGCTGAAGCCAGAGGCTGTGCCAATGGCGTTGAGCGCGATCTGCTGGACCGGCTTGCCATCGAGCGAGCGAACCTCTGCCACCGATTTGGCATCCCTGAGATAGGCCAGGATCAGCCGATCACCCACGATCTCGGCGCGCTCCAGCGTTTCGGCACGTTCAGGGATGATATCGGTGATTTCTGGCCGAGGCTCGAGGCAAACGTCATCGGCCTTGGTCGAGTCCGCGCAGGGAATGCGATACAGCGCCTGCTTCTTCAGATCGACCCGCACCACCTTCATCCGTGGCGCATCCTTGTTGGTCACAAAATACAGTGCATCGCCCATACCATCGATCAGGTTCCAGGCATGATCAAGGCCGCCGATCAGGGTCTTCGCTTGCCATTTGCGGTCCTTGCGCAGGGGCAGGATGTGGACTGCGTAGCGGCTGTCCGTCCCTTTCGATGTGGTCACCACAACCCAGCGACCATCGTGCGTAACCTGCGCGCTGTGACCCAGCTCCGGATCGTTCGGCGTGGAATAGACCAGCTCGTCCTGCGACTGCGGCGTGCCGATGCGGTGGAAGTAGACCGCCTGGTTCTTGTTGAGCGACTGGAATTCCGCCCCCGGCTGCGGCTCGGGGAAGCGCGAGTAGAGGAAGCCCTCGTTGCCGACCCAGGCGATATTGGTGAACTTGGCCCACTTGACCCCATCACCCAGCACCTTGCCGGTGGTGGCATCCAGCACCTTGATCGTCCGCCAGTCCGACCCGCCATCCTGGATCGAATAGGCCAGCAGCTTGCCATTCTTCGATGGCACCCAGGCATCAAGCGCAGTGGCGCCGTCCTTGGCCCAGGTGTTGGGATCGATCAGCAACCGCGGCTTGCCGTTCAGCCCCTTGCGGACGAACAGCTGCGACTGGTTCTGCAGACCGGAATTGCGCATGTAGAAGTAATTGCCGCCAGCCTTGCGCGGCAGGCCGAAGCGTTCGTAGTCCATCAACGCCTTGATCCGCTGGGCGAACCACTGGCGCTGGGGCAGCTGGGCGAGATAGCCCTGGGTCAGGGCATTCTGCTGCGCCACCCAATCGGCCACCGCTTTGTCCGTGCGGACATCGTTTTCCAGCCAGCGATAGGGATCGGGGACCGCTTCGCCGAACTGGGTCTCGACCAGGTCGAGCTTGCTGGTCTCAGGGTAGGACAAGGTCATCTTTTCGGCGGTGACGGGAGATACGAGCGACAAGGCAAGGATGGCGGCCAGGGTGGCCGGAATGCGGCGCGACATGCGGTACTCCGAAATGCGAAAAGGCGGGGGTGACCGTAGCAGTCACCCCCGCCTTTGCAACTGGACCAAAGGTCGCAGCGAAGCGCTTATTCGGCGTCGTCGGCCATCATGACCGGGCCCGAATCCTGGCCCTTGGCCGAGGTGTCACGGTCAACCAGTTCGATCACCGCGAGCGGGGCAGCGTCCGAAGCGCGGATGCCGGCCTTGATCACGCGGGTGTAGCCGCCCTGGCGATCGGCGTAACGCGCGGCCAGGACTTCAAACAGCTTCTTTTCCTGGGCTTCGTCGAGCAGACGAGCATGGGCCAGACGGCGGTTCGACAGGCCGCCATGCTTGGCCAGCGTGATCAGCTTTTCCAGGTACGGGCGCAGTTCGCGTGCCTTGGGCAGCGTGGTGGTGATCTGTTCGTGCTTGATCAGCGCCGCCGACATGTTGCGCAGCAGCGCCTTGCGGTGGCTGGAAGTACGGTTGAGCTTACGCCCGCCAACTTTGTGACGCATGGGTCATTCCTTCGTTCGTTAGGGGCCCGTATCAGGTAGCCCGTAGCTGGCAGCAGTCGCGGTCGCCGCCGATTACCGTCGGGGCACCCGAAGGTGCCCCGTATCTGGTTAGCCCAGCAGCTCTTGTTCGAGCTTCTTGGCCATTTCTTCGATGTTTTCCGGCGGCCAGCCAGGGATGTCCATGCCGAGGCGCAGGCCCATCGAGCTCAGGACTTCCTTGATCTCGTTGAGGCTCTTGCGGCCGAAGTTCGGCGTGCGGAGCATCTCGGCCTCGGTCTTCTGGACCAGGTCGCCGATGTAGATGATGTTGTCGTTCTTGAGGCAGTTGGCCGAACGCACCGACAGCTCGAGCTCGTCGACCTTCTTGAGCAGGTAACGGTTGAGCTGGTTGGTATCGCTTTCCTCGGCCGGAGCAGCGGCGATGCCGATCATCGGCGAGGAACCCATCGGCACGGCATCGTCGAAGTGGACGAACAGCGAGAGCTGGTCCTGAAGGATCCGCGCGGCAAAGGCCACGGCATCTTCCGGGGTAACCGTACCGTCGGTTTCGACAGTCAGGTTCAGCTTGTCGTAGTCCAGCTCCTGCCCGATGCGGGCGTTGTCGACCTTGTACGAAACCTGACGGACCGGCGAGTAGAGCGAATCGACCGGGATCAGCCCGATCGGCGCGTCAATCGGACGGTTGCCGACGGCCGGGACATAGCCCTTGCCGGTGTCGGCGGTCAGTTCCATGTTGAGCGTCGCACCTTCGTCGAGGTGGCAGATCACGAGGTCCTTGTTCATGACCTCGATGTCACCCGAGACGGCAATGTCGCCAGCCTTGACTTCGGCCGGACCGGTTGCCGAGAGCTGCAGACGCTTCGGGCCTTCACCCTGCATCTTCAGTGCGATCTGCTTCACGTTCAGCACGATGTCGGTGACATCTTCACGCACGCCGGCCAGCGACGAGAATTCGTGCAGCACGTTCTCGATCTTGATCGACGTGATGGCCGCGCCCTGCAGCGAGGACAGCAGCACCCGGCGCAGCGCGTTGCCCAGCGTCAGGCCGAAACCACGCTCCAGCGGCTCGGCGACGAAAGTGGCGCGGCGCTTGGGGTCGTTGCCCGGCTTCACCTCGAGGGCGTTGGGCTTCTTGAGTTCCTGCCAGTTCTTGATGTTGACAGTCATGGACTTCCCCTAGGGTCTTGTTTTGGCGGGACCGGCCACTGCGCTTCTCAGCGCTGCGACCGATCCTGAACTGCGGCGATGGGGCCCCATCACCGCGATAGCATGATCAGACGCGGCGACGCTTCGAAGGCCGGACCCCGTTGTGCGGGATCGGCGTAACGTCGCGGATCGAAGTGATCGTAAAGCCGACGGCCTGGAGGGCACGCAGCGCGCTTTCACGGCCCGAACCGGGGCCCTTCACTTCGACTTCCAGGGTGCGCACGCCGTGTTCGGCGGCCTTCTTGCCGGCATCGTCCGCAGCCACCTGAGCGGCATACGGGGTCGACTTGCGGCTGCCCTTGAAGCCCATCATGCCGGCGCTGGACCAGGAAATCGCATTGCCCTGGGCGTCGGTGATGGTGATCATGGTATTGTTGAAGCTGGCATTCACATGCGCGATGCCGCTGGTGATGTTCTTCCGCTCGCGGCGCTTAATGCGCTGGGGTTCGCGTGCCATTTGGTTGTCCTACTCGAATATCGGGAAGGGAAAGCTGCTAGGCCTGAGGCCTGCTGCTTACTTCTTCTTGCCGGCGATGGGCTTCGCCTTACCCTTGCGGGTGCGGGCGTTGGTGTGGGTGCGCTGACCGCGAACCGGCAGCCCCTTACGGTGACGCAGGCCGCGATAGCAGGCCAGGTCCATCAGGCGCTTGATGTTCATCGCGGTCTCGCGGCGGAGGTCACCCTCAACCGTGTGCTCGGCGTCGATCGATTCGCGAATGTGCAGAACTTCCTGGTCGGAAAGGTCCGAAACGCGGCGGGCATGGTCAATACCCAGCTTGTCGATGATCTGGCGGGCCTTGAAGGGGCCGATACCGTGAATGTAGGTGAGCGCGATAATCACGCGCTTGTTGGTGGGGATGTTTACCCCGGCAATACGAGCCACTTACTTCTCCATGCTCCACAGAAGGCGGCAGAGGATCCGCGACCTTCCATCTCAACGCTCATTCGTCAGAACGGCAAAAAGCCCGGTTGGCGCGCCAATGGCCCTCGCCTTCCGGACTTATCCGTTCATGCCGAATGGACCGGGCGCTTAAGGCGATTCGCCCCGCCTGTCAACGCCGCAGTTCCCCGTGGTTTCAGGGCTTCGGCGGGTCGACGGCTTCCTTGGCCGGTGCCGCCTTGTCAGCCAGGCGCTGAACCTGCTCGGCCAGCACCTTGTCGACCAGCGGCGCCAGCTCGGCCGGCTTGCCTTGCCATACGCCGCCCACGACATAACGCCACTTGACCTGCGTCCCCTCACCCACCCGCTTGAGGGTGATTGTAAGAACGCCGTGGACCGCTTCACCCTGCAGCGGCCCCAGGCCGCCGGTCATCCGCAGCACCCCGCGCTGGGGATCGGCATAGACGACGTGCATGTGCTCGACGCTGCCCATCCGCTGCCCCTCGGGCGCGTCAGCCGGCTTGGGCAGCTTCTCGCAGAAGCAGCCGGTCGCCTGGGCATCGAGGTAGAGATTGGCAGCGTCGCCCGAATAGGTGTGGCTGGGCGACCACCACTGGTTTGGGGCGACCAGGACCTTCCAGACCGCCGCAGGATCCGCCGCAACAGTGGCGACATGATCGCTGACAAAACCGGTGTCGGATGAGGCGGTCAGTTCAGCCTGCAGCGGTGATGCCAGCAGGAGTGCCGTAGTGGCCAGTAAACGGTGCATCGCTCTTCCCTCCCCCTGGCAGGATCAGGAAGCGATAACCTGTTCGATTGCCGCCGTCACCTGGTCCATGTCGGCCATGCCGTCAACGCGCGCGACAATTCCGCGCGCTTCGTAGATCGGCAGGATCGGCGCGGTCTTGGCGCGATACTCGGCCATGCGGGTCCGCACGGTTTCTTCGTTGTCGTCCGGACGGCGCT
This sequence comes from Novosphingobium sp., assembly GCA_015657645.1. Lineage (GTDB taxonomy): Bacteria > Pseudomonadota > Alphaproteobacteria > Sphingomonadales > Sphingomonadaceae > Novosphingobium. Next base: position 23,955 of record JACDQK010000153.1, read on the forward strand.
TGAACTCGGTTGAGCCGCACTTGTCGCAGGTGCCATCAACCTGCGGCCGCTCGAACTTGTCGTGATAGCCCTTGCCGCAATTGGCGCAGGTGAAGCGACCGGTGATGCGCTCAACCAGCGCGTCCTCATCGACCGCCAGTTCGATCACGTGGTTCAGGGTGCGACCGCGCTGGCCCAGGATCGCGTCGAGCGAATGGGCCTGTGCCTCGGTCCGCGGATAGCCATCGAAGATCGCGCCGGTTTCGGAACCCATCGCGTCCAGTTCTTCGCCGATCAGCGCCGAGACGATTTCATCCGAGACGAGTTCGCCGCGTTCCATCACCGCCTTGGCCTGGAGGCCGACCGGAGTAGCGGCCTTGACCGCCGCCCGGAGCATGTCGCCGGTTGAGAGCTGGCGCATGCCGTGCCGCTCTACCAATCGCTGCGCCTGAGTGCCCTTGCCCGCACCCGGGGGGCCCAGAAGGATGATGTTCACGTCAGCTACCCCCGAGTATCGATCAGCGAATGCGGCCTTTCAGCTTCGCCTTCTTGATAAGGTCGCCATACTGGTGCGCCAGCAGGTGCGACTGGATCTGGGTGATCGTATCGACTGTCACGTTGACCACGATCAGCAGGCTGGTGCCGCCCAGGAACATCATGTTGAGCCCGGTCGAGGCGATCCACCATTCCGGGATCACGCAAACCACGGTGATGTAAAGCGCGCCGATCACCGTGATCCGGGTCAGCACGTAGTCCAGATAGGTGGCCGTGCTCTTGCCCGGGCGGATGCCGGGGATGAACCCGCCATTGCGCTTCAGGTTGTCGGCGGTTTCTTCCGGATTGAACACCACGGCGGTGTAGAAGAAGCAGAAGAAGATGATGCCGAGCGCATAGAGCGTCATGTAGAGCGGCTGGCCATGCGCCAGGTACTGGTTCAGCGTCACGATCGCGCTGCCCATGGTCGTATCCGGCGAAATCGAGTTGCCGGCAAACTGGCTGATCGTCAGCGGCAGCAGCAGCAGCGAGCTGGCGAAGATCGGCGGGATAACGCCTGCGGTGTTGATCTTGAGCGGCAGGTGGCTGCGATCGGCCTGCATCATGCCGTGCTGGCTGGCACGCTTCGGATACTGGATCAGCAATCGCCGGGTCGCGCGTTCCATGAAGCAGATGAACAGGATTAGCACCACGACCACGCCCACCGCCATCGCGATGGTGAAGCCGCTGATCGAGCCCGAACGCCCGCCTTCAAACAGGTTGGAAATGAAAGTCGGCATCTGCGCAACGATACCGGCCATGATGATCAGCGAAGTGCCGTTGCCGATCCCGCGGCTGGTGATCTGTTCGCCCAGCCAGAGCAGGAACATCGTCCCGCCGATCAGGCTGATCACGGCCACCACCTTGAACATCATGCCCGGGTTGACCACGGCCTGCAGCCCGCTCGAAGCGCCATAGGCTTCAAGCCCCGAAGCGATGAACCAGCCCTGCACTGCGGTCAGCAGCACGGTGCCATAGCGGGTGAACTGGTTGAGCTTCTTGCGGCCGCTTTCGCCTTCCTTCTTCAGCGCCATCAGCGAGGGATGGAGCGAAGCGGCCAGCTGAATCACGATCGAGGCGGTAATATAGGGCATGATGCCAAGCGCGATGAGGCTCATGCGCTCAAGGCTGCCGCCCGAGAAAGTGTTGAAGATATCGAGGATGCCACCGCGCGTCTGGGCATAGAGCTGCTCGAGCACCAGCGGGTTGACCCCGGGGAGCGGCACGAAGCTCAGGAAGCGGAAGACAATCAGGGCACCCAGCGTGAACCAGATGCGGTTCTTCAGCTCGGTCGCCTTGGAGAAATTCGCGAGATTGAGATTGCTCGCAACGTTATCGGCACGTGAAGCCATCGGGTAAGTGAACCTTGCTTTGGGTCCGCCCCGGACCGCTGATCAGCCCCATATAGGGAGCGTGCGGCGAAGTCCAAACCCTGCAAACAAATCCATCCCCGCCTGAGCGGCGGGGATGGATTCGAAATTACTTCGCAGCCTTGTTGGCTTCGCGGCGAGCAGTCTTCTTCTCGTGCTCGCTCGGCTGTTCAGCCGGGAGTTCAACCGAACCGCCGGCCTTCTCAACCGCAGCGACCGCGCCCTTGCTGGCGCCGGTGACTGCAAACTTGACCTTGGCGGTGAACTCACCCTTGCCGAGCAGGCGGACGCCATCCTTGCCGCCACGGGCCAGGCCGGCGGCCTTGAGCGCGGCGTGATCGATCACGGCCTTGATGTCGAGCTTGCCCGCGTCGATGAACTTCTGGATCAGGCCCAGGTTCACTTCGGCATAGTCCTTGGCGAAGATGTTGTTGAAGCCGCGCTTCGGGATCCGCATGTGCAGCGGCATCTGGCCGCCTTCGAAGCCGTTCACCGAGACGCCCGAACGAGCCTTGGCACCCTTCTGGCCGCGGCCAGCAGTCTTGCCCTTGCCCGAACCGATACCACGGCCGACGCGCATGCGACCCTTGCGGGCGCCCTTGTTGTCAGAGATTTCGTTGAGTTTCATGTCGTTGCACTCGCTTTCGCTTTAGTCGCGCTGAAAGAAACATCCCGGCCGAAGCCGGGATGCTGGATTGGTCAATCGACCACAGCCACCATATGCGGCAGCTTGGCGATCGCGCCGCGCACTTCGGGAGTATCTTCCAACTCCACCACGCGGTGCATCTTGCCCAGGCCCAGGCCGACCAGAATCTTCTTCTGGCTTTCCGGGCGACGGATCGGCGAACCGATCTGCTTGATCTTGATCTTCGCCATGTCAGCTTACTCCGTGATCGCGCAGCTTCGGCTTCCGCCTCGGCTGCGCTCGCACCGCCGCGACCCAGCAGGTCGGCAACCTTCTTGCCGCGACGCTGGGCGACCGACTTCGGCGAAGTCTGGCTAACCAGAGCGTCGAAGGTGGCGCGGATCATGTTGTAGGGGTTCGAGGTGCCGACCGACTTGGTCACCACGTCGGCCACGCCCAGGCTTTCGAAGACGGCGCGCATCGGACCACCGGCGATGATCCCGGTCCCGGCCGGAGCCGAACGGACATTCACCTTGCCGGCACCGAAACGGCCCTTGCCGTCGTGATGCAGGGTGCGGCCTTCCTTGAGCGGAACGCGAACCATCTTCTTCTTGGCCGAGGCAGTCGCCTTGGTGATGGCTTCCGGCACTTCGCGCGCCTTGCCATGACCGAAGCCAACGCGGCCCTTGCCATCGCCAACCACGACCAGCGCGGCGAAACCGAAGCGCTTGCCGCCCTTGACGGTCTTAGAGACGCGGTTGATGTGGACCAGCTTTTCGATCAGCTCTTCGCCACCGTCATCGTCGCCGCCACGGCCACGACGATCGTCACGGCCACGGCCACGACCGCCACGGTCATTGCCGCCGCGGTCATTGCCGCCGCGACCACGGCCACGGCCGCGGGCTTCGCGCTGCTCGCCACCTTCGGTGGCACCGGTCGCCTCGACGGCGACTTCGTTTTCCATATTGGTTTCGTCAGCCATCGTCAGAACTCCAGCCCGCCTTCACGGGCGGCATCAGCCAGCGCCTTGACGCGGCCATGGAACAGGTACCCGCCGCGATCGAACACGACGGAAGTGACGCCAGCCTTCTTGGCAGCTTCGGCGAGGGTCGAACCGACCTTGGCCGCAGCGTCGACGTTGGAACCGCCCTTGCTGCCCAGGGTCGATGCGGCTGCCAGCGTGCGGCCGGCGGCATCGTCGATGATCTGGGCATAGATGTGGCGGCCCGAACGGTGCACCGAAAGCCGCGGACGGCCACCGGCGCGCGCCTTGAGCGCGGTGCGAACGCGCCGACGACGGCGCTCGAACAGGGAAAGCTTGGCCATTACTTCTTCTTCCCTTCCTTGCGGAAGATGAACTCGCCGCGGTACTTGATACCCTTGCCCTTGTAAGGCTCGGGCTTGCGCCAGCGGCGGATCTCGGCCGCAACCTGGCCGACCTTCTGCTTGTCGATCCCAGAGATTTCGACCGTGGTGTTATCCGGGGTCTTGATCTCGATGCCTTCCGGCACGTCGAAGTTCACGTCGTGGCTGTAGCCGAGCTGCAGCTTCAGGATCTTGCCCTGAGCCGTGGCGCGGTAGCCAACACCGGTGATCTCGAGGACCTTGGTGTAGCCCTGGGTGACGCCGGTCACCAGGTTGTCGACGAGAGTGCGCTGCATGCCCCAGAAGGCACGCGCCTGCTTGCTGTCATTGGCCGGCAGCACCGAAATGCTGTCACCTTCGACCTTGTAGGCGATCTCGTCGCGCAGACCCAGCGTGAGGGTGCCCTTGGGGCCCTTCACGGTGAGGGTGCCGTTCGCGATTTCGGCGCTAACGCCGCTCGGGATCGACACCGGACGCTTACCGATGCGGCTCATCAGAACACCTCCGCCAGCACTTCGCCGCCGACGTTGTGAGCGCGCGCTTCGGCATCCGAAAGCACGCCACGCGGCGTCGAGACGATGGTGATGCCAAGACCGTTGCGGATCACCGGCAGCTCCTTGCTGCCCGAGTAGACCCGGCGGCCCGGCTTCGAGACGCGAGCGACGTGCTTGATCGCCGGTTCGCCCTCGAAGTACTTCAGTTCGATCCGCAGCTGCGGGTGGGCGCCAGTGGCGTCCTCCGAGTAACCACGGATATAGCCTTCGCGCTGCAGGACTTCGAGCACGCGGGCGCGCAGCTTCGAAGCCGGCGAAAGGACGGAGTCCTTCTTCGCCCGCTGGCCGTTACGGATACGGGTGAGCATATCACCCAGGGGATCGGTCAGTGCCATCTCTAGGTCCTTACCAGCTCGACTTCGTCACGCCCGGAATCATGCCCTTGTTGGCAAGATCACGGAGTTCGATGCGGCAGAGGCCGAACTTGCGGTAGTAGCCGCGCGGGCGGCCGGTGGTGGCGCAGCGGTTGCGAACCCGGGTCGGGTTGCCGTTGCGCGGGATTTCCGCCAGCTTCAGACGGGCGATCAGACGCTCGGTTTCGTCGAGCGACTTGTCGTCAGCCTGCGCCTTGAGGGCAGCATACTTGGCTGCATACTTCTTCACGAGCTGCTTGCGGCGCTCGTTCTTGTTCACGGAACTCAGTTTCGCCATGGACTTAAGCTCTCTTTATCTCAGGCCGCTTGCGCAGCTTCGGCTTCCGCCGGGAACGGGAAACCAAACAGACGCAGCAGCTCGCGCGCTTCGTCGTCGGTCTTGGCAGTGGTAGTGACAATGATGTCCATCCCACGCACCTTCTCGATCTGGTCGTAGCTGATCTCTGGGAAGATGATCTGCTCCTTCAGGCCCATGGCATAGTTGCCGCGGCCGTCGAACGACTTGGCGTTGAGGCCACGGAAGTCGCGGATGCGGGGCATTGCCACGGTGATCAGGCGATCGAGGAATTCGTACATGCGTTCCCGGCGCAGGGTAACCTTGCAACCGATCGGCATGCCTTCACGCAGCTTGAACTGCGCGATCGACTTCTTCGCCTTGGTGATCACCGGCTTCTGGCCAGCGATCAGCTCCATTTCGGCGGCGGCAGTCTGGACCTTCTTCTTGTCCTGGCTGCCTTCGCCAACGCCCATGTTGAGCGTGATCTTTTCGATCTTCGGAACTTCCATCACGTTGGCGTAACCGAACTTCTCGGTCATCGCCTTGGCGATCTGCTCGTCGTACTTCTTGCGAAGACGGGGCACGTACTTATCAGCCATCGATGGTCTCCCCGGACTTCACGGCCACGCGGACCTTCTTGCCGTCCTTGTCTTCAAAGCGCACGCGGGTCGCCTTGCCGGTCTTCGGGTCGACGAGGCCGACCTTCGACATCGCCAGCGGCGCTTCACGGCGATCGATCCCACCCTGCGGATTGGCTTGGCTGGGCTTGCGGTGACGGGTCGCCACGTTCACGCCCTGGACCAGGACCTTGCCATCCTTCGGCATGACCTGAAGGACAGTGCCGGTGCGGCCCTTGTCCTTGCCCGAGCGGACAACGACGTTGTCACCCTTCTTGATCTTGGCAGCGGACATTTAGAGGACCTCCGGCGCAAGGCTGATGATCTTCATGTAGCCCTTGCCGCGCAGTTCGCGGACCACGGGGCCGAAGATGCGGGTGCCGATGGGCTCGGCGTTCTTGTTGATCAGCACGGCAGCGTTGCTGTCGAAGCGGATCACGCTGCCGTCAGCGCGGCGCACGTCCTTGCGGGTGCGAACGATGACGGCGCGGTGCACGTCGCCCTTCTTCACCTTGGTGCGGGGCTGTGCTTCCTTGACCGACACCACGATGATGTCGCCCACGCCGGCAGTGCGGCGCTTCGAGCCGCCCAGCACCTTGATGCACTGGACGCGCTTCGCGCCGCTGTTGTCAGCGACGTCGAGGTTTGATTGCATCTGGATCATAGATCCGGTTCCTTCTCACTGGCTTGCCGGAACCAGTCCGGCAGTTCCAAAATGGGTGTCGACTTAGACGTCAGCTTCGACCGCAGCGGTCTTGCCGGCCTGGACCCGCTCGATGACCTTCCAGGTCTTGAGCTTCGAAATCGGCGCCGATTCCTCGATGCGCACGGTTTCGCCGGTCTTGTAGGCGTTGTCTTCGTCGTGGGCGTGATACTTCTTCGAACGACGGATGATCTTCCCGTAGAGCGGGTGCTTCACCTTACGCTCGACCTTCACGACCACGGTCTTGTCGGTCTTGTCGGAAACCACAGTCCCGATCAGGATACGCTTGGGCATCTGTGGGCTCCTTACTTCGCTGCGCGGGCGCGTTCGCCCTGCAACGTCTTGATGCGGGCGATGTCGCGGCGCACTTCCTTGATGCGCGCCGGGCGCTCAAGCTGGTTCGTCGCGGCCTGGAAGCGCAGATTGAACGCTTCCCGCTTCAGTTCGGCCAGGTCAGCGGTCAGCTGATCCTCGGTCTTGGCGCGGAGGTCTTCAACCTTGGCCATCATTCACCTCCCAGGTGCGAGGTGTCACCCAGGCGGGCGACGACCTTGGTCTTGATCGGCAGCTTCATCGCAGCGCGGCTGAAGGCTTCGGCGGCCAGCGGGCCGGCAACGCCGTCCAGTTCGAACAGGATGCGGCCGGGCTTCACCCGCGCTGCCCAGTATTCGATCGAACCCTTGCCCTTACCCTGACGGACTTCGGCAGGCTTCTTCGAAACCGGCACGTCCGGGAACACGCGGATCCACAGACGCCCCTGGCGCTTGATGTGGCGCGTGATCGCACGACGGGCGGCTTCGATCTGACGAGCGGTGATCCGCTCCGGCTCAAGCGCCTTGAGGCCATAGGACCCGAAGTTCAGGTCGGTACCGCCCTTGGCGTCGCCCTTGATGCGGCCCTTGAAGGCCTTGCGGAACTTGGTTTTCTTAGGTTGCAGCATGACTTAGTTCCTGCGGTCATCGCGCGCCGGGCGCACGCCGGAGGTCTGAGCCTCCATCATCAGGCGGTCCTGGGCCATCGGATCGTGGCCAAGGATCTCGCCCTTGAAGATCCAGCACTTGATGCCGATGATCCCATAGGCGGTCAGCGCTTCGGCTTCGGCGTAGTCGATGTTGGCGCGCAGGGTGTGCAGCGGCACGCGGCCTTCGCGGTACCATTCGACGCGGGCGATTTCAGCACCGCCGAGACGGCCCGAGCAGGTGATCTTGATGCCTTCGGCACCAAGACGGAGCGCGGACTGCACGGCCCGCTTCATCGCGCGGCGGAACGCCACGCGGCGGATCAGCTGATCGGCAATACCCTGGGCGACAAGCTTGGAATCGATTTCCGGCTTGCGGATTTCGACGATGTTCAGCTTGACGTCGCTCGAGGTCATCGCGGCGAGCTGCGAGCGCAGCTTTTCGATGTCCGCGCCCTTCTTGCCGATGATGACGCCCGGACGGGCGGCATAGATCGAAACGCGGCACAGCTTGGCCGGACGCTCGATGACCACCTTGGAGATCGCGGCCTGGGGCAGCGTTTCCATGATGAACTTGCGCATCTTGAGGTCTTCCTCAAGCATCTGCGCATAGTTCTTGCCTTCGGCGTACCAGCGGCTGTCCCAGGTACGGTTGATCTGCAGACGCAGGCCGATCGGGTTGCTCTTGTGACCCATGATCAGGCCTCCTCAACTTCACGGACCACGATCCGCAGCCGCGAGAACGGCTTCAGGATGCGGGTCGACTTGCCACGGCCACGGGTGTGGAACCGCTTCATGGTGACCGACTTGCCGACGCTGGCTTCAGCCACGACCAACGCGTCAACGTCGAGGTTGTGGTTGTTTTCCGCATTGGCGATCGCCGAAGCGAGCACCTTGCGGGCGTCGACAGCCATCGCCTTGGTCGAGAAGGCGAGGATGTTCATGGCCTCTTCGGCCTTCTTGCCGCGGATCAGGGCGGCGACCAGGTTGAGCTTCTGGGCCGAACCACGGATAGTGGTGCCGACCGACAGGGCTTCCTTTTCGCCAACGCGGCGCGGAGCAGCTTGCTTGCTCATTAGCGCTTGCCCTTCTTGTCGGCAGCGTGGCCGGGGAAGCTGCGCGTGGGCGCAAATTCACCAAGCTTGTGACCGACCATGTCTTCGTTGACCGAGACGGGGATGAACTTGTGGCCGTTATAGACGTTGAACGTCAGGCCGACGAACTGCGGCAGGATCGTCGAACGACGCGACCAGGTCTTGATCGGTGCGGCGCGAGTGCCGGCGTCCTGCTGGGCTTCCGCCTTTTTCAGCAGGTGCAGGTCGACGAAGGGGCCTTTCCAGACGGAGCGTGCCATGGTGGCTTACCTCTTCTTCTTGGCGTGACGCGAACGGATAATCATCTTGTCCGTCTGCTTGTTATGGCGGGTACGAGCACCCTTGGTCGGCTTGCCCCACGGGGTAACCGGATGACGGCCACCCGAGGTGCGGCCTTCACCACCACCGTGCGGGTGGTCGACCGGGTTCTTGGCGACGCCGCGGGTCAGCGGACGACGGCCAAGCCAGCGGTTGCGACCGGCCTTGCCCAGGTTGGTGTTCTGGTTGTCGGGGTTCGAAACCGCGCCAACCGTGCCCATGCAGTCACCGCGCAGGTAGCGCTGCTCGCCCGAGTTGAGGCGAACGATCACCATCCCGCGGTCACGACCGACGACCTGGACGTAAGTCCCGGCCGAACGGGCGATCTGACCGCCCTTGCCCGGCTTCATCTCCACGTTGTGGCAGATGGTGCCGACCGGCATCTGGCTGAGCAGCATGGCGTTGCCCGGCTTAACGTCGGTCTTTTCACCAGCGACCACCACGTCACCGACAGCGAGGCGCTGCGGAGCGATGATGTAGGTCTGCTCACCGTCTTCGTACTTGACGAGCGCGATGAAGGCCGTGCGGTTGGGGTCATATTCCAGACGCTCAACCGTAGCCGGCATGTCCCACTTACGACGCTTGAAGTCGATGAAGCGGTACTTCTGCTTGTGACCACCCGCGATCCCGCGCGAGGTCACATGGCCCTTGTTATTGCGACCACCGGTCTTGTGCTTGCCTTCGGTCAGCGCCTTGACGGGCTTGCCCTTCCACAGCGACGACTTGTCGACCAGGATCAGGCCGCGGCGGCCGGGGCTGGTCGGGTTATAGTTCTTGAGTGCCATGGTTCAGCCTCAGATCCCGCTGGTGACGTCGATCGACTGGCCAGCAGCCAGCGTCACAACAGCCTTCTTCACGTCCGAGCGCTTGTAGGGCTTGCCCTTCCAGCGCTTGGTCTTGCCCTTCTGGGTCAGCGTGTTCACGCTCTTGACCTTCACCCCGAACAGCGCCTCGACGGCCGCCTTGATTTCGGGCTTGGTCGCCTTTTCGGCGACCTTGAAGACCACAGCGTTGTTCTCGCTGAGCAGCGTCGACTTCTCGGTGATGTGGGGAGCCACGATCACGTCGTAGTGACGCGTGTCGATTGCGTCCTTAGCCATTGAAACGCGCCTCCAGCTTTTCGACCGCGGCGCGCGTCAGCACCAGCGTATCATGCTTCAGGATGTCATAGACGTTCGCGCCGATCGCCGGGAGGACGTTGATGCCATAGAGGTTGGCCGAAGCGCGGGCGAAGCCCTCGTTCACGGCGTCACCATCGATCACCAGCACCTTCTTGCCCCAGTTCGCCTTGGCGAGCTGTTCGGCAACAGCCTTGGTCTTGGCATCCTTGAGCTCAAGGGTGTCAACAACCACCAGGTTGCCGTTGGCCTTCGACGACAGTGCCATCTTCAGACCGAGCGCACGAACCTTCTTGTTCAGCGAAACGTCGAATTCACGACGACGCGGACCCATGGCCTTGCCACCGCCGATGAAGATCGGGGCCTTGCGGTCACCGTGACGAGCCGTACCGCCGCCCTTCTGGCGACCGAACTTCTTGCCGGTGCGGGCCACGTCCGAACGCTCGCGAGCGGCGCGGGCGATGCCGCGGCGGTTCTCGAGCTGCCAGGTGACAACGCGGTGAAGGATGTCAGCGCGCGGCTCAAGGCCGAACACGTCATCGTTGAGTTCGATATCGCCCTTGGCGGCGGTGCCATCGAGGTTGGAAAGCTTGACCTTCACGACTTAGCCCTCCTGACCTTCGGTCGCTTCGACGGCCGCGGTGTCTTCCGCGGGGGTGTCGGCAGCGGCCGGAGTTTCGTTGCTGTTGGCGGCACCCTTGATGCCGGCCGGATAAGGCGCTTCGGCGTGGCGCGAGACCTTCACCGAGTCCTTGACGGTCAGCCAGGAGTTCTTAGCGCCCGGGACCGAACCCTTGACGAAGATCAGGCCGCGCTCATCATCGACGCGGACGACTTCGAGGTTCTGCTGGGTGCGGTTGCGGTCACCCATGTGGCCGGCCATCTTCTTGTTCTTGAAGACGCGGCCCGGATCCTGGCGGTTACCCGTCGAACCGTGGGCACGGTGGCTGATCGAAACACCGTGGGTGGCGCGCATACCGCCGAAACCCCAGCGCTTCATCGCGCCCTGGAAGCCCTTGCCCTGGGTCGTGCCGGCAACGTCGACCATCTGGCCCGGCACGAAGTGCGAGGCAGCGATCGTTGCGCCAACTTCCAGCACGGCATCATCGGCCACGCGGAATTCGACAACCTGGGCCTTCAGGGGAACCTGAGCCTTTGCGAAATGTTCACGCTGCGGCTTGGCAACGTTCTTCTGCTTGGCACTGCCGGCACCCAGCTGAACCGCGACGTAGCCGTCGGTTTCAGCGGTGCGCACGGACACCACCTGGCAATCTTCCAGCGCCAGGACGGTCACGGGCACATGCCGGCCGTCCTCCTGGAACAGGCGGGTCATCCCCACCTTCTTGGCGATCACGCCGGTACGCATGATCCGTTCTCCTACAGAGGCCTGCGAGGACCATCCCCGCAGGCGTGTTCAGCCCGAAATGTGAAACGAGCCCCGTCCGGGCTGAGTGCCTCCGGGTGGAGGCGAGACGGGGGACGCTGGCCCGGATAAATCCGGAGGTATCCCTTGTGTCCCCGACTATTGCCGGGGCTCTGTCTCGTCGCGGATTTCCCTGCTCGGGTTCCGCTAGGAGCCGGGTCGAAACCCGGTAATCAGCGGCCCTTAGGCCGCGCCGGCTGATTAAGCCAGCTTAATCTCGACGTTCACGCCGGCCGCCAGGTCGAGCTTCATCAGCGCGTCCACGGTGGTGGCGTTCGGCTGCACGATATCGAGCAACCGCTTGTAAGTGCGCACCTCGAACTGCTCGCGCGACTTCTTGTCGACGTGCGGGCCGCGGTTAACGCAGAACTTCTCGATCTGGGTCGGCAGAGGAATGGGGCCCCGGATCAGCGCGCCAGTGCGGCGAGCGGTCTCGGCGATTTCGCCAGTCGCCTGATCAAGCACGCGGTGATCGAATGCCTTGAGACGAATGCGGATGTTCTGAGCTTCCATTATGTCCTGCTACCGATGAGAAAGAGCAACGGGGGCTTACCCCCAAACAAATTCGAGCCGCGCCCCTACACAGGGTCCGGGATTCGCGCAAGCCCCTTTTCTTGCGCAATTGCGGCAATTCCGCGGGGTTGAGGCCTGCCCTTCCCGCCGAGTAAGAAAATGACTCAAAGCAAGCCTACCGCGTAACAGATGTGGCATCCGTCACAGAATCAACGCCCCTTCTTCTTCCCGAGCGGCGCGTTGAAATCCGGGTCCTTGCCGGCCACCCAGGCGATGAACTTCTCCACGCGCGGCTCGATCCTTAGCAGGCTGGCATCCAGGCCGTAGCGTTGCAGTTCCGAATTGGAGAAGGTCGTGATCAGCATGTTCTGGCAGATCGGGTGCATCGGCACGGTATCGCGCCCGCCCCGGCTCTTCGGCAC
>JACDQK010000154.1 GCA_015657645.1 Novosphingobium sp.
ATCACCCGGTCGAGCAGCCGGAACATCGAGCAGGAAGCTGTCATGCCCGAACGGGGCGGAGAGCTCGACAAAGCTGACCGGCGCGCGGCGGCGTTGAGCGCGTGGGCGATCGTGCGGCTTTCGGCCGTGGGATAGAGCCAGTCGGTATCGAAGCTGACCAGGCAGAACCGGGCCTTGCTGGCGCGGAAGGCATCGGCCAGCCGCCCGCCGTGTTCCTCGGCCAGATCGAAATAGTCCATCGCCCGGGTGATATAGAGGTAGCTGTTCGCATCGAACCGGTCGGTAAAGCTCAGCCCCTGGTGGCGCAGATAGCTTTCGACCTGGAAATCGGCATCGAAGCCAAAGGTCTTTTCGGTGCGGTCCTGAAGCTTGCGCCCGAACTTCTCATGCATCCCCTCTTCGGAGAGGTAGGTGATGTGCGCGGCCATGCGGGCAACGGCGAGGCCCTTGTCCGGGCCCTTTCCGCCGCCGTAATAGTCGCCGCCCTTCCACTTCGGATCGGCCATGATGGCCTGCCGGCCGACCTCGTGAAAGGCGATGTTCTGCGCCGTGTGGCGCGCGGTGCTGGCGATGACCAGCGCGGCGCGGGTCCGCTCGGGCCAGTTGGCGGCAAAGGACAGCGCCTGCATGCCGCCCATCGATCCGCCGACCACGGCGTGCAGCTGCTCGATCCCCAAGGCATCGAGAATGCCCAGCTGCGCGCGGACCATGTCGCGGATCGTGATGACCGGAAAGCGCATGGCATAGGGCTCGCCATCCAGCCCCAGGCTGGCGGGGCCAGTCGAGCCATAGCAGCCGCCCAGCACATTGGCGCAGATGATGAAGAACCGGTCGGTATCGATCGGCTTGCCGGGCCCGACCATCCGCAGCCACCAGCCGGGCTTGCCGGTTATCGGATGGGGGCTGGCGACGCATTGGTCGCCGGTCAGCGCGTGGAAAATCATCACCGCGTTGGACTTGTCGGCATTGAGCCTGCCGTACGTCTCATAGGCCACACGCACGCCCTGCAGCGCCTGCCCGCCATCAAGGGCAAGTGGTGCAGCGTGTTCCAGCACGTGGCTCTGGGCCAGGAGGGCTTCGGCATCGGCCATGGCGGCGGGATTGGGGGAGCGCGAGCAGGCTGTCAATTGCCCGCAAGCCTGCTAAGGGCCTCGCCGAGATGACAAACGCCCCTGCCCCCAAGCCCTGGATCAACGCGATCCACGCCTATGTCCCCGGCAAGGCCGCCGGCGCGGACGGGAAGCCGCTGGTCAAGCTTTCGGCCAACGAGAACCCGCTGGGCACCAGCGCGGCGGCGCTGAGCGCGCGGGCCCAGGCGCAAGTGCCGAGCCTCTATCCCGATCCGGGCAGCAGCGATCTGCGCGAAGCGCTCGGCGAGCTGCACGGGATCGATCCGGCGCGGATCGTGCTGGGCACCGGTTCGGACGAGCTGCTCAACCTCGCCGCGCAAGGCTATGCCGGCCAGGGTGACGAAGTGCTGTTCTCGCGCTTCAGCTTTGCGGTCTACGATATCGCCGCGCGGCGCTGCGGCGCGGAGCCGGTCGAGGCGCCGGACAAGGATTACGGCAGCGACGTCGATGCCCTGCTGGCCGCCGTGACCGAACGGACGCGCGTGGTATTCCTGGCCAATCCCAACAACCCGACCGGGACTTACCTGCCGGCCAGCGAAGTGGCGCGGCTCCATGCTGGGCTTCCGGCGGACGTGCTGTTCGTGCTTGATCAGGCCTATGCCGAGTACTTGACGCCGGAGCAGGACGACCACGGCCTCGAATTGGCCGCCGCGCACGCCAACGTGCTGGTCACCCGCACCTTCTCCAAGATCTATGGCCTCGCCGGTGAGCGGATTGGCTGGGCGACGG
>JACDQK010000155.1 GCA_015657645.1 Novosphingobium sp.
CGCGCGGATACCAGTAGCCGCCGATCCGCAGCCAGCGCGGCTGCATCTCGTCAAACAGGCGCTGGCCAATGCCGACAGTCACGTCCTCGTGAAAGCCGGCGTGGTTGCGGAACGAGCCGAGGAACAGCTTGAGGCTTTTTGATTCGACGATGGTCTGGCCCGGCGCATAGTCGATTACCAGGTGCGCGAAATCGGGCTGGCCGGTGACCGGGCAGAGCGAGGTGAACTCCGGCACGGCAAAGCGGGCGAGATAGAGCGCACCAGCGCGCGGGTTGGGCAAATAGTCCAGCACCGCCTCTTCCGGAGAGGCTGGCAGCGCGCTGGTCTGGCCCAGGTGGAGCGGTTGAAGTGTGTCCGACATGGCACGGCCATGCCCCGAACGTGCGGCCGACACAAGCCACCGGGTTGAACGGGCGGGTTCACTCCCTATTCAGGGCTTCCCGCGCCTTCCGCACGGGGCAAAAAAGGGTGTGCGCGCAGTGACGAGACGTGTGGGGGCAATCCGGACCGCTAGTGCGGCATTGGCGCTGGGCCTGGCCCTGCCCGCCGCAGCGCAGGACGTGTTCAGCCTGCCGCCCGGCACGGCCAGCCCGGCCGCGCGCCCGGCCGGCCCGGTCGATGCCGATGCACCCGTTGTCCGCCCGCGCCCGACTCAGACTGCCACACCCCAGCCGAGCGCCACGCCAACCGCGGCTCCAGCCGCGACGCCAACACCGACCACAGCAGCGACCCGCCAGCCGGTGGTGCGGCCGAACACTGCGCCGCGCCAGACTCCGACGACCGCCGCGCCGACTGCCAGCGCTTCCGCTCCGGTCGATCCGCTCGCCCTGCCCGGTGCAGCGTCGCCTGCGCCGACGGCGGCTTTCCCGACCGCCATCCCGACTCTTGCGCCTGCACCTGCGGCCAGCACACCGGCCGCCGACACTGCGCCAAGCTTTGACTGGACCGCTTATGCACCCGGCGCACTGCTAGGGGCTCTGGCGCTGCTGGCCCTCCTCGGCGGGCTGCTGTGGCGGCGGCGCAAGTCTGGCGCCGCGCCCGAGGTCGAGTTTGAACCGCCCGTCGTTCCCGCGGCCCAGCCTGAGCCACAGGCGGTTGCGCCGCCTCCGCCCGCCCCTGCGCCAGAGCCTGCCACGCTCGCCCAGCCCGAAGGTTTGGAGATCGCGCTTGAAGCCCGCCGCCTCGATGCCTCGCTGATGGCAACGACGCTGAGCTATCAGCTGAGGCTGACCAACCACGGGACCACCCCGCTCACCGCGCTGGCGATCGAGGGGGACATGGTCGCCGCCCATTCCTCGCTGCCGGTCGAGCAGCAGATCGCCAATCCCGATCACAAGCTGGAACTGCGCCACGCCCTGGTCGAGCTTGCACCGGGCGAAAGCGCCGAGTTCAAGGGCGAGATGCGGCTTCCATTGACTGCAATAACCCCGATCCGCGCAGGCAACGCCGCCTATTTCGTTCCCCTCGCCCGGTTGCGCGTGGCAGCGGCCGTGACGACAGACGAATCACTCATCCTGGCCCAGACCTTCGTGATCGGCGAATTGCCCGAGCAGCCCGGCGGCGCGCTGCGCCCGTTCCGGCTTGACCTCGGCCCGCGTACTTTTGGCAAGCTGGGCCAGCGCACGGTCGGCTGA
Organism: Novosphingobium sp.; assembly: GCA_015657645.1. Taxonomy (GTDB): domain Bacteria; phylum Pseudomonadota; class Alphaproteobacteria; order Sphingomonadales; family Sphingomonadaceae; genus Novosphingobium. The sequence goes on from JACDQK010000155.1 coordinate 1,635, forward strand.
CCGAATTGCCCTCGACGCAGGCAACTCGGCGGGTTAAGCCTCCGTTCGCAGGTGCAGCGAAGAGGAGCGCGCGCACCGGCCCGCTGGTGACGCGCAGAGCGCGCACCCTCGGTAACCGCGAGGAGGACGCGAGGGCATATGGATAGTCTTGTCACTACCGAATGGCTGGCCAATGAAATGGGCGCCAGTGATCTGCGCATTGTCGATGCCAGCTGGCATATGCCCGCATCGGGCCGCAATGGGCTGGAAGAGTACCTTGCTGGCCATATCCCTGGCGCGGTCTTCATGGACATGGCTGACCTGGTCGATAGCGCCTCGCCGGTCGACAATACCCTGCCCCCGCCTGAAAAGTTTGCCAGCCGCATGCAGTCGCTTGGGCTCGGCGATGGCAGCCGGATCGTTATCTACGATGACAGCCCGGTAAAGACCGCCGCGCGTGCCTGGTTCATGCTCAAGCTGTTCGGCGCGCACGATGTCGCCATCCTCGACGGCGGGATCGCCAAGTGGAAGGCCGAAGGCCGCGCCCTGGCCGAAGGCCGCGAAACGCTGCGCCACCGTCACTTCACCGCCTGGCAGGATGACGGCAAGGTCCGCACCAAGGCCGAAATGCTGGCGAACATCAGCAGCGGCGCCGAACAGGTGCTCGACGCCCGCGGCGCGGCGCGCTTCACCGGCGAAGAAGCCGATCCGCGCCCGCATATCGCCTCGGGCCATATCCCGGGATCGCGCAACCTGCCCTATTCCGCGCTGTTCGAAGCCGATGGCACCTTCAAGGACAAGGCTGGGCTCTCCACCGCCTTTGCCGGGGCCGGGATCGATCTTGCCAAGCCCGTCACCACCACCTGTGGCAGCGGCGTGACCGCCTGCGTCCTGCTCTTCGCCATGCACCTGCTGGGCAAGGAAGACGCAAAGCTGTATGACGGTAGCTGGAGCGAGTGGGGGGCCGATCCGGACACGCCGAAGGCGACCGGTGCGGCCTGAATAACGCGTACGAACGGACCGGAATTGGCTAAAGATTCTTCTGACAAGACCGGTCCCGCGACCCGCCTGGTCGGCGCGGGCCGCAGCGCGGAATGGACGGGCACGCCCAGCCAGCCGGGTTCGGTGGTCAGCCCGCCGGTCTGGCGCGCCTCGACACACCTCTATCCCAATGCGGCGGCGGTCCATGCCGGCAAGCCCAATGAGGACGGCCATTTCTATTACGGCCGGCGCGGCTCGCCGACCCAGTGGGCGCTGGCCGATGCCCTGACCGAACTGGAGCCCGGTGCGGCCGGGACGGTGCTTTACCCCTCGGGCGTGGCGGCGATTGCCGGGGCACTGTTGGCCGTTCTGCGGCCGGGCGATGTCCTGCTGATGACCGACAATGCCTATGAGCCGACACGCTCGATGGCGCGCGGACTGCTGAAGGACATGGGGATCGAGACCCGCTGGTTCGATCCGCTCGACCCGCAACGCTTCGCCGCCGCGATTTGCGAGCGGACCAAGGCGGTGCTGCTCGAAAGCCCCGGCAGCCTGACGCTGGAAGTGCAGGACGTGCCGGCGCTCTCCGCCCTCGCCCGCACGCGCGGCGTGGTCGTGGTGCTCGACAACACCTGGGCCGGTCCGCTGGCCTTCCCGGCGCTGGAGCGCGGCGCGGACATTGCGGTGATGAGCCTGACCAAGCATGTCGGCGGTCATTCCGACCTGATGATGGGCAGCGCTGCGGCGGGTGAGAAGTACTACGCCAAGTTGCGCAAGACTGCCCAGGGCCTCGGCCAGGTGGTCTCGCCCGACGATGCCTCGCTCGCCTTGCGCGGCCTGCGGACGATGGCCTTGCGGCTGGACCGCGAGACCGCCAGTGCGCTGGCCCTGGCGCAGTGGCTCGAAGCCCGGCCGGAAGTCGCCCGCGTGCTGAGCCCGATGCTGCCCGGATCGCCCGGCCATGAGCTCTGGACCCGCGACTTCTCCGGCGGCTGCGGGCTGTTCAGCTTTGTCTTCAAGGGCAAGGACAGCGCCGCGCGTGATGCCTTCATCGATGCTTTGACCCTGTTCGGGATCGGCTATTCGTGGGGCGGGTTCGAAAGCCTGGTCACCCCGATCGATCCCAAGGGCCTACGCACCGCAACCCAGTGGCCGCTGCCCGACATGGACCCGGCAGACCGCTTCGGCGTGCGACTGTCGATTGGCCTCGAGGAACCGGCGGACCTCATTTCCGACCTCGAACGCGGCCTCGCCGCCTGGGCTGCGGCATGAGCTGGCCCGAATTCCTCGGCTGGCTCGACGCGATCGGGTTCGATCTCGGCGGCTATCACATCTCGCTGCTTGGCGGGTTCAAGGTGCTGGCCGTCGCGGTGGGCGTGCTGGTGATCGGCTGGACGCTGACCCGCTTTGTGCGCCGAGTGTTCCGGCGGATGACCCGGTTGGAGCTGGGCCAGCAAGTGCTGGGCGAAAAGCTGGTCAATATCGTGGTCTGGACTGCGCTGGTGCTGATTGGCGTCGATTTCCTCGGCATCAACCTGACTGCTCTCACCGTCTTTTCCGGCGCCTTCGGCCTCGCCATCGGCTTTGGCCTGCAAAAGACGCTGGGCAACCTGATCTCCGGCATCATCCTGCTGATGGACCGTTCGATCGAACCGGGCGACGTCATCGCGGTCGGCACCGGGGCGGACAAGACCGTCGGCAAGGTCAACCGCATCGGCATCCGCGCCGTGGCCGTGACCACCCGCGATCACATCAAGTACCTGATCCCCAACGAACTGCTCATGACCTCGGCGGTCGAAAACTGGACCGCCAGCACCAAGGACGAGCGGATGAAGGTGCCGGTGCGGGTCGCCTATGGCACTGACCTCGACCTCGCCGAGCGAGTGATGCTGCAGGCGATCGAGGGCGTGGAGCGCGTCCAGCCCGAGCCAAAGCCGGCGGTCTGGCTGGTGAACTTTGCCGAGAAAGGTATCGAGTTCGAGATCCAGGTTTCGATCAGCCAGCCCGAGATTGGCACTGGCGCGATCCGTTCGGCCATCCTGCGCAATGTCTGGCGGCTGTTCCAGGACCACGGCGTCGTCATTCCCGAAGGCTGATGCCCGCCGGGTGCGAAAGCTATCCTAATCCCCTGCAAAGGCATTCTGGCTGGCGAGAGCGCCCCCAAGCGCGCACTTGGGCAGGATGAGCACTCCTTCTCTCAATACCGGCAAGGTCTGGCTGGTCGGCGCCGGTCCCGGCGATCCTGACCTGCTGACGCTGCGCGCCGCGCGGTTGATCATGCGGGCCAAGCTGATCGTCCACGATGGGCTGGTCGATCCCGCGATCCTCGCCCTCGCCCGGCCCGAAGCCCGGCTGGTCTCCGTCGCCAAGCGCCGCTCGCGCCACACCATGCCGCAGGACGCAATCAACGCCCTGCTGGTGCGTGAGGCGCTGGCCGGCACCGAAGTGGTCCGCCTCAAGGGCGGCGATCCCTTCATCTTCGGGCGCGGCGGGGAAGAGGCTGAGGCCTGCCACCTGGCCGGCGTACCGGTCGAAGTGGTTCCCGGGATCAGTGCGGCGATCGGCGGCGCGGCTGCCGCGCAAATGCCGCTGACCCACCGCCGCTCGGCCTCGATCGTCACTTTCGTTGCTGGTCAGTGCAAGGGCCTGAGCGAACAGGACTGGTCGGGCCTGGCGGGTCGCGGCCGCACTCTGGTGATCTACATGGGTCTCGCCACGGCTGAGGCGATTGCCGACAAACTGATGGAAGACGGCCTGGCGCCCGACATGCCGGTCGCCGTGATCGAGAACGCTACCCGCCCGCAAATGCGTGTGTTGCGCGGGCCGCTGGCCGGCCTGCCCGACCTCGTCGCGCGCGAGAAGGTCAAGAGCCCGGCCGTGATCGTCATCGGCGAGGTTACTGCCGAACCCCAAATCGAAGAACTGCGCGCGCTGGCGCTGGAGGCTGCACAGTGAAAATCCTGACCGGGAATGATTTGAAGACCGGCGCCGTCACCTGGTGGGACGGCGTGCAATGGTCACTCCATGTCGAGGATGCGGTCGATGTGGGCGATCATGCCGACACGATCCTGGCCCGCGAACTGGCCGCGCGCCGCGTCAACGCCGCCTATGCGATCGACGCCGTGAAGGATGAGAGCGGGGTCCGCCCCGGCCACATCAAGGAACGCATCCGCGCGCTCGGCCCGACCGTGCGCCCTGACCTGACTTTGAAGCCGGCCGATCCAGCCGCCGGCGATTGGGTGATCTGATGTACAAGTACGACACATATGACCAGGCGATGGTCGATGCCCGGGTCGAGGAATTCCGCGACCAGGTCCGCCGCCGTATCGAAGGCCACATTACCGAGGACCAGTTCAAGCCGCTGCGGCTGATGAACGGGCTCTATCTGCAGCTCCACGCCTATATGCTGCGCGTCGCCATTCCCTATGGCACGCTGTCAGGCGCGCAGATGCGGATGCTGGGCGATATCGCCGACAAGTATGACCGCGGCTATGGCCACTTCACCACCCGGCAGAACATCCAGTACAACTGGATCAAGCTGGAGGACGCGGGCGATATCCTGGCCGACCTCGCCAAGGTAGAGATGCATGCGATCCAGACCAGCGGCAACTGCATCCGCAACACTAGCTCTGACCAGTACGCCGGGGCGGCGGCGGACGAGGTGGTCGATCCCCGGCCGTACGCCGAGCTGATCCGCCAGTGGTCGACCTTCCATCCGGAATTCAGCTTCCTGCCGCGCAAGTTCAAGATGGCGGTGATCGCCTCTGACATCGACCGCGCGGCGATGAAGCTGCACGATATCGGCATCCAGATTGTGCGGAACGATGCCGGCGAAATCGGCGCTGCGTTCTACGTTGGTGGCGGCATGGGCCGCACCCCGATGATCGCACCCTGCATCAATCCCTTCGTGCCGATTGACCAGTTCATCACCTATTCGGAAGCCTGCCTGCGGGTCTACAATCGCCACGGCCGCCGTGACAACAAGTACAAGGCGCGGATCAAGATCCTGGTCCATGAGCTTGGAAAAGACGAATATACCCGCCAGGTCGAGGCCGAGTTCGCTCACCTGCTGACGCAGGGGATCGAACCCCCGCTGGCCG
>JACDQK010000156.1 GCA_015657645.1 Novosphingobium sp.
AGGGTCACTCCATCCGTGGGAAGGCTTCTAAATGCCAAGTTTTGCCCAGAGCCTTGAAAAGACGCTGCATAGCGCGCTCGCCAATGCGTCGGAGCGCAGCCATGAGTATGCGACTCTGGAACACCTGCTGCTCGCGCTGATCGACGATCCCGATGCGGCTCAGGTCATGCAGGCCTGCGGCGTGGAGCTGGCCGAACTGGGCGAAGTGGTGCGCCAGTACCTCGATCAGGAGTATCAGAGCCTCAAGACCGAGGAAAAGGGCGATCCCGCCCCAACCGCGGGCTTCCAACGCGTGATCCAGCGGGCGATTCTGCACGTCCAGTCATCGGGCAAGGACACCGTCACCGGCGCCAACGTGCTGGTCGCGCTGTTTTCGGAACGCGATTCTTATGCTGTCTACTTCCTGCAGCAGCAGGACATGAGCCGGCTCGATGCGGTCAGCTTCATCAGCCACGGGATTGGCAAGGGCGGCAAGCGGATCGAGGACAAGACCCCCAAGGGCACCGAGAATGACAGCCCGGCCCAGGAAGAAAAGGCCCAGGGCAAGGATCCCAAGAAGGAGTCCGCGCTCGACCAGTTCTGCGTCAATCTCAACGAGAAGGCGCTGGCCGGCAAGGTCGATCCGCTGATCGGCCGCGGCCCGGAAGTCGACCGGACAATCCAGATCCTGTGCCGCCGCTCGAAGAACAACCCGCTCTATGTCGGCGATCCGGGCGTGGGTAAAACCGCGATTGCCGAAGGTCTCGCCCGCAAGATCGTCGAGGGCGAAGTGCCCGAAGTGCTGACCGAAGCGGTGATCTACAGCCTCGACATGGGCGCCTTGCTGGCGGGTACCCGCTATCGCGGCGATTTCGAGGAACGGCTGAAGCAGGTCGTCTCCGAACTCGAGAAGATGCCGCATGCCGTGCTATTTATTGATGAAATTCATACGGTTATCGGTGCGGGCGCGACCAGCGGCGGGGCGATGGACGCGTCCAACCTGCTCAAGCCCGCGCTGAGCGGCGGGACGATCCGCTGCATCGGATCGACGACTTACAAGGAATTCCGCAACCACTTCGAAAAGGACCGCGCGCTGCTGCGCCGGTTCCAGAAGATCGACGTGAACGAGCCGACGGTTGAGGACACGATCAAGATCCTGCGCGGGCTGCGCACGGCCTTCGAGGAACACCACAAGGTCAAGTACACGCCCGACGCGATCAAGACCGCAGTCGAGCTGTCGGCCCGCTATATCAATGACCGCAAGCTGCCCGACAAGGCGATCGACGTGATCGACGAAGTCGGCGCGATGCAGATGCTGGTGCCGCCTTCGAAGCGCAAGAAGACCATCACCGCGCGCGAGATCGAACAGGTCATCGCCACGATGGCGCGAATTCCGCCCAAGTCGGTCTCCTCGGACGATCGCACCGCGCTCGAACACCTTGAGCGCGATCTGAAGCGCGTCGTCTTCGGTCAGGATAAGGCGATCGAAGTGCTGAGCTCGGCCATGAAGCTGAGCCGGGCGGGCCTGCGCGATCCCGATAAGCCGATCGGCTCGTTCCTGTTCTCCGGCCCGACCGGCGTTGGCAAGACCGAAGTGGCCAAGCAACTGGCCGAGATCATGGGTATTCCAATCCAGCGCTTCGACATGTCGGAATATATGGAGCGCCATTCGGTCAGCCGGCTGATCGGCGCGCCTCCGGGCTATGTCGGTTATGATCAGGGCGGCCTCCTGACCGATGCGATCGATCAGCAACCGCATTGCGTGCTGCTACTCGACGAAATCGAAAAGGCCCACCCGGACCTGTTCAACATCCTGCTGCAGGTGATGGACAACGGCCGCCTGACCGATCACCACGGCAAGACCGTCGACTTCCGCAATGTCGTGCTCATCATGACGACCAATGCCGGGGCCAGCGACATGGCGCGGCAGGGGATCGGGTTCGGCGACGTATCCAAGGCGGATGCGGGCGACGAGGCGGTCAAGAAGATGTTCAGCCCGGAGTTCCGCAACCGGCTCGATGCGATCGTGCCCTTCGCTTACCTCGGCACCGAGGTCATCGCGCGGGTGGTCGACAAGTTCGTGCTCCAGCTCGAACTGCAGCTGGCCGACCAGAACGTTCACATCCAGTTCGATGGCGACGCCCGCAAGTGGCTGGGTGAGCGCGGCTATGACAAGCTCTATGGCGCGCGGCCAATGGCCCGCCTGATCCAGGAGAAGGTCAAGCAGCCGCTCGCCGAGGAACTGCTGTTCGGCAAGCTGCGCCACGGCGGTGAGGTCCATGTGTCGGTCAAGGACGATGTCCTGGCGTTTGAACTGACCCCGGCGCCGCCCAAAATTGCCAAGAGCAAGGCGGAGAAGCCAGCCGCCAAGCGCAAGGGCAAGGCGGCCCCCGAAACGAGCAAGGACGGCAACGACACCGATTGATCGGCGTCAATGCGCAGGATTCGGCAGCCTGTCAGCGAGCAGGCTGCCGAATTTCGTTTGCGGAGCCAACCCGATGAGCGCTGACACTGCCGATGCCCCTGCCAGCAGCCCGTTCGAGCGGGTTGGCGGCCATGATGTGATGCGGGCGATCACTGACCGGTTCTATGACCTGATGGACCAGGATCCGGCCTATGCCGAACTGCGCGCGATACATGCAGCAGACCTGTCCGACATGCGTGCGCAATTGCCAGCGTTCCTCGCTGGCTGGGCTGGCGGTCCGCGCGACTGGTTCGAGGCCAATCCAGGCAAATGCATGATGAGCGCGCACGGCGGCATCCCGATTACCCGCGACACAGCCGGTCAATGGGCCGAGGCGATGACCCGCGCCATAGCCGAAGCTGAGGTGGCCGAGCGCGAGATTGCCGATGCCATGGCCGATGTGCTGAGCCGGATGGCCCGGGGCATGGCGCGCGGCTGATCCTCGCCATTCAGGTCCATTCGGGCTAGCCTGCCGGCGATGAACTCGATCGATCGCTCCCGCCGCCGCCTCGCGATTGCTGCCGCAGCGCTGGCCGGGTTTGTCGATGCGGCCGGATTCCTCTCGGCCCAGGGCTATTTCGTGTCGTTCATGTCAGGCAATACGACCCGGCTGGGCGTGGATCTGGCGCTGCGGCCGATGATGGCGATCATCCCTGCCATGCTGATCGCCGGGTTCGTGCTGGGTGTGTTTTTTGGCGCGCTATTGGCGGCGCGGGCCGGGGCGCAGCGCAAGGTGGCGGTTCTGGCGCTGGTCACGGTTCTGTTGGTGGCGGCGGCCACCGCGCACCTGGTCGGTGCAGGGCTGGCGATGCTCGGCTTTCTGGTCCTCGCGATGGGGGCGCTCAACAACACCTTCCAGCGCGATGGCGAGGTTTCGGTGGGCCTGACCTACATGACCGGTGCGCTGGTGCGGTTTGCGCAGGGTCTGGCGGCCAGGATCACCGGGACCGGCGGCGAAGGCTGGGCGAACTGGCTGCTGCTTTGGCTGGGCCTGGCGCTGGGAGCCGTGGCAGGTGCGTACACGTTGTTGACCTGGCCAGCCGTGGCCTTGTGGCTCGCGAGCGCCTGGGCGCTCGGATTAGTCGCCGCCGCTTGGCGGTTGCGCAAAACGTCGCCCGGCCCTTGAACTGCCGCGCCCGGCACCCTAAACCAGTTTCAAATCGAAACTGGAGAGCCTGCCATGCATCTTGCCGAAACCGCCCTGATCACCTTCGACCAGCTGCTTGCGACGCTGGACCACCTGCTGGGCAAGGCCGCGGCGAGCGAACAGGGTGAGGCCCTGCTCCAGGCCCGGCTTGCGCCCGACATGCTCCCGCTCGCCACCCAGGTGCGGTTCACCACCCAGCAGGTCTACAACACCCTGAACCGCGCCTATGGCGGCGATCACAAGGGCGCCGATAGCGATCACGCTTCGATCGCCGAGGCCCGCGCCCATGTGGCTGAGGTGCGGGCACTGATCGCCGCTGCGCGCCAGACCGCGCCGCTGGACGAGGCTGCCATGGTCGAGTTCGACCTGCCCAACGGCATGGCCTTTGCGCTGACTGTGTCTGATTATGTCCGTGACTGGGCGCTGCCGCAGTTCCATTTCCACCTGATGACCGCTTACGCGATCCTGCGTCACGCCGGTCTGCCGATCGGCAAGGCGGACTACATGGGCTATATGATGCAGCACTTGAAAACGCCGCCGAGCGCCTGATTTCCTAGGGCGCGACGATCTGGACCTGCTTGTCGCGCCCAGTTGCGCCGCGCAACAAGCGAAGTCGTGACGTCGCAATTCCAAGGGCGCTGGCAAGCAGTTCGAGCACGGCGGCATTGGCCTTGCCGTCCTCGGGCTTTACGCGAACCTTCACGATCAGCCGTCCGTCCTCGATCGCGAGCGTCTCCACCCGCGCGCCGGGCGTGACGCGCAGGATTAGCCGCCCCTCACCATCCGCCAGCGCCAGGATCGCCGTGGCGGGCGGCAGGTCAGCCTTCGGCCTGGCCATTCAGCGCGGCAGCGTGGTGCTTGGCGTTTTCGGCATAGTGCTTCACGCCCATCTGCAAGCCGGCCAGCATCCGATCGTCAAGATCGCGCATGAAAGTGGCGGGGCGGCCGGACCACAACTGGCGTGAGGGAATCCGCTTGCCCGGGGCCAGCAGCGCTCCGGCAGCGAGCATCCCGTCTGCCTCGATCACGCAGCCGTTCATGGTCTGGGCAGAGAAGCCGACAAAGCCGCGGTCCTCGATCACGGTGCCGTGGATCATCGCCATATGGCCGATCAGCACGTCCTCCCCGATCAGGGTTGGAAAGCCGTCCGGCTTGCCCGGCATGGGGCCATCGCAATGGATCACGCTGCCGTCCTGCACATTGGTCCGGGCGCCAATCACGATCCGCGTGACATCGCCGCGCAGCACGCAATTGTACCAGATGGACGCATCCGGCCCGATCTCGACATCGCCGATGATCCGGCAGCCGGGGGCGATAAAGGCGCTGTCGTGAATGCGCGGACGCTTGCCGTGCATTTCCAGGATGGTGATGTCGGGACGGGTCATGTCATTGCTTCCCCAGCAGGCTGCTCCAGCGGACCTGGGGCAGGATAGAGGCGTGATCGTCGGTCCAGGCACGTTTGGCCGGGGCCCCTAGCGGACGCCAGGCGCGCGAGGGATCAACCTTGCGCAGGTCGTCGATCCGGCTCTGGTCGCGCGCAATGGCAACCCAGGTCGAGGAGGTGAAGTAATTGCCAACGTCCGCTGACGCCGGATCATCGCGGAGCGCTGCGCTGAGCCCACGCTTGGCTGTGATCGCGGCCAGCACTGGCTCTAGGTCGATGTAGCGGTTGGAGATATGCACCAGCAGCATGCCTGTGGGGCTGATGGAGTCGAGATAGACCCCCATCGCCTCGTCGGTCATCAGGTGGAGCGGAATCGCGTCGGAGGAGAAGGCATCGACCGCCAGCAGGTCCATGCCGCCCTTGGGCATGCGGGCCAGTTCGAGCCGGGCATCGCCGAGCACAACCTCTGAATCCGGAGCGCAATCGCGGATGTAAGTGAAGGTGCCGTTGCGCGACAGTTCGAGCACGTCCGGATCGATCTCGAAGAAGCGCATGGACTGGCCGGGGCGACGATAGCAGGCGAGCGTGCCGGTACCGAGGCCGACAACTCCCAGCCGGGCCTTGGGGCCAAACAGACGGTCGGCATTGGCAAAGGCAATGCCCGCCCCGGAGCCGGGACCATAATAGGTCAACGGCAGGCGGCTGAGCTTGGGATCGAGTGACTGCTTGCCATGAAGGGTGGTGCCATGGGCCAGGGTTCGCATCTGCTGGACCGGAAATTCGCGCACCGTGTAAACCCCGAAGTAGCTGCGCGTGCGCAAGCCCTCGCGCGAGGCATCGACCGTGTCCCAGCCGCCCTGGGCATACATCAACGCCACCAGCAATACGGCCAGCATCCAGCGCCACGAGGCGATCAGCGAGCCAAACAGGCCGACCCCAAGCGTCAGCAGGTACTTGCTGTTGCCCATTTCGCCTTCGGTCGAGGTAGCCTGATAAATGAACCAGCACATCGCCAACGCGACGCCCAGCACGACTGCGGCGGCGATCCGGGCAAGCTGCGGCTCTACCCCCTTGAGCTTGCGCCAGTCGAACAGGGTCGAAGTAGGAAGCAACAGGGCAGCGGCCAGGACCAGCAGCGGATGTTCCCACACCCAATCGAACAGCAGCGGGGCAAGCAGGGCCGTGAAGAGCCCGCCCAAGGCACCGCCGGCCGACATGACCAGGTAGAACAGGGTCAGTTGCGAGGCATCGGGCCGGGCATCGTAGAGCCGCGAATGCAGCGCCACGCAGACCACGAACAGCAGGAAGACGCTGCCGATCACCGGGGCCAGCGTTGCCGCGTGGCTGGAGGCGGCGGCAAACCCGCCGGCGATCAGCACGAATAGCGGCGCGACCTGTGTGAAGACCCGCGCCAGCATCCGGTTATCGGCAAAGGCCACGCTGAAGCTGAGCAGGTAAAGCCCCAGCGGGATCACCCAAAGCAGCGGCATGGCGAACAGATCGGTGGTGAGATGCGTGGTGGTGGACAGCATCAGCCCCGAGGGCACGGCGGCGAGCACCAGCCACAGCGCGATCTTGCGCCAGCCGACTGCGGCAACCGAGCCGTCTTCCGCCTGCGACACGGCCATGTCAGGGGTTTGGCTGCGGCTCCAGGCGCAGAGACCGACCAGCACGATCAGCAGGCCATAGCCAAGGCTCCAGCCGATTGACTGCTCGCTCGCGGAAAGCAGCGGTTCGGCCACCAGCGGATAGGCTATCAGGCCGCCGAAACTGCCCAGGTTCGACGCAGCATAGAGCGCCCAGGGCGCGCTTGAGGCCGGATGGGCGGCATACCACCGCTGCATCAGCGGAGCCTGGGCTGAAACCAGGAAGAACACCGGCCCGATCGTCAGCGCCAGCAGCGCCGGGACCCAGAGGATCTCCATGCCGGCGGTCGGCGGCGGCAAGTCAGCAAGCGTGATCGGCAAAGTCAAACCGGCCAGGGCGAGCAGGGCTAGATGGATCTGGCCCTGGCGCTTCAACGGCAACTTTGACAGGCGGTGGGCGTAGAAATAGCCGGCCAGCAGCAGTGCCTGATAAACCAGCATCGCGCTGTTCCAGACGTTCGGCGCACCGCCAAGGCGCGGCAACGCCAGCCGCGCAACCAGCGGTTGGACCAGGAACAACAGGAAGCTGCCGGTCAAAATCGTCAGAACAAACAGGGCGCGTTGGGCGCCAGAGGCGGGGGCGCTCATTGGCTGCTCGAATCGCTACGGACGAGTTCATAGGTCACATGGCGCAACAGCGGATCATCGGTGGCCAGCCGCGGATGGTCGAAATCAAGATCAGGTCGGTACTGCATTCCCAGTCGCTCCATCACGGCCCGGCTGCGCCAGTTGCCGACATTAGTAATAGCCCAGGCCGAGTCATCGGCGCGATTGGCAAAGAACCAGTTGATTGCCGCCCTTGCCGCTTCGGTAACATAGCCCCGCCCCCAGGCGGAGCGAGCCAGCCGCCAGCCGAATTCGCCCTTGCCAAGGACCGGGCCAACCGTTCCGCGAATCGCGCCGCACCAACCAAGAAGCTGGTCACTGTCGCGCTGCACCAGGGCCCAGAAGCAATGGCCATGTTCGGCCTCGATACCGCGCATCCGTTCGATCAAGGCGGCGACCTCGTCGCGAGTCATGACTGGACCAAGTGTCGCCATAACATCGGGATCGCTATTGATTGCGTGAAACGGATCGAGATCTTCGTCGCGCCACGACCGCAGCACCAGCCGCTCTGTTTCCAGCCGGAACTCAGCCATTAAGCAGCCGCGCGGCGTGGGCCGCGTGATAAGTCAGCACCCCGGCGCAGCCGGCGCGCTTGAAGGCCATCAGCGTTTCCAGCACCAGCGCATCGCGCTCACCCGCACCAGCCGCAACCGCCGCCTCAATCATCGCATATTCGCCACTGACCTGGTATGCAAATACCGGGACGCCGAAAGTTTCTTTCACTTTCAGAACGATGTCGAGATAGGGCAGGCCCGGCTTGACCATCACGCTATCGGCACCTTCGAGCAGATCGAGCTCAACCTCGCGCAGGGCCTCGTCGCTGTTCGCGGGATCCATCTGGTAGGTCTTCTTGTCGCCCTTCAGCAGTCCGCGGCTACCCACGGCATCGCGGAACGGGCCATAGAAAGCCGAAGCGTATTTGGCCGCATAGGACATGATCTGGACATTGGCGTGACCGGCGCCCTCGAGCGCCTCGCGGATCGCGCCAATCCGACCATCCATCATGTCGCTGGGGGCGATAACGTCAGCGCCGGCGGCGGCCTGGTTCAAGCTTTGCCCAACCAGAACTTCAACCGTCGCATCGTTCACCACATAGCCGGCCGCATCGACCAGGCCGTCCTGCCCGTGGCTGGTATAGGGGTCGAGCGCCACGTCGGTCAGCACGCCGATGCTCTCACCGCAGGCGTCCTTGATTGCCCGGATCGCCCGGCACATCAGATTGTCCGGGTTGAGCGCCTCGCGCCCATCCTCGCTGCGCAGCTCAGGTTGGGTGTTGGGAAAGAGCGCGAGGCAGGGAATGCCCAGCGCCGCCGCTTCCTTTGCGCGCTGCACGATCAGATCGACCGACCAGCGGGAAACCCCGGGCAGCGAGGCAATCGGCTCTTCCGTGCCGCTCCCACCAGTCACGAATAGCGGCCAGATCAGATCGGCCGGAGTGAGCACGGTTTCGCGGTGAAGCGCGCGGCTCCAGGCGCTGGCACGGGTTCGGCGCAGGCGAGTGGCGGGATAGGAACCGGTCATTTCCAGAGTTCTAGGTTAGAGACTCCCGGCCAGCAAGCCCCGGCGCTCAGGGGATGGAAAGGGGCTGAACGGGCGCAGGCGATGCCAGCTGGCCGAGTGCTGCGCCCGGCACCACCGCCTTGAGCGCGGCCATCCTCGCTTTGAACGCCGCCAGCTCCTCGGCGTTGACCTGGTTCGAGACGGTGAAGCGCACCGACATCGGGTTCACTTTCGCCCCGTTACGATAGAGCTCGTAATGGAGGTGCGGGCCGGTCGAAAGGCCGGTCGAGCCGACATAACCGATGACCTGGCCAGCGCGGACCCGGCTGCCCGGCGAAACAGCGATCCGGCTCATGTGCGAATAGCCGGTGCCCCAGCCGCCGCCGTGATCAAGCTTGACGTGGTTGCCGTGTCCACCGCCCCAGCCGGCAAAGCTCACCGTCGCATCACCAACCGCATAGATTGGCGCGCCGGCCGCGCGCCGAAATCGACGCCGCCATGCATCCGGGTATAGCCCAGGATTGGGTGGCGGCGCGCCCCGAAGTTCGAGGTGATCCGGCCGACCACCGGCATGATCAGGCCCGAACGCTGCGCGCCCATGCCCGAAGCTTCGAAGAACTGGCCGTCGCCGCCCCAGCGCAACAACTGCGCCTTGGGCTTGCCGCCCCGCTCGACCCCGGCAAACAGCAGCTCGCCGACCTTGGTCTCGCCAGTCGCCGCGCGCTTGAAGCCGACGATGATATCGAAGGTATCACCCGGCTCGATCGCGGTATCGAGGCTGAGGTGTTGATCGAGCACCTGGAGATATTGCTGAATCGCTTCGATCGGCGCACCGGCCGAGCGGGCCGAGCGGTATAGTCCGGCCCCGATCGTGCCACGAATGCGCAGCGGCATGGTATTGACCGGGATCGCTTCCGGCCGGAGCGCAAATCCATCTGCGCTGCGCTGAACCCCGAGCTTGAGATCGAACGCGCGCGGAACGAGACTGCATCGAGGGGGCGGGGCTGGCCGGGGCCGGCCCGCTTGCCGAGTGTAATGTCGACTTGGGTGCCGGGCGCCAATCCCGCGGGATCGATCGAACCGGCGACCAGGTTGCTAACCCGCGCCGCATCGCCCGCGCCAACCCCGGCGCGCTGCAACAGCCGGTCAAAGCTATCGCCCTGCGTGAATGTGGCGGTCAGCTGGATAATGGCCCGCTCGGGCACATTGGCAACCGGGCTGACGCGGTCGGTCGGGCCCATCCGGCGCCCGGATTCAGCGCCAAAGGCCAGCGGCTGGATCGCCTGGTTGTGAAACTCATCGCGCGCGGCGGCATCGACCGGCATGGCCGGCGGTGCGGCAATTGCCGAGAAGTCGGGCAGGAAGGCCAGGGCAAAGGCACTTAGGCCAAACAGGGTGCCAAGCCCGCGAAACCAACGAGCCGAGCCGATATCCTCGGCCAGATCCGGCGTCCAGTCGAGCCGGGCGAGGCGCAGTTCCCAGTGCTGGCGCAGCTGGGCCAGCCGCGTAACAAGCGGCGCAAGCCCTGGACTGGAAGTGATCGGTGCAACGCGCGCCGAACCGGCGGCAATGCGCAGGCCAAGCGGAGCGGTGCCAACCCCGGTTTCAAGCGCTTCACGCGAAATGAACACCAATCTGGCCCCCGGGCGACTGCAATCGGCATCCGCTGTGCACGGGTAAGGTTAATCTTCGCCTAAAAAGCCGGGGCCGGTCGGGGAATACGGGCTATCGATACCTTGTCGCGCCTCGGCGGCGATGCCACATCTTGCAGCATAATGGCGCGCAGCATTTCCGCCCGACAGGATCGATCCGGCGACGGCCGGGTCAAGGCCGTGCTCGGCCCGACCAACACCGGCAAGACGCATCTGGCGATCGAGCGGCTCTGCGCTCATTCCTCTGGCGCGATCGGCTTTCCGCTGCGGCTGCTCGCCCGCGAAGTTTACGACCGGGTTTGCGCGATCAAGGGCGCGGACCGCGTCGCGCTGATCACTGGCGAGGAACGGATCGAGCCAAAGCACGCCCGCTGGCTGCTCTGCACCGCCGAAGCCATGCCGACCAGCGCCGACCTGGCCTTTGTCGCGCTCGACGAGGCGCAATTGGGGGCCGATCGTGAGCGCGGTCACGTCTTCACCGATCGCCTGCTGCACACTCGTGGCCGCGAGGAGACAATGATCCTCGGTTCGGCAACGCTTGAGCCGATGGTCCGGTCGCTGGTGCCCGAGGCGGAGATCGTCGGGCGGCCGCGCTTTTCGACCCTCAGTCATGCCGGGGCCCGCAAGCTTTCCCGGATCCCGCCGCGCTCGGCCATCGTCGCCTTTTCGGCCGAGCAGGTCTACGCCATTGCCGAGATGCTGCGGCGGTTTCGCGGCGGCGCGGCAGTGGTGATGGGTGCGCTTTCGCCCGAGACGCGCAATCGTCAGGTATCATTATACCAGTCAGGCGAAGTGGACTATCTCGTCGCCACCGATGCGATTGGCATGGGGCTAAACCTCGATGTCCAGCACGTCGCCTTTGCCGGACTGTCGAAGTTCGATGGCCTTCGCCAGCGGCGGCTGTTTCCGGCCGAGATGGCCCAGATCGCCGGCCGCGCCGGGCGGCACCAGACCGACGGGACTTTCGGCACCCTCGCCGGGACCGGCAGCCACGATGCCGAGTTCAGCGCGGAAGAAGTCTACGCGATCGAGGAGCACCGCTTCGCGCCGCTCACCCGGCTGTTCTGGCGCGAAGCCGATCCCGATTGCAGCACGATCGCCCGCCTGATCGCCGATCTGGAGCGGTTGCCGGACCGGCCTGAACTAGCTGCGGCGCCCGAGGCGATCGACCTGGCCGTGCTCAAACGCCTGGCTGACGAGCCTGCCATCGCCAGCGCGGCCAACAGCCCGGCACGCGTCGCCCGGCTGTGGGATGCCTGCCGTCTGCCCGACTTCCGCCAGCATGGCGCGGACACCCATGCCCGCTTTGTTGCGCGGCTGTGGGACGATCTCAAGGACGGGCAGATTCCGGGTGATCAGGTCGCCCGGGCAATTGCCGAGCTGGATCGCCCGGACGGTGATATCGACACGCTGCAGGGGCGGATCGCCGCGATCCGATCGTGGTCCTACATCGCTCAGCGCCCGGATTGGGTGCTGGCGCGCGAAGAAATGGCCGCCCGCGCCCGTGCCGCCGAGGCACGCCTATCTGACGCGCTGCACGGACGGCTGACCGAACGCTTCGTAAATCGCCGCACCTCGGTGCTGATGAAGAAGCTGGGGCCGGATGCCGGACTGCTGCCGGTCAAGGTTGAGGACGATCGCATCCTGGTCGATGGCGAGGCGATCGGGGTCCTGGCCGGCTTCCGCTTCCGGGTCGATCCGGCCGCGCGCCTGGCCGATCACAAGCTGCTGCTGGCCGCTGCCGAGCGGCATCTGCCGATGCTGCTGGCGGAGCGAGCCAGCAAGCTGACTGGAGCCTTGGTCGCAGGCGAAGCCGTCGATCTGGTCCTGTCCGGATCCAATCTCGACTGGGAAGGTGAGCGCATCGCCCGTTTGGCGCCCGGAAAATCATTGCTCGCGCCTGGATTGTTGCTGGATCCGGCTTTGTCCGCGCTGCCACTACCGGCCCGGCGCGAACTGGAACAGGCATTGGCCGGCTGGCTGGAGCACGCGCTGCAACCGCTCGATCCGCTGCGCAAGCTTGAAGCCGCCAGCCGCGATGCCGCTGGTGGGCCCGAACTGCGCGCACTGCTGATTCGTCTGGTCGAGGATGGCGGGATGGTGCCCCGCGCCGGATCAGGCGTCGATGCGCTTAGCGCCGCGCAGCGGCAGCTGCTGCGCCGGTTGAAGGTGCAGGTCGGCGCGCTCGACATCTTCGTCCCTGCCATGCTGCGGCCCGCCCCGCTGGCGGCCTGGCGCACGCTTCAGGCAGTGCGCAGCAGGAACCTTGCCACCCCGCATCCGGCCATGCCGCCCGTGTTGGCGCTGGCCGGCAAGGGAGCGCCACCGCCGGGTTACCGCAGCCTTGGCAAGCAGGCGCTGCGGCTCGACATGGCTGAAAAGCTGCTGCACGCCGCACATGGCCTGCGCGCAGCGCGCGGCGGCAAGCCGGTTGTGCTCGATCCGGCGCTGGCGATCTCGATGGGCCTCGCCACTCCGGCCTATGCGCAGCTGCTGCGCCAGGCCGGGTTCCACCCGATCATGCCGCATCCCTTGCCGCCGGGTGCCTTTGGCCCGCTTCCCCCGCCCCGCTGGCGCTGGCGGCCGGTGCGGCGCGAGGCGCCGGCAGTACGGCCCGGCGCGGCGCCCGCCCATGGGGCCTTCGCCGCCCTGGCAGGACTCGTCGCTTGAGGATCGACAAGTTGCTCTGGTTCCTGCGCCTCGCGCCGAGCCGCACCCTGGCGCATGACTGGGTCTCCGAAGGACATTTCCGCCTCAACGGGCGGCGGATCGAAAAGCCCAGCGCAGCCGTCGGCGTCGGCGATGTCCTGACCGTTCCGGCCCGATCCGGGGTGCGCGTGATCGAACTTATTGCCGTTCCGGCGCGCCGCGGGCCGGCAGAAGAAGCAATTGCCTGTTACCGCACGCTTGACGAGCGCGCCGCAAATCCCATAGCAGCAGATAACAACAACACGCCTTAGGGGACCTGACTGCCATGACCTATGTCGTCACCGACGCCTGCATCAAGTGCAAGTACATGGACTGTGTAGAGGTCTGCCCCGTCGACTGCTTCTATGAAGGCGAGAACATGCTGGTGATCAACCCCAGCGAATGCATCGACTGCGGCGTGTGCGAACCGGAATGCCCGGCCGAAGCGATCCTGCCCGATACCGAATCGGGCCTGGAGCAGTGGCTTGAGCTCAACGCCAAGTACTCGGCCGAATGGCCCAACCTCACCACCAAGAAGGAAACGCCGGCCGACGCCGACGAGCACAAGGGTGAGGACGGCAAGTTCGACAAGTACTTTTCGCCCGAACCGGGTGAAGGCGACTGATCCTTCGCGCCAGCAGTGCGAATCGATTGCATTTCTTGCATCTTACCTGATCCTCGGCTGACGGCGGAACCGCTTGTCAGAGCGCCGAATTCTGCGGTCTGGTAATTTTGTTGCCGACATGCTATATAATCGTCCGACTTCCGGAGCGCACTGCCCCGGTTGCGTGGCAATCATTGGCTAGGCGGGACTGCGAACACGGATGGGGGAAACACGGTACCAGCCTGCAAGGGCCGGTGCCGGGACTGGTATTCCACGCCGCTGTCCGGTTCGACGGGTAACCTTCCCGCCGCATGAAAGGACGATACATGGCTTCCAAGGCGCACGCCTTCGATGTTGGTGACTACGTCGTTTATCCCAAGCATGGTGTTGGCCGGGTGATCGAACTGCTCGAGCAGGAAATCGCCGGCATGAAACTCGAACTCTATGTCCTGCGCTTCGAGAAGGAGCGGATGACGCTCCGCGTTCCGACCAACAAGGTTGAAGCGATCGGCATGCGCAAGCTGTCCAGCGACAAGACGCTGCGCGAAGCGCTCGACACGCTGAAGGGCAAGCCCAAGGTCAAGCGCACCATGTGGTCGCGCCGCGCCCAGGAATACGAAGCGAAGATCAATTCGGGCGACCTGGTGTCGATCGCCGAAGTGACTCGCGATCTGTTCCGCGCCGATGACCAGCCGGAACAGTCCTATTCGGAACGGCAGATCTTCGAAGCCGCCTCGTCGCGCCTGGCACGCGAATTGGCTGCTATGGAAAAGACCGACGAGCCGGCGGCGCTCAAGAAGATCCTGGCGATCCTCAACGAACATGCGCCGAAGTACTACGCCGAGGCGGCCAGCGCCTGACCGGCAGCAACCGAATCACCGAGGAGGGCCGTTTCCGCGAGGAAGCGGCCCTTTTTTCGTTGCTTGCACCATGCCCCTTGTCGAAAGCGCCATGCTGTATTATATCGACAACACACATTGCGCAGGAGACTCGCCATGAAGTTTGACAGGTTCTTCCGGGCTCTCGGGCCGATCATCGCCGTGGCCATGGCCGCCGGGCTGTCAGCCTGCGACGGCAACGTCTCGATCAACGGCGAAAAGGGCAAGCCGCTCGCCGAAATCGACATGACCGGCACCCCGCCCGAGGAACTGGTCCTGCTTGGCCCGGACGAGGTCCGCGTCACCCAGGGCGACAAGCTGGCGATCACGGTCGAAGGCGACAAGGCGGTGACCGACAAGCTCCGCTTCACGCTCAAGGACGGCACGCTCGGCGTGCTGCGCGAAGGCAAGAGCTTCGATTCGGACCGCGAGGGGGGCAAAGCTGTGGTCAACGTGACCATGCCTGCGCCCAAGACGCTGACCATGGCCGGATCGGGCAAGATCAATGCCGCCGCCCTGGCCAAGGACGCCAAGGTCACCATCGCCGGTTCGGGCGATATCGAAACCCCCAACGTCGCCGGCGACAAGCTGGATCTGACCATTGCCGGGTCAGGCTCTTACCGCGGCGCAGGCAATGTTGCTGCGCTTGATGTCAACATCGTCGGCAGCGGCTCGGCGGCGATGGACGCGCTCAAGACCGACAAGGCCGATCTGACTATTGCCGGGTCAGGCAACTCCGCCTTCGCCAGCGATGGCGAGGTCAAGGCCAAGATCATGGGTTCGGGCAGCGTTACAGTCCGCGGCCGCGCGCGCTGCACGGTCGAATCGATGGGTTCGGGCAAGCTGGTCTGCGAACCCGGCAACGGCGCAGCCCCGGCCAGCGAAGCGGCCAAGTAAAGCCGGTTCATCTCCGGCTAACCCAAGCGCGGTCAGGATCATCCGATCCTGATCGCGCCGGGGGCTTTTCATGTCGAAGAAACTGATTCTGATTCCAGCCATGCTGGCCTTGCCAGGCTGCGGCGTTGCCGGTGCAGCGATTGATCTGGCCTCGGCGCCGGTTCGCGGCACCTCGCGGGCGCTCGAAGCCGGCAGCACGGTGGTCGATGTGATGACCACCAGCGATTCGGAGCGCGATCAGCAGCGCGGCCGCGAGATCCGACGCCGCGAAGAGCGCCTGGGCGAACTCGATCGCGAATACCGTAAGCAATCAGCCAAGTGCGAACGCGGGAGCGACGAAGCCTGCCGCAAGGCCGATCAGGCCTATGCCGAAATGCGCGCGCTGATGCCGAGCGTGCCCTACGAGCGCGACTGATCAGGCCGCCGCGCGGCGCAGCCGGTCATTGATCGCCGCGCCAATACCCTGGTCTGGGATGGGCGCAACGGCGATCCGCAGCCTGGAAGATGCCGCCCCGGCGTGGAGCGCCGCATATAGACCGGCAGCCGCCTCGGCGAGATCGCCCGCAGCTGACAACGATAAATCGCCAGCAATCGGCCCGAACCCGATCAGGAATTCATCCAGCTCGGCACCATTGGCATTGAGCCGCACTGGCTTGCCCGGCGCATAGTGGCTGGCGAGCTGCCCCGGCGCCTCGATCGCGGCTGACGTCACGGCGTCCGGCCCGCGCCCGAGAATGGCGGAAATCTCGGCCTCGGTGATTGGACCGGGCCGCAGCACCTGCCAGGCGCCGCCTTCGCGCAGGGCAACGATAGTCGATTCAAGGCCGGCCGCGCAGGCGCCGCCATCAAGGATCAACGGAACGGCATCGCCCAGCGAGGCCGCGACATGCTCAGCCCGCGTCGGACTGACCCCGCCGCTGCGGTTGGCGGAAGGCGCAGCCAACGGCAATCCGCTTGCGGCGAGCACGCCGCGCATCACCGGGTGTGCCGGACAGCGCAGGGCGATGGTCGGCAAGCCGGCGGTGACTGCTGGCGCAATCGCGGCGTCCGGGCGCAACGGCAGGACCAGGGTCAGTGCTCCAGGCCAGAATGCCGCCGCCAATGCTTCGGCCCGGTCATCGAGCTCGGCCAGATCCCGCGCCACCTCGACCGAAGGGACATGAACGATCAGCGGGTTGAAGTCCGGTCGGCCCTTGGCCCGGTAGATCGCTGCGACCGACACGGCCCGGTCAGCTCGGGCGGCGAGGCCGTAGACCGTCTCGGTCGGCAGCGCGACCAGCCCGCCAGCCTGCAGCAGCTGCACCGCCGCAGCGATCCCGGCGGGATCGGCGGCGCGGATCTGTGCGGCTTCATGCTTGTCGGCCATGCGCCTCCCGCTATAGGCGAGAAGCTGCAAAGCCAAGGGAAAGCAAGAGCGCGACATGGATTTCACTGCCCCCACTGCCGATCAGGTCCTCGCCATCCGCGTCAACGCCGGGATTGATGAGCTGGCCAAGCATCCGCGCTTTACTGCTGCCAGCCCCGACATGGTCGAAGCGATCGTCGAAGGCATCGGCCAGTTCGCCGCCGGGGAATTTGCGCCGCTCAACCGCAAGGGCGATCTTGAAGGCGCCAAGCTGGCCAATGGCACGGTCACTCTGCCCGACGGCTTTGCTGAAGCTTATCGCGCCTATGTCGAGCAAGGCTGGAATGCCGTGGCGGGTGACGAAGCCCATGGCGGTCAAGGCCTGCCCTTCACCCTCGCCGCCAATGTGCTTGAGAACCTCGGCGCGGCGAACATGGCCTTCTCGCTGCTGCCGATGCTGACCGTCGGCGCGATCGAGGCGTTGGCCCATCACGGCACCGCTGACCAGCAGGCACTCTATCTGCCCAGGCTGGTCAGCGGCGAATGGTCGGGGACGATGAACCTGACCGAGCCGCAGGCCGGATCGGACGTCGGCGCGCTGCGCACTACGGCCACTCCGCGCGGTGACGGGACCTGGTCGATCAAGGGCACCAAGATCTTCATCACCTGGGGCGAGCACGACCTGGCGGGCAATATCGTCCACCTGGTCCTGGCCCGCACGCCCGGTGCGCCAGCAGGCAGCCGCGGCATCTCGCTGTTCGTGGTGCCGAAGTACCTGGTCAAGCCCGATGGTTCGCTGGGTCCGCGCAATGACCTGCGCTGCGTGTCGATCGAACACAAGCTGGGGATCATGGCCAGCCCGACCTGCGTGATGAGCTTCGGCGACAATGACGACTGCATTGGCGAGCTGGTCGGGCATGAGAACGAGGGCCTGAAGGCGATGTTCACGATGATGAACTCGGCCCGCATCAACGTCGGCAACCAGGGCGTGCAGATTGCCGAGCGCGCCCTACAGCAGGCGCGGTACTATGCCCGCGACCGCGTCCAGTCGGCCCGCGCTGGCGGATCTAGACGCGAGCCGGTGGCGATCATCGAGCATCCCGACGTGCGGCGGATGCTGCTGCGGATGCGCGCGCTGACTGAAGGCTCGCGCGCGCTGCTCTATTACACCGCCGGCCAGGTCGATCGCGGCGCCTTGGGCGACACGGCCGCGCAGCTGCGCGCCGATTGCCTGGTGCCGATGCTCAAAGCCTGGGGTACCGACATCGGCTGCGAGGTTGCCAGCCTGGGGGTGCAGATCCATGGCGGGATGGGCTTTGTCGAGGAAACCGGCGCGGCCCAGCACTATCGAGACGCCCGGATTGCGCCGATCTACGAAGGCACCAACGGGATCCAGGCGGCTGATCTGGTCACCCGCAAGCTGGGCTATGAACAAGGTGGCGTTCTGACGTCGCTTTTCGCGGAATCGCGCGCGATTGCGCCGATGCCCCCGAACTGGCCGCACTAGCCGCCGATTGCACGGCAATCGCGCAGTGGATGGCGAGCGAGGCCAGCCTCGATGACCGCCTCGCCGGCAGCGTGCCGTTCTGCACGATGAGCGCAGTGGCCGTGGCCGGGTGGCAGCTCCAGCGGCAAGCCCGCGCATTGGCTGGCGAGGACACTCCGCAGGCCAAGGCCAAGGCCGTGGTCGCCCGCTACTTCGCGGACCACATTGCCAGCGAAGCGCGCGGGCTGAAGGCCCAGGCGACCGCCGGAGCGGGCCTGCTCTACGCGCTCGATGCCGAGGCGCTGGCCGGATGAAGGACCAGGGCGACCCGCTGGCCCGCATCGCCGATGCGCTGGAGCGGTTGGCAGGCGCCATGCCCGCCATGCCCGACTGGAATGCGGCCCCGGCCTATGTCTGGGATCAGACCGGCGCGCGTCCGGTCACCCAGCTGGCTGCACCGGCACTTGACCTCCTTAAGGGGATCGATGCGCAGAAAGCGCTGGTCACGGCCAACGTCGCGCGGCTCGCGGCCGGCCACGCCGCGCATGACATGCTGCTGTGGGGTGCGCGCGGGATGGGCAAGTCGGCCTTGCTCCGCGCCAGCGTGATCTCTGCCCAGGGACAGGATCCCGGTTCGCTGGCGCTGGTGCAAGTTGCGCCCGATGCCTTTGCCGCCCTGCCCCGGTTGTTCGGCGCGCTCGGCGCCGAACAGCGGCGCTTTCTGGTTTTCATCGATGACCTGGGCTTTGCCGATGACGACAGCGAAGGGCCGCGCGCCTTGCGCTCCTGGCTCGAAGGTGGAGTCGATGCCCGCCCGGCCAATGTCCGCCTGGCCGTGACCGCCAACCGCCGCGCGATCGTGCCGCGCCACGCCAGCGAGCAGGACGATCCGATCAACCCGCGCGATGCGGTGGATGACAAGCTGGCGCTGGCGGACCGCTTCGGCCTGTCGATCGGATTCCACGCCTGCAGCCAGGACGATTACCTCGCCATCGTCGATGGCTATTGCGTCGGCCTGGGTCTGGAGTGGGACCAGAATGAAGCGCTCGAATGGGCCAAGCGCCGCGGCGCCCGATCGGGCCGCGTCGCCTGGCAATTCGTCACCGAACTGGCCGGACGGACCGGCCAGTCGCTCTGACCTTTACTGGCCGCCAGTCTGCCTGAACCCGGCGCGGTACTGCGCCTCCAGATTGCCATCGAGCTCGCGCTGAGCGGCATCCGCGCCGTCACCACCGGCTTTACTGCCGGACCAGCGGCAGCGCCCGGAGCTGACACGCGCCAGACGATCCCGGCGGTATCGTCGGTCACCAGCAGCGCGCCGGTCTTGTCGAAGGCGACCCAGGTCGGCCGCCCGCGCGTTTCCTTCGCGCCGCTGAGGAACCCGGTCAGCACCGGCACCGGCTTGCCCTGCGGGTTGCCGTTAGCATCGAAGGCCACAAAGACCACGTCATAGCCAGCCAGCGGCTCGCGGTTCCAGGAACCGTGGCGGGCGATGAAGGCGCCGTTGGTGAAGGCCGGGCCCATCTTCTCGCCGCCGCGCAGGAAGGCCAGACCAAGCGGGGCCATGTGCGCACCCAGGCCGTACTCCGGCTTACGGACGTACTCGTCGATGAAGTCTGGCGGCAGGCCGACGACACGATCATCGTCGTACTTCTTCCAGTAGAGCCAAGGCCAGCCATAGTGCGCGCCGACCGGCACGTTAGTCAGGTAATCCGGCACCAGATCCGGGCCGAGCATGTCGCGCTCGTTGACCACGGTCCACAGTTCACCGGTCGAAGGGTTCCAGTCCATCCCGTTGGCATTGCGCAGGCCCTGCGCAAACTGGCGGGCGCGGCCGGACTTGAGATCGAGCTCCCAGATCGCGGCGCGGCCCTGTTCGATCTCGAAGCCTTTTTCGGCGATGTTCGATGCCGAACCGACCGCGACGTAGAGCTTGGCGCTATCGGTGCTCAGCACCAGGTTGCGCATCCAGTGGTTGCCAGAGGGTGGCAGGTCCATCAGTTTCTTCGGTGCTCCCGCCAGCGCGGTCTCACCGAGCTGATAAGCGAAGGACAACACGGCATCGTGGTTGGCGACATAGAGCGTGCCATCGCGCCAGCCGAGGCCCGAGGGCGAGGCAAGGCCGTTGCCCTGACGCAGGACGTGGCGTTCTTCGGCCTTCCCGTCACCATCGGCATCGCGCAGCAGCACCAGCCGGTCGGGCGAACCTTGCTGCGCCCCGGCGCCGCCCATCAGCAGCTTGGCGACCATCGCCTCTAGCCCGCTGCCCAGGTTGCCCTTGGGCGCATCGGCCTCCGCCGCAATGACGTCACCGTTCGGCAGCAGCAGAATTACGCGGGGATGGTCAAGTCCGTCGGCAAAGCGGTTGACGACGAGGCCTTTGGCCGGGGCCGGCGCTTCATTCGCCGCCCAGCCAACCGGCTTGGCAATCCGGATCGAAGGGAAGTTCTCGACCTGTGGCTCCACGATCAGGGGATCGCGGCCCGACAGCTCGTCCGGCGTGTGCTTGGCCGGGGTCGGCCGAGTGAGCACATAGCCAGCGATAAAGATCACGACGAGGACGACAAGGCTGCCGAGCAGCCACTTGCGGGTTCTGGACATGGTATGAGTGATAAGCGGCCCGGGGCCTGCGGACAATGGACCTTTTGACGGGGGGAGCTTTTGGCACGGACTGCTTTGCCCTATGGCTACACGATGTTTGCCTTTGCCCCCGATCCGAACCAGCCCAAGCCCGAACTTTACGCCGACCTCGTTGAGGCTGCGCGTGCGCTGATCCATGACGAGCCCGACGGGGTGGCCAACATGGCGAACCTCGCGGCGCTGATCTGGCAGTTCCTGCCGCGGCTCAACTGGGCCGGGTTCTATCGCACAGTCGATGGCGGGCTGGTGCTCGGACCGTTTCAGGGCAAGACCGCCTGCATCCGCATAGCATCAGGCCAGGGCGTGTGCGGCGCGGCGCTGGCCACAGGTCAGACGCAACTGGTGCCTGACGTGCACGCCTTTCCCGGCCACATTGCCTGCGATGCCGACAGCCGGTCCGAGCTGGTCGTGCCGGTCTGGCGCGATGGGCGGGTGATCGCCGTGATCGATCTCGACAGCCCCGAACCCGCGCGGTTCGACGCCGAGGATGCCGCCGGGATCGAGGCGCTGGCTCAGGCGATCGCCGCCGCAATCTAATCGCTCCGGCTTGCTCCGAAACGGGACAGGCGAGTCACAAGTGCCCCACCGCGCTTGGTTTTCCGGGCGGTGCGATGCTAAATTCCAGGTTAAGGCCGGGAATCGCCTCGGCATAGCAGGGGATCGCCAATGTCATCGCGTGCGCAAGCGCTTCATTTCGTTCTAGCGGCCGGGCTGGCTGGCCTCGCCGTTCCGGCCCTCGCGGCCGATCAGCCGGCGACCGACGCCGAAGGCCGCGTCTTCGGTGACACGGTCAATGATCCGCTGCCCGAATGGAAGCCAGCCTCGGCAGCCCATAGCCAGCCTGCCCCGCTGCCCCCGATGCCGGCCGGACCGGGCGCGATGCCGATGGGCCACTCAGGTCAGGATCGCGTCGCCTGGGAAGAGGCCCGGGCTGACTGGCTCAGCGAATGCCGCCAGCGCTTGGCGGCAGGGCAAGGTGACCGGCGGCGTGCTGGGCGGCCTGGTCGGCGGAGTGGCTGGTAGCGCCATTGCCGGCCGCGGCAACCGCACGGTGGGCGCTGTGGTTGGCGGCGTTGCTGGTGCCGTCGCTGGCGCCGCTATCGGCGATTCGTCCGACCGCCGCCGCGCGCGCGATTACTGCGAGAGCTATCTGGATCGCTACATGGCCAGCTACGGTCAGGGCTATGGCAACTATGGCTATGGCTACCCGCACGGCCAGATGACCTATGGCTATGCCGTGCAGCCGATGATGGTGATGGTGCCGGTCGCCATGACCACTGTGGCGGCCCCGGCCGCACCGCGGCAGGATTGCAAAGAAACCACGGTTATCGAAGAATGGGTGCCCGTCGCCCGTCCGGCCAAGCGCTATATCCCGCGCCGCGTGGTGCCCGACAAGCGTGTCCGGATTGTGCCGGACAAGCGCATCCGCACCAACTGAGCCGGAACGCGGCCAAAGAAAAGGCGGGGCGCCGAGATCCGGTGCCCCGCCTTTTCTGTGTCACCAAAGCATGATCAGAGCTTGCGCCCGATCAGCTCCTTCATGATCTCGTTGGTGCCGCCGAAGATCCGGGTGACACGCGCGCGCGCCACATCCGGGCGATCGGATACTCGTTCATGTAGCCTGCCCCGCCGAACAGCTGCAGGCATTTGTCCATCACTTCCCACTGCAGGTCGGTGTGCCACAGCTTGGCGGCGGCGCCTTCCTCGGGGGTTAGTTCCTTCTTAAGGTGGCGGGCCAGGGCCCAGTCAAGGTGCGCCCAGCCGACCTGCAGCTTGGCCTTGAGATCGGCCAGCACGAAGCGGCTGTTCTGGAAATCGAGGATCGGCTTGCCGAAAGCCTTGCGGTCACGGGTGTACTCGACCGTCATGTCGAAGGCGCGCTGCGATCCGGCCATGGCCGAGACCGGCTATCGGACAGGCGCTCCTGCGGCAGCTCCGCTCATCAGATGAGATTGAACGCCCTACTCCCTTC